>JALSOK010000134.1 GCA_026986535.1 Caldifarciminota bacterium
CTAATGGGAAGGGGGCCTCAGTGGTCTTTCACAGGTGATTCAGCCCATATTTCCCCGGTCTGACCTTTCATGTCCTTAAGGAGGAATTTGCCCGTGAAGGAGACCGAAAAGGAGAGGTTTGTGGACAGGCTGATGGATTTGAGCAAGGGGTTCCCCCGTATGGAGTTCTATTTCAAGTCCCTTATCGATAATGCTTCCCTCTCCACCAATCCGATAGAGGCTGTTTTCGGACAGGTCAGAAGGCAGGAGATGAATAATATAGACTTCTTTGCTTTTGTGGATTATGCTCTGTTCCCTGTTGCTCTGGTTCTGGAGTCCGTCTCTTCCCGCTGGCTCAAAATCCTGCCAGTCTTTAACGATGCCTCCTGTGAACTAAATTACACAATCTTGAGAATATGTCCCGAACCGGGCCGCAGGATAGCGCACTTTTGCAGAAAGAAGAGTCCTGTCCCCTTTTCGGGTATAAAATTGAAGCATGAAAGGCAGAATCAAAAGGGTGATCAGGGCGCCCCGTGGAACGAAACTGCATGCCAGGAACTGGCAGCTGGAGGCGCCCCTCAGGATGATTATGAACAATCTGGACCCGGATGTGGCCGAGGATCCGGATAACCTCATCGTATATGGTGGAACCGGGAAGGCGGCCCGCAACTGGGAGGCTTTCGATGCCATCGTGGAGACTCTCAAGAGGATGGACGAGGACGATACCCTGCTGGTCCAGAGCGGTAAGCCCGTGGGGGTTTTCAAGACCCACAGGTGGGCTCCCCGCGTCATAATAGCCAATTCCAACCTTGTCCCGAAGTGGGCCACATGGGAGCATTTCCATCATCTGGAGCGCCTCGGACTCATAATGTACGGGCAGATGACTGCCGGCTCCTGGATTTACATCGGCACGCAGGGAATACTGCAGGGGACATACGAGACCTTTGCCGCCGCCGGGAGAAAGCGCTTCGGGACGGATAATCTTCGCGGAAAGCTGATAGTCTCGGGGGGATGTGGAGGAATGAGCGGGGCCCAGCCCCTTGCGGCCACCATGACCAATGCCACATATCTGGCTGCGGAGGTCAACGAGGAGAGGGCAAAGAAGCGCCTCTACACCCGCTATCTGGACGAGATAGAATACGACCTGGACAGGGCAATAGACAGGGCGCTGGATTACAGGGAGAAGGGCATCGCAAGGAGTATAGTCTGGATCGGAAATGTGGTGACCCTCCTGGGGAGGCTGGTGGAGAGGGGTGTGGTGCCTGACCTGCTGACCGACCAGACCAGTGCCCACGATCCCCTGAATGGCTATGTCCCCGAGGGCCTCTCCTATGAAGAGGCTGTCCGGCTCCGCCGCGAGGATCCGGATGAATACCTGCGCCGTTCCTACTTGACGATGGCAAAACATGTTCGCCTCATGGTAAGGCTTCAGGAGATGGGGGCGGAGACCTTCGATTATGGCAACAATCTGCGCGGAAATGCTGTGGAAGGAGCGAAGAAGGGGTACAGCGATTTGAAGGAGGAGGAGATAAGGAACCCGGATGGCACATGGAAGTATCCGGGATTCGTTCCCGCCTATATCCGGGACCTGTTCTCACTGGGCATGGGTCCCTTCAGGTGGGTTGCCCTTTCGGGAGATCCCGACGACATCTACACCATAGACGAGGAGCTGATAAAGCTCTTTCCGGAGAAGGAGTATCTCCACCGGTGGCTCCGCATGGCTCAAGAGAGGGTGGAGTTTCAGGGTCTTCCCGCCCGGATCTGCTGGCTGGGATATGGGGAGAGGGATAAGGCGGGACTCCTCTTCAACAGGCTGGTCAGGGAAGGGAAAGTGAAGGCCCCCATAGTCATCGGAAGGGATCACCTGGATGCGGGTTCCGTTGCATCCCCCAACAGGGAAACCGAGGCCATGAAGGATGGATCGGATGCGATTGCCGACTGGCCCCTTCTGAACTTTGCCCTCAATGCCGTCAGCGGTGCCACATGGGTATCCTTCCACCACGGTGGAGGTGTGGGAATGGGATATTCCCTCCACGCGGGCCAGGTGATAGTGGCGGATGGAACCGAGGAGATGGACATTCGCCTCAGGAGGGTCCTCACCAATGACCCCGGAATAGGGGTTGCAAGGCATGCGGATGCCGGATACGAACTGGCCATAAAGACGGCAAAGGAAAAGGGCATCTGGATACCGATGATGGAGTGAAGCGGAATTGAATTTATTTGCTGGAGCTGGATAAAGAGGTATGGGAAGGGACGGGATGTCATTACATAAGGCAGAGAGCATGGCGCCGGAGTAAACCTTAAAAATGAGTATGGCGACACACTGCTGCATCTGGCAGTCCGTGCAGGTCGCGATGATATAGCGCATTACATTGTGGAAAAGGGAGCCCTGACAGAGATAGAGAGTGAACTTGGAAAGATACCTCCGCACGGCGCTTTGCTGTGCACCGGGTTTTCGAGAAGGGGCACATGAATATCCTCGACATTCTCGTAAAGCGGGGCGTGAATCTGGGAATCGGGAATGGATATGGTGAAACGCTTCTGAGTAAGACGGAAAGCGTCGGGCTGGTAAAGTACATTGTGGGGGACTACATCTCCCGGTGTCAGATACCACATTCGAAAAATACAGCAAATAATTATACGGAGACACCTCTGCATAAGGCTGTGATGAGGAACCATACGGAGTGGAAAATAAATATGGACAGACCCCCTGCGATATGCTTAAAAAGGGAAGAAATGAAATCTCTCCTGTGCCGGTAGATTAAAATTTTTCATGATATGAAGCGCAGGGATTTTCTGAAATTACTGCCCGGCGTTGCCCTTCTTCCTATGGTTGGGACCGTCAGGCGGGAGAATAGAAGGAGTTCCAGAAGGGTCCGTCTTGTGCGGACCAATGTGGCTGGAATCCAGTATTACTCCGGTCTGTTTCTGGTGAATGCCGGCATCATAAGGGAGGGGCAAAGGCTTCTTCTCAGGAGGGAGCCGGACAATCCCTACGACGAGAAGGCCATAGAAGTCTTCACCGAAGGGGGAGAAAAGGTGGGATACATTCCCAGAGACAGGAACGAAGTGATATCCAGCATTATGGACCAGGGCATTCCGGTTCACGCGGTGGTCTTCGCCATCCACCGGGATACGATTCCCTGGGACACCCTTCATATAGAGGTTTATATGGAGGTCTGAGGCTTATGTTCATCCGGATTCTCGGGACCGGTCCTGCCGATACTTCCCGTTACAACACCAGCGTACTGATAGATGACTCGATTCTCATAGATGCCGGTCCCACGGTCCCCGTCCAGCTCTTTTCGATGGACATCCTTCCCCGCTACATCCTCCTGACCCACCCCCACGGAGACCATATCCTGGGTCTTCCCATCCTCATGCTCCGCCTATCCAGGTCCCACAGGCCCATCATATACGGCTTCAGGGAGACCATCCGCAAAGCCAGACTCCTCTGGAGCGAGACCTATGGACTTGTGGAGGCCGAAAAGATTGCGGATTTCAGGACCTTCGAGCATGGAGATGTTCTTCAGGTGGAGGGATACAGGGTTCGTGTGCTACAGCGTCCCCACGGTCCGATGAGGACAGCCGTTTTCAAATTCGATGATTCGATGGTGTATGCAACGGATGTTCGGGATGTGGAGGAGGATGCCTGTTATTACATGGGGGTGGATGTTCTTTTCCACGAGGTGGGGGAGGGCAGTTATCACACACCGGTGGATGAGCTGGCGAAACTGCTCTCCAGAGCCAATCCATCCCTGACCTACATCATCCACTATGACGATGACATGGATGAGGCCGGGGTGCTCGCCAGGCTGAAACAGTATTACAGGGGGGAGGTCCGATTCGCCCGCCGGGGCATGAGCTTAGTGCTGTAGGCTGATTGAAAGCTCTGGTGCTGTGTACTCTAAAAGGGAACGCTTTTTGAAAGCTTTTGCTGAGCGGGTATGGAAAAGCGATCTGGATTAACTCTTACCGTAAGATTTTAAGTGGTAAATCTATAGGCTTTCCTTTGAAAAAGTTAAGTTTTTCTAAATCCGCCTCAATTGGAGCTATTTCTCGGATTATATTGATAGCTTTTTTTAACGAACTCTCATAGAGTTCCAATAGAAGTTCCATCTCATCCTTGCTTTTTAAAATTTTGTATTCGTACTCAACAAGCGGAATTTTATTTGTTATAGGAAAAGACCCTTTCCAGAATAGCTGATAATAAAAACTAACCTTATAGGTATCCCTCCCAAACGGAAATATCGATTCATAATAGCTCTCCTCTGGAATTATTCGATAAATAATATTTTTATAAAATTCGGAATCTGCTACCAATTTGCCCTTTTCATAACCTTCTTTAAATCTTTGTTCATAAATAATTTTTATTTTTTCTTTGCAATTTTCCTCTATTTCATTATACATTCTTTCGAGTTTTTCATAGAGTTTTTTATTGACTTCCAAATCTATAGTTCTTTTACAGAATTCCAGCTCATTTTTGGTAGTTAGAAGCGCATCTTTCAATTTATAAAGTTCGGATCTCATCTGAGCCATCCTGCGTTTATCGATTATAAATAGAAGAAGGATAATTGAAAGTGTGGTTGCGAGAAAGAAAAAACCCACAAAAATATAACTTGATAAGCCTGTCATAGTAAAAAGTATAAAGCATACCTGAGATAAAAGAAAACTTCATACAGCAGGGAAGAAGGTGAGAGATCTGGCGCGGTTGTAAGTCTGAACAGTTAAGGACCTATTTTTAATTGCTTTTCCAATATTCCAGTAATATGAAATGCAAGATGCCGTTCCAAAATCTCTGAATATAGTTTCATTTTTCTTCACTTTCCTAAACGTATCTCCCCTTGGGGTTTTCTTTTCGCGCTTTGGGTACAGTATAAACGATTTAATAATTTATTTCAGCGAGTTCCATGGAAATGTCCACCCATCTGGCCGAGTGGGTAAGGGCCCCTATGGATATGTAATCCACTCCGGTTTCTGCTATCTCCCTCACATTGTCCAGATTCACCCCTCCCGATACCTCAAGCTTCACCCTTCCACCTGCCCTTTCGACTGCTCTTCTTATGTCCTCTATCCGGAAGTTGTCCAGCATAACTATATCGGCTCCTGCCTCCACGGCTTCCTCCATCTCCTCTATGGATTCCACCTCCACTGTTATCATCTTCCCGTAGGGCCTGTTTTTTACCGCTCTCCTTACCGCCTCGCCCACGCTTCCCACCGCCCTTATGTGGTTGTCCTTTATCAGGATTCCATCGTAAAGGGTCAGGCGGTGGTTGTGCCCTCCGCCGCATCTGACAGCCATCTTCTCCAGTTTTCTGTAAAGGGGTGTGGTCTTGCGGGTGTCCAGTATCCTGACCCCGGTTCCCCTTATCCTCTTTACGAACTTCCTGGTGGTGGTCGCTATGCCCGAAAGGCGCTGCAAAAAGTTCAGGGCCACCCTTTCGGCCCTGAGTATGGCCCTTATGCTCCCCTCCACATGCCCTATTACACCGGGGCATACCTCCTGCCCGTCGGAGAAGAGAAACCTCACCTGCGTGTTCGGGTCCAGATGGTGCATGACCTCCTCGAATATCCATGTTCCGCACAGGACCAGTTCTTCCCTGGCATGTACGGTGAATCTCCCCCTTCCCCCTATGCCGAGGATTTCCGTCGTTAAATCCCCGTAGAGGCTGTCCTCAATCAGGGCGAGATCTATGAGTTTCTTTTCCTCAGGCATTGGCCTTCTGGAGCCTTTCCCTCATGCGGGCTCTGAGATAGCTATGGTAGGGCTCGAATGCCCTCTGGAGCTCCGGATCGAAGGAGAGGATATCCATGGAGAGGTCCAGATATTTCAATCCTTCTTCAACTGCCATCTCCATTCCGCCCCTTCTGATAACTTCTTCCATCAGGGCGTGGGGGCTGTCGAATAGCTTTCTGATGGCGGGGTCATAGACCTTTATTAGGGGGAGCGTGATCTTGCCTTTTTCCACCTCTTCCATTAAATCGTCGCAGTCATCAGCAATCTGATATGCCATTCCATAGTGGCTTCCCGCTTTTCGGAGTATGGTTATGGTTTTTTCATCCTCCTTCCTCATAATCCCTCCTGCCACGAAAGAGAATTCAAAGAGGGAAGCGGTTTTCTTGTTGATGATGTCCATGTACACCTCTTCCTGAAGGCGTTTCTCCTCCGGCAGCACTTCCTCGTCCAGCTCCCCCTTCACCATCCGGTTGGCGGCATCCAGCATCTCCCTGAATACCCTTCTGTTTTCAGTCTGATAGATCATTTCCAGAGCCTTGACGAAGAGATAATCCCCCGAAAGGACCGCTATGACTTTTCCGAATACGCTGTACAGGGTGGGGAAATTCCTCCTTATGGCATCTTCGTCTATGATGTCGTCGTGCACGAGCGAAGTTGCATGTATCAATTCCACGGACAGGGCCGCTTTGAGGAGCTTTTCGGAGTAGTTTTCGTAGGCTTTTCCTGAGATTAAAACGGCCAGAGGCCTCAGCCTTTTGCCCCCATAGAGGAACTGGGGGGAGGGAAAATCCTCTTCCAGGCTCTTTATGAGTATATGATTGATTTCCTCCAGAGGTTTTCTGTATGTGCTGTGGAGGAGGTTCAGGTATCCCGAACTGTTCATATTATCCAAAGTTTAATGGGCCACTACACATCGAATATTATTCGGGCCCACCATCGCCCTTTTCTCTGCTTTATTTCCATCATGTGGTATGTGGGACTCTTTATTCCGGTTGCTATCTTATGCTTTTCCGGGGAAACCCTTTCGCCGCATGCCCTGTACTTCATCCTGTTGCCTTCCACATCCACTTTCACATCTTTTATCAGCAGATGCTTTACTTCGAATATAAAGAGGAGTTCCTCCAGAAAGTTGTACATGAGTTCCTGTATGTCCTCCCCTTCCACCCTTCCCGAGACCTCCTGTGTGCATTCCACATCCTGTAAATCTTCAGTGATAATGGAAAACATTCCCCTTGCAGACTCCCTGAATAATTCTTCGAGGGAATCGGCTTCCACCTCTATTCCGATGTCTGCTGTGTGGTCTATGAGCTTAAACATGGCGAAAGGCCCCGCAGGGGGCCGTGTTTAACTCTTCCTGTGACCTTTGATCCTTTCCTTGTACCTTCTCAGTTCTTTGGTGATGATCTCCTTCAGGTCGTCCACCACCTTCAGGATATCCTTGTCGGTGGTCTGGGCTTTCATGGTCCTGCCCTTTGCCCTGACTATGAGTTCCCCCGTGTATCTGCCTCTCTGCTCGAAGAAGACCACCTCGACCCCCATAACACCATCGAAGTATTTATCCAGATTCGACAGCCTCTTTTCCACATAATCTTTCAGGGTGTCCGTCAGTTCAAAGTTCTTCGCTGTTATCTTCATGAACTAATTTTAAAGGTTCTTCCGGAAACAGCAGGTTCCTGATAATCACCACCGATGGCACTGCGAAGACGAATCCCACTATTCCAAACAGGGCTCCACCTATCGCCAGCCCCAGGATGACGAGCGATGGCTCGATTTTGAAGGTCTGCCCCATGATTCTGGGTGTAATTATGGTTTCCATAACCTGGTCTATCGTGAATACGAGGGCCAGCTTTGCAAGGTCGAGAAATACATGGTCGGAGGAGACAGCCACTATTATTATGGAGAGGAAGAGGGTGATTATGAATCCGATGTTGGGAATGAGGTTCAAAAGACCTGCCAGGAATCCAATCAGTATGGCAAATCTGATTCCCAGGATGGAGGACAGGGTAAATACAAGAAGCCCCACGAACAGGGCTATACCCATCTGGGTTCTGATGTATTTGGAGGTGATGTTGTAGAAGTTTCTCATCTGGGAAAGGTCGAACTTCCGGGATATCATCGCAAGGAGGGACTCTGCGTCTGTAAGGAAGTAAATGGACAGGATGATTCCAATCATCGCGTTGAATCCGATGGACAGCGTGGATGTGGCCACATTTATGATGGAGAAGATGTTGCTGATGTCGAAGTCCTTGAGGGCCTGCGAGAGCATATCCTTAATCTGGGGAGGGAGGGTGGAGTAGTAGTACTTCATGTTTCTCATGACCGTTTCTGCCTGATTTATTACTATTGCGAACAGGTAGGTGAACGCACCGATGAACAGAAGCAGGAGGAGAATCACTATAATGATGGAGGAGATGGCTTTCCTTATGCGGTACTTCCTGTGGAGGTAATCCACGACGGGATGGAAGATCATGGTTATGAGGGCGGCCATAACTATGGGAATGAGGGCATTGCCTATGAGCTTCAGGAACAGGATGATGGAAATTACCAGGGAATATCGGAACATGGAGGTCTTACCTTCTGCTTTAAATACGATTGCGGCGGCAATGGAGAGGAGAAAAGCGGCCAGCAATTCGTGAAATGCCAGAAGAACCGCAGCGATGAATGATATGATTCCGAGGAGTATATACATGCCTTCGAGAAGAAATTTTACAGGGGTTTTCCCCGAACAGCTATCAGCGGGCCAGCTCCAGATACCAGGAGTAGAGTATGTAGGCGATGTACATGGATACCAGCAGGATGCCCTCTGCTCTGGATATGCTCCTTCCGGGACCTGTCCTGTAGGCCAGGATGAGGGCGAAGGTTGCTATAATCAGGAATATAAGGTCCCGGTAGATGAGGGGCGGGACGGGTATGGGGCGGATGAGGGCGCTGGATCCCAGAACCAGACTTATGTTGAATAGGTTGGATCCCGCCACATTTCCCAGAGCTATGTCGGGTTTGCCTTTGCGGGCGGCAACGGCGGAGGTGATAAGCTCCGGGAGAGAGGTTCCCACTGCAATGAAGAACAACCCCACGAGGGCCTGACTTATGCCCATGAGTTCTGCAAGGTGTATGCCGCTGTTGACGGTCATTCTGGAGCCCAGCACGAGGGCAGGAATCCCGACCGCGATGAACAGGATGGACTTTCCCGGCGGCATGGTGGGTTCCTGGCCGTGGTTCTTCTCCAGGAATGCGGCGAGGAAGTAGATGTATCCGGCGAAGGTGATTACCAGGACCGCCCCCTCCGAGCGGCTGAGTATGGGTCCCCGGCTTCCATCCAGAAGGGGGTCCATCGCCATCACCAGAAGGATTGCTGTTGCGAGAAAGTTGAGGGGTATCTCCTTACGGACGAAGTCCCTGCTTATGCTGAGGGGTCTCATTATGGCGGAGATTCCCAGTATGAGGAGGATGTTGGTGATGTTGGACCCCACCACATTCCCCATCGTTATGCCGGAGGCCCCCTTCGCGCTTGCCAGGAGGTTTATGGTCAGTTCGGGCAGTGAGGTGCCCAGGGCCACCACAGTAAGACCGATAACCATGTCGGATATGCCCGCCCTCCTGGCCAGTCCTGATGCACCGGAAATGAGGAGGTCTGCCCCCTTTATGAGTATGGCCAGTCCTGTGGCCAGTAGCAGTACATGGAGGATAATCGATATCATCTACCTGTGGATCCTCTTTATGCGCCCGTACCTCAGGGTTATGAATCCCGGTTTCGATGGGTCCTGTGGGTGGTAGAAGTTCAGAATCTGGAATGCGTACCTGACGCTGTCGCTCTTTTCCAGTATGAAGACCTCCTTTCGGGGTACCAGTTTGCCCCAGCTGTCGACCGTAAACCATCTATCTCCCAGAATCGACAGGTATCTGTCCGTGTAGAAGTCATCCCTGTCCCTGTTTTCGTGCAGTACGAGGCCCGAAGCCGCTGTTATCATCCTGTCCACACTGTCCCCGATGGATACAGCCACCCCCAGTCCCCGGAATATGTTGAGATAAGGGATACCCTTTCGAAACTTTATGTGATATACGGGGTCGTATTCGCTCCGGGGCTCCACTTTCTGCATAGTCAGGATGTTGATGTACGAATCGGCATAATCTGTGATGGTGCTTCTCTTCCCGGAGCCCTCCAGCACGAGGGTGTCGGGAGTGATGCGGATGAATCTTCTCTCTATGATCTTACCGTATGGGAGTCGGAAGTAAACCTTCTTCCCCTCCAGGTTGTTCCAGATGCTCCTGAGGTAGAGGAACTGGCTGTCTCTGGTGAATACCCGGGGAAATATGGTCTCTTCCAGGTTCGGGGAGGTGGTCTTGGCGATGGGAAGTTCGGGATTCACGAGGATGAACGGCTGGCGAACGAATCGGAGGCTGTCATCTTCTTTGAAAGCCACGGGGATGGTCATGAACATGAGATCGTAGTCGCCCCTTCCATCGAAGGAAAAATAGACTGGCTCTTTCAGGATGTCGGTGTTTATGAAAGTGTCTCTTATGAATTCCAGCTCTATGAAATCCCTGTTCCTCTGCTCTATCGCCTTCTTCTGCTGACACGCCGTTATGAGGAGAAGTATGATCAGGGAAATGATTTTCCTCATGTAGATAATTTTACCTTCTCTCCAGCAGGACGAACCTTTCCACCCCGTACAGATCCTTTACCACCCGTATATCGGGAAAACTCTTTTTTATCCTTTCGATGAAGCGGGGTGCCGATTCGAGCAGTATAACTCCTTTTCTGGACAGCATCTTCATACCTTCGCGGAGGAAATCCACAAGGGCATCCGGTGTGGATATCAGGGCAACAGCCGGCTCCACCTTTACCTTTGGGGGGAGGTCTTCGTACTCCTGCGGAAGGACATACGGATGGTTCCAGATGATCAGGTCCCACTCACCATCCACCGCCTTCAGGCCGTCCCCCACGAACAGCAGGACCCTGCCCTGCGTCTTATGGCTCCGGACATTCATGGAAGCCACCTCTATTGCATCGGGGGAAACATCGCTGGCGAACACTTTTTTACCGCTTTCGGACGCTATGCTTATGGCAATGGCTCCGCTCCCCGTGCCCACTTCCAGGATTCTGTCGGGGGTTCTCTCCTGAATCAGGTGGAGGGCTATGTCCACAAGTTGCTCGGTTTCGTTGCGGGGGATGAGGACCCTCTCGTCCACATAGAGCACCAGATTGCGGAAGAAGGCCTTTTTGAATATGTATTCCACAGGGTATCTCCGGGCCATCTGTAGATAGGGCTCTATTCTTTCCACCTCCCATGCGGAAATCCCCTTTATCCTTATGTCTTCCAGGGTTCTGCCCAGGACTTCCAGAAGGATGAAATTGATTTCGTAATGGCTCAGGCTGGAATCTATCAGATTATCCAGTGCCCTTGAACTGTAGAATCGCACCTTCGACCCCCTTTCTTATGAGCATTACCCCTATGGCGGCCAGGAGGATCAGCATGATTTTTGAGATGGCGTTGGAGCCGCTCGTTCCGAGATACCGGACCAGAAGGGAGGAATACCACAGGGCCAGGAATACTATGAGCATGTTGAGGGTGAAGGACATGAGCACGACCCAAATTGGATACATGGATGAGAGGGTTATGAGGGCGGTCAGGGTGGCGGGACCTGCTATGAGGGGGATGCCGATAGGAACGATTCCCATAGAGCGGCTTGGCCTCCTTCTCCTCTTCTCTTCCGAAAGGAGGTCGTTTATGGCCAGGATGAGCAGGAGGATGCCCCCTGCTATCTGAAAGTCCGTTATTTCTATACCGAGGAAGGAAAGGATATAGGATCCTCCCAGGGCAAATACGACTCCCGTAAGCCAGGCGGTGATGGAAGCATCCAGGGCCACCTTCTTTTTTTCGCTTACATCGAGGGCCTCTGTCAGGCTTATGAATATGGGAAACAATCCAAATACATCGATGGCAACGAACAGGGGTACGAAGGTCTGGATGAATTCCTGCATTCAGTCCTTGACGGTGGTGTAGTGCTTCCTGTAGTAAATCAGGGGACGGGCATCGGTCAGTATCTGGGCGTGGATCACTTTGCCGAGGAATATGAAATGGTCTCCTGCTTCGAAGCTGTCGTAGGGTTCGCATTCCATGAATGCCACAGCATCCCGGATATAGGGAACGGAAAGATTGGGGCTATCGTCCAGTTTGACCCTGCTCAGCCTCTCCTCCATGGGGATCTTGGGGTTGGCAAATGTTCCGGATATGAGGGACTGGTTCTCCGTGAGCAGGCTCACCGTCCATCCCAGTGCATATTTGAAGTGGATGAAGCTTCGTGCATTCCTGTCTATGGCCACCATTACGAGCAGGGGATCCAGAGATATGGAGGTGAAGGAGCTTACCGTGAGTCCCCCAACCTCCCCATCCGTATCCTTTGCTATGGCCACAAACACGGGCTGGGGGACATTTCTCATGAACTCTTTAAAAGCGTCCACCAGTTTCTTCATTTCACAGGTACTCGGTTAAGTGCTTCTTCTTGAGCTCTTCCACCAGTTCCTTCACTTTCTGGGCATGCTTCTTGGGGATGACCAGGGTGGCGTCCCTCGTGTGGACTATGATCATGTCTTTAACCCCGTATGCGGCCACTATGCCGTCCTCCGCGTATATTATGTTTCCGCTCACCTTCTTTGCAACCACTTTACCGAATAAGGTATTTCCGGACTCGTCTGGATGATATATCCGCTCCAGTGCAGTGTAGGTGCCCGCATCCTCCCAGTAGAAGTCTGCTTTTACCACAACGATGTTCCTGGCCTTTTCCATTATAGCGTAATCGATGGAAATGTCAACCACCGAGTGGTAGAACTCCTCCATGTTGTTGCTGGACTCGTATGCCTTCACTATATCCGGAGCATATTTGTCGAAGGCCTCCAGTATGGTCTTTCTGGAAAATACGAACATACCCGAATTCCAGTAGAAGTTCCCCTTCTTGATGAATTCCGTGGCCCTTTTCACGGAGGGCTTCTCGTAGAATTTCTTGACCCTGGAGACTTTATCGTCCACCTCTTCTCCCGCCTCTATATAGCCGTATCCCGATTCCGGCCTGGTGGGTTTTATTCCAAAGACCACGATGTACCCCTTCGATGCATATTCGATTCCCCTGTTCACCGCCTCAACGAAGTTGGGTATGTTTCCTATGATGTGGTCCGATGGTGTGACGAAGAGCACATCTTCCGGATTTATGTTCTCTCTCCTGGCCACCCAGTAGATGGCCGGTGCAGTGTTCTTTCCCACCGGCTCCGCGATTATTTCTGCTTCTGTGCCGATTATGTCCCTTATCACATCTTCCAGCTCGCTGGATGTGATAACGATTACATCTCCGAATCTGCGGGCCCTCTCGTAGGCCTCCAGTACGAGGGGCTTTCCGGTAAAGATGTTGAGAACCTGTTTGGGTTTTCTTCGGCGGGAAATAGGCCAGAACCTTTCACCTTTTCCGCCTGCAAGTATAATCGGGTAAGTTTTCATATTGACAATTTTAAAGCCTGAATATTCATGTCCCACCGGAGGTTTTGAAATCCGGAGGTCATTCAGCATTATTCCGGCTTACTGAACGGAGTTTCTGCCCACTACCTCCCGAAAAAAATTAGTTCATTACCAACAGGGAACCGTGAGACTGCTTCGGTATGATAGAACCTCATCTCTTAGGATGAAGTTTACCCTTTCCCGGACAGTCCTGCCTTTCCACAGGCGCGGGAGATTTTCTCTTTATACTTTGGGCTCAACGGGAGGTGAATATGAAGTTGAACAGATTCTGGACGGCCTTCTGGATCACTTTCCTGGCCCAGGTGGTGGCCCTTGTCCTGACTTATATGGGGGATGTGGTCATCTCAACCATTCTCTTTGTGGTTTCCCTGTTCGTGGTGATGCCTTGGGGTATATGGAACTATGAGGACGCTCAAAGCACAGATTAGCATATACGCCCTCGAGTACAGGGGGGACAGGGGGGATGTCATAAGGGAGTTCTGGAGGATACTCAAGGAGCATGGCGTATCTTTCAAAAGCACGGCCCTTTCCACTCTGGCATGGGGGGAGAGGGATACCCTCATACGAGCTCTGGAAGATGCCTACAGGAGGCTGGAGCATTACGGGATAATAATGGATGTCAAGCTCACTTCCATAGGACCTCCCCCCGATTACGAGATAGAGGACAGGGAAATTTGAAAGCCGGTTTCTGCTGAAGGGGGCGAAGCCCCCTAACCCGTCATTTTTCCTCCTCTTCCGGATAGTGCTTCACCAGGTCCTGCGACACTTCCTCGTAATGGGAGAACTTCATTTTGAATCTGCCCCTTCCCCTGGTCTTGGAGCGGAGGGCCGGCAGGAAATCGTACAGTTCCGCGAGGGGCATCTGGGCTTCTATCTTATTCTGCCCTATGTTCATGATTCTGCCCCTGCGGGAGTTTACCTCCGCTATCACATCGCTTATGTTTTCCTCAGGTGTGTAGATTTCTACCTCGTAAATGGGTTCGAGCATATAGGGATTTGCATTCTTTGCGGCTTCTTTGAAGGCCATGCTTCCGGCAATCTCGAAGGCCATATTGGAGGAATCCACCTCGTGGTACTTACCGTCCAGCAGGATTACCCTTATGTCCATCATCGGGTATCCCATGAGGACCCCCTCTTCCATGGCTTTCTTCACACCCTGCTCCACATAGGGTCTGTATTCTCTGGGTATTGCTCCTCCGAATATCTTATCCACCCATTCGTAGCCCTGCCCCCTGGGAAGGGGTTCTATGCGTATGTGGGCCACGCCGTACTGCCCGCGTCCCCCTGTCTGCTTCACATACTTTCCGGTTGCCTCCGCCGGTTTGCGGATGCTCTCCCTGTAGGGAACCCTGGGTGGTATCCTCTCCACTTCCACATTGAATTTGCGCTTCATCTTCTCGAATATGGTATTGGCGTGGATCTCCCCCTGAGTGTAGAGGAGGGTCTGCTTGAGCTGTGGGTCGTATTTGAAGTAGAATGTGGGGTCTTCCTTCATGAGTTTCTGAAGGGCTTCGGAAAGTTTGTCCTCGTCTTTTTTGGTCCTGGGCTTGATGGCCAGGACATAGAGGGGTTCGGGCATCTCTACCCAATCCAGTTTCACGGGATTGTCCGGGTCTGCAAGGGTGTCCCCGGTTTCCGTGTTCTTTAACTTGACCAGTATGCCAATTTCACCGAATCCGGCTTCGTTGATTTCCTTCTTTTCCCTGCCGAATATGGTGTAAACATGGGCGATTCTCTCTTTTGACTCCTTGTTAACATTCAGCAGTTCCGTGCCTGGAACCACTTTTCCAGAGAAAACACGAAATACGGACACCTCACCCATGTGGGGCTCCGCATAGGTTTTGAAAACCAGTGCCGCTGTGGTCCCCGTATCCTCCTGCCTCTCCCCGAATGAGAGCCCGTATTCACCCAGGAAATCCAGCAGTTCTTTTACTCCCACCCCTTTCGCCGCATCCGCATACAGCACGGGATAAAACAGGCCCTCGTCGATAGCCTTTCTCATGGCATCGTGGATTTCATCCTTCGAAATCTCCTCCCCTTCCAGAAACTTCTCCAGGAGGGTGTCGTCCGTCTCCACGACGGACTCCGTCAGCTCCGTGTACTCTTCTTCTGCATGGGATTTCAGATCATCCGGTAGGCTGTTCAGGTCTCCGGTGAAGAGGTCGAATACCCCGCTGAAGTTTTCCCCCCTTCCTATGGGCAGCTGGACGGGATGAACCTGCTTCCCGAATTTCTCCTTCAGCATCTGGAGCAGTTCTTCCGGGTCCTTATCGTAGGAGGCCACTTTATTGATGACAAAGAAGGTGGGGAGGTTGTGTCGGCGGGCTTCCTCGAAGGCCCTCTCTATTCCTACCTCTATCCCGGTGCTCACATCCACCACGATCAGCATGTTATCGGCAACCCGGGTGGCCGAAATGAGCTCTCCCTCGAATTCTATGAAGCCGGGGGTGTCTATTACCTGGAAATCGTATCCTCCGTATTTGAACTTGAAGGGTTTGAGCATCATGGTCATGCCCTTTTCCTTCTCCAGTTCGTCGTAGTCCAGCAGGGTTCTCTCGGCTCTGTCTATTACACCGGCCAGTTTTAAAAATTGGGCTATCAGTGTGGTTTTGCCGCTGCCGGTATGACCTGCCACAACGAAGGTTCTGTCTTTCATGCGGGTAATTATAAAGGAGTGGATTTCGAAAATTCGGCAAATTTATCCCGCACCAGCTGTTCGAATTGATTCCTGAACCTCTCTGCAGAGAACTTCCGGGCATGCCGCGATATGTATTCGGGGTCGAAGGTCAATTTCTCGAACTCTTCCACTGCCTGGACTATGGCTTCGGGGGTCTGGTAGTAGAAGAAGATGCCGGTTTTATTCTTCTCCACCGATTCCATGGCTCCCCCTCTGCCGTATGCTATTACCGGTGTGCCTGCCGCCTGTGCCTCCACCGGCACTATGCCGAAATCCTCCCTGGCGGCGAATATCAATGCTTTTGCTTTCTGCATGAGGCGTACCAGCTCCTCATCCGGCACATATCCCAGCACCTCTATATTGGGATGTCCTCTGGCGATTTTCTTTATTTCATTGAGCTGGGGACCTCCTCCCGCCACCAGGAGTCTCTTTGCAGGCATTCTGGCGAAGGCTCTGACTATGATGTCTATCTTCTTATAGGGTACCAGGCGGGAAACGGCGATGTAGTAATCTTCCTTCTGCTTCTCCAGTGGAAATTTCTCCACATCCACCGGTGGATAGATGACTGTGGCTTTTCTCCTGTAAACCTTCTCTATACGGCGGGCCACATATCTGGAGTTGGAGACGAAATGGTCCACCCTCATCGCTCCGGTTGCATCCCATATCCGGATTCTGTGCAGTTCTCTGCTGGCCCAGTGGCGCAGGAGGGGATTGACCTGCTTCATGTACTCGTGGAACATGTCCCAGGCGTATCTCATGGGTGTGTGGACATAGGATATGTGGAGTTGCTCCGCGGATGTAAGGATGTTCTTTGCCACAGAATGGGAAGAGGAGATCACCAGGTCGTATCCGCTGAGGTCGAGGCTCTCGATGGCATGCGGGAAGAGGGGCAGGAGTTTCCGGTAGAAGTTCTGAATTGCGGGAATTCTCTGTAGATACGAGGCATTTACCCTGTAGTGGGGAATGCCGATCCTCTCCAGGCTGCTCTTCCTGTAGAACATGGTGAAGACATCGGCATCCGGAAAGATGCGGAGGATTTCCCGGAGCACCCGCTCAGAGCCCGCAATATCCACTATCCAGTCGTGGACGACTGCTATCTTCATGAAAGCGGGGAAATTTTATAGGGAAACCCCTGTACAGGAATTGGATTGAGCTGGATATTGGCTCTCTCTGCGGAAGGCATGTACGGTTTCCGGTGCCCCATCGTTTATACTTTCAATCATGCTGGGAACGCAGGAACTTTTGATTATCCTCCTGATTATCCTCATACTCTTCGGCTCTTCCAAACTTCCTCAGCTGGCGAGGGGACTGGGGGAAGCGATAAAGGAATTCCGGAAGGCTTCGAAAGATGAAGGCGGTGATTCAGAGGGTAAAGAGGGCTAAGGTGGGTTCCGAGGAGATCGGAGAGGGGCTGGTGGCTCTCGTGGGGCTGGAGGTGGGCGATGATCTGGAGAAGGTCAGGAGGTTCGTAAGGAAGCTGGTGAGGTTGAGAATCTTCGAAGATGAGGAGGGTAAGCTCAACCTGTCCGTTGGCGACATAGGGGGGGAGATACTGGTGGTTTCCAACTTCACCCTGGCCGGGGATGTCAGAAAGGGGAACAGACCCTCTTTCGCAGGGGCCATGCCGGCCGATGAGGCCCGGGTGCTCTTCGGGAAGCTGGTGGATATGCTCAGGAGCGAATATCCAGGGGTTAAAACCGGGCAGTTTCAGACCTACATGGAGGTGGAACTGGTTAATGCGGGTCCGGTTACTATCATCTATTCTGATTAGTGCTTTTCTGCTTTCCGGAGCGTGCTCCCGCAGGAATGCCCCCTTTTTCGAGGGCAGAGGATGCTTCGTCAGTGTGGAAAAGGTCGATACCTTTTACTGCAATTATGTCGAGAATTTTCGTCTGGACAGCTCCATGGTGTCCTTACGGGATGTGAAGATGCTGTACGCATACTGCCTCGATGGAAAGCACATATTCATAAGGGAAGGCTCCAGCTGGATGGTGGATTATGTGAATTCCTGCATTTTTTCCGCCAGGGCAAAAGAGGGAATGGCATCCTCATTTCCCGTAAAACCCCGATTCTACAGGTTGCTCGAGGAGGCGAAGGGAAGGGAGGATCTGCTGTACCTGGCAGATATGCTGGAGAGGAAGTCCTACTGCAACTATTTCAGCTTTTACTATCCCCGGAGGGTCGCTTTCTACAGGGAGGTTATCAGATTCAGGATGGCACTGGAGGAGATGAAGTCCGGGAACTACAACGAATCCCTGAAGATACTCGCTTCCCTTTCCAGTAGCGGGGATTTCCGTATAAGATTCATCGCCTCTGCGCTGAGGGACACTATAATGAGGAGGCTGGGCCAGGAGCCGAAAATGGTACCTGTCAGGGTGGACCTGGCGGAGGATACCCTGATAGTAAATCCCGTCTGCGAGATGGATTTCCCCGAAACTCTCGTTGTTCGAAACGGGATTCTGGTCCGCTGGAAGACGCCCATCATTCCCAATTTTTAGAGGTATAAACTTAACCGGTCCATGAAGGGTGGAAAAATCGGTTTGTGGGAAGCAGTTTCGATGGCCGTTGGCACCATGGTAGGTGCCAGCATCTTCTCCATCCTGGGAGTTGGGGCGGGTATATGCTCCAGCAATCTTCCAATAGCTTTCCTGCTTTCTGCTCTGTTCTCCCTGTCCGTGGCCTATTCGTATGCCCACCTGGGCTCCCGTTTTGTTTCCAATGCGGGTCCCATTGAATTCGTGGTAAGGGGTATCGGGGATGGAGTGATCGCGGGGAGCCTGAGCCTCCTCATGTGGTTCAGCTATGTGGTCTCCATATCCCTGTTTGCGAAGGCATTTTCCGGGTATTTCCTTGCCCTCGTGGGGCTGAAGCTTTCCCCCCTCTCCATGGGAGTGGTGGAGGTAATAGTCATTTCCTTCTTCACAGCCCTTAACTTCCTGGGGTCCAGGGCTGTGGGCAGGGCGGAGTTCTGGATAGTTATGGTGAAGCTGTCGGTCCTGCTCTTCTTCGTCCTCGTGGGGATATGGAGCATAAATCCGGAGTACCTGAGGCCCATGGTGGATTCCGGGCACATAAGGGATACCTTCTATGCGGCCTCGGTTCTGTTCCTCTCCTATATGGGATTCGGTCTCATAACCAATGCATCCGAGAATATGGAGGACCCGGAGAGGAATGTTCCCCTTGCCATTTACATCAGCATAGCCATAGTGTCTCTGGTTTATATTTCGGTGTCCGTCGTGGCCCTCGGGAATCTCGGCGTGGATGGGCTCATAAGGGCAAAGGAATATGCTCTGGCCGAGGCGGCCCGTCCCTTCCTCGGAGAAATGGGATTCGTCCTGGTGTCCATAGGGGCCCTCTTCTCCACTTCATCTGCCCTGAATGCCACCCTGTACGGTGGCGCCAATGTGGCCTATGTGATTGCAAAGAAGGGATATCTGCCGGATGTGTTCGAGAGGAAGGTCTGGTTTCAGGAGCCGGAGGGCCTTTACATAACTGCCCTTTTGAGCCTCTTCTTTGCCCTGTTCTTCGACCTGGGAGGAATCTCATCCATTATCAGCTTCACCTTTCTGATTCTCTACATATTCGTAATAGCATCCCACTACAGGCTCCGCGCGCAGGTGGGAGGCAGACCCTTTCTGATACTGCTCAATTTCGTCGTTATCCTCGCCGTATTCTTCACCCTCCTGGCTTATCAGTGGAACCGGAGCAGGGAGAGTTTCTATGCGAGCCTGCTCGTGAGCATCCTTGCGCTGATCATGGAGTTTTTCTACAGGAGGATATCGGGAAGGAAGATAAGGGGCAGAGGCGATTGAGCGCAAAGGCCCTTTAAACTTTCTCCATGCGGTGGCCAGACTGGCAACACAGACATCAATTCAACGATTTTTACATTAACCGGTTTGCCCCGGAAGGGGGCGGGGTGTTCTACATATTCGTGGACAATCCCCACTACGACACCTGTACGGACATCATCTATGTGGGCTATTCGGACAACATACGAAGGGCCCTCCTGGAGCTCTACAACGGGGCTGACAGGTGTGTGGATGCCAATTTGAAGGATGGGGTCAGATTGATGTTCTCCTACATGAAGGCGGCCAATCCCGAAAGGTTCTTCAATCAGGTGATGACCAGCTACTACTCCAGGTGCGACGACCATCCCCTTTGCATGAGAGGTAAATGAAGAGACTTATTTTCATACCGCTCTTGGCGGGATGTGCCTCCCTCGTGGACAGGGAGGCTTCCAATTATATTCCATTTGCGAGGTACGAGAGATACATTTACGAGGATGCCAACGGTGGAACCTTCGTGGTTTCGGTATATACGGCCGATTCCCTTTACTCCATACTGGACTGGCAGGGCCAGGTGGAGTATCTGAGGTACGATGGGGACTGGATGAATCTGTACAACAGGGTGGAATATTCCCTGAACGGTAGCAGGGTGGTGGCTTACGAGGGATACATACCCTATTACCCCTACCCCTTCGTCGATGGATATGCTGGCGAATTCTCCTATTCCGGAAATGGGATTGAATTCCGGATTTCTTGCGGTGTCTCCCTCATGGATGGGATGAGATACGGCGTGGAGATTTCCTACAGGGAGAGCAATCCGGAGGGGGGAAGGAGTTTTTATCGACACTTCGTCTTTGCTCCCGATACCGGAATCGTGGAGGCCATTATGGGGCCGGACACTTCCATCGTGGCGGGGGATACCCTTATAACCGGTGTCAGGAATCTCCGCCTCCTCAGAGTGGAATGAAATACCTGATTATTCAGCATGTGGATTACGAATCTCCGGGTGTGATACTGGACTGGCTCCGTCGCAAAAATCTGGAATATCGTATCCTTCGGCCGGATGTGAAGAGTTTTCCTCCACCGCAGGACTTCCATCGTCTGATTATCATGGGAGGGCCGATGGGAGCGGACGATGAGGATTTGCATCCCTGGCTTGCCGGGGAGAAGGAATTTATCCGCAGATTCATGGATTCGGGTGGAAAGGTCCTGGGTATATGCCTTGGAGCCCAGCTCATTGCGAGAGTTCTGGGGGCCGCTGTGCACGGTGGTGTATGCGATGAGTTTGGATGGAAAGAGGTAAGACTCAACGCAGATGCCTCCCGCTCCAGGTACTTTCACGACTTCCCCCGTACCTTTCCCGCTTTCCACTGGCATTCGGATGCCTTCGATATTCCGCGGGGAGCGCTGAATCCTGCATCCACGGATGATTGTCCCAATCAGGTGGTGGAGACTGCCAGTGCTCTGGGTATTCAGTTTCACCTGGAGATGACGCCCTCCATGGTGGAAGAAGCGGTCAGGATTACCGGAAGGAAAACCGGTCCCCTTCCCCATGACGGGGTGTTCGATGCGATGAGGGCGCTGATGTTTAAAATTCTGGACAGATTATGATACTGCTCCTGTTTTTTGCTCCGGATGATAGTATCCCTCCATTCGAGCAGATGCTCGTTGAATCCTATATCCTCTCAACCCACGAGGGGCATTACAGGTGGAAGATGCAGGCCGACACCATATACGATTACGGAAGGACATACATGGTTTATGGGCTCAGGTTGTGGTTTTACGAGGGCGACAGGGTAAGCAGTACCATAGTGGCGGATTCCGGCCTTATGGATAAGAACACCCGTAATATGAGGGCTATGGGGAAGGTTCTCGTGACGACCTACGATAGCATAAGGCTGAGCACCGGCGTACTTATATGGGATGACAGGAGGGAGAGGATATTTACCGATGACACTGTGGAAATCGTTCAGGGGGACCGGATACTGCGGGGAATCGGTTTCGAGAGCGACCCATCCCTGGAGCACATAATCATAAGGAGACAGGTGTATGGAGAAGGAAGAGAGAGAATTTCTCGATAGGCTGGCGCAGATGATTAAGAGCCGGGGGCTGGAGGTTCCCGCTGTTTTCATGGGGGAAAGCATAAAACCCATTTCTTTCCTCCTGTCCCAGTTCCTTGTGTTCTTCCGTCCCTTCGTGACCGTATTCGTTGCTCCGGAGAGCTACGATAAGCTAATTTCCATCCTCGAGGACAGGGAGAAACTGGAGTATCTTTTAAAATTAGTGGAAGAAAAGGAGGAGGTTAAATGATAGGCGTTCAACTGCTACTCGCTGCCGTCGGTGGAAATGTCTATGATGTCCTGGCGATAGTGAGCAGAAAGCCGGGAATCGATGTTTATATAGTGGTGGATGGCAATAGGTTCGATAGAATAGATACCACCCGCAGCAGGCTCGTCAGGAACAAGATTCTCAGGGAGCTAATAACCGGAAGGGATTTGAAAGTGGTTGCAGTGGAGGAAGTCCCCGAAACCAGCGTGGTTTCCATAGTGGTCAGGAGCCGGGGCAGGGAGATAAGCATTCCCATGCCCCGATTCATTAAACCTCCCCGGAGCGTTGCATCCGGCTCGCCGATTCCTGTGGAGATACAGCTCAGGGGTGTTCCCCTGTCGGATTTCAACGACCCGAGGGTGTATCTGATAAGGGCCGACTCATCGAGCGAGGCCTTTGCCCTGACCGAGGGAAAGAATGGGAATCTCGTGGGGGAGATCCGGGGAGACTTTCAGCCGGGGACCTATACGATAGCATTCGTGGTGAACAGTCAGAAGTATAACCTGGAGCTGAGGATATACAGGAAGCTGGTCATCCTCTTCCCCCTGAAGTACAGGTTTTCCTCGGCGGCATCCGGATTCGAGAACCAGAGGATCCATTACTGCCTGGAGGTGGAGAATCCGGAGGATATTTCGAGCGTTTCCGCTTCTGTGGATGTGGAAAAGGATGGTATTCCCATCATGACCCTTCCCCTTCAGGGCATGGAGAAATACTGGTGTACCAGCATCAGGGCGGACGCTCCGGGCAGATATGTTGCCCATCTTTCGGGAACGGTTCGGGGATTCTTCGAGGGGGTGCCAGTGGAAATCCCCATACAGGGAGAGGTGGAGGATGAGGTCCTATTCAGATTCGACAGCGCCCGTGTGGAGAAGGACAGGGGTGTGAAGTACGGCAGGCCATATAAGGCATGGGTGTACATATCCAGCAGTGATGGGACTCCCGTGCCCCTGAGGATTCTGGGGGTGCTGATGGACAACACCATAGAGATAAGCACGGAGGTGGGCAGGGAGGTCATGGTGGAGAAGAGTACCCCCGTGGAGCTCACCATACTCTTTCCCGAAGGCTCGGAGAGGGATGGCGTCTATCCATTCCGTCTGCTGTTCAGGGATGCCACCGGTGGAAAGAAGTACTTTCTGGACCTCGAGCTTCACGCGGGTAAGTCCGGATGGGAAATTCTCAAAAGCAAGAAATAATCTGACTAATGGGAGCCAATTGCCCACCCTATAACGCCGCCAAGGGCGGCTCCCATTAGCACATCGGAGAACCAGTGCCTGTCTTTGTATATGCGGGCCATGGCAACCCCCGTGGCCAGGGAGTAGGATATGGCATAGACTGCCGGATTTCGAAAGTTGGACGATATTACCGATGCGGCCGAGAAGGCCACTATTGTATGGCCGGAGGGGAAAGAGTGGTAATCGTTGTCCAGGCTCAGGGGATGGAAGGACAGGGCCCCCTCGTTCGTATAGGGCCTGGCTCTTCCGAACAGGCTCTTGAGCGTGATGACCGTGAGTCCGCTTATCAGGAAGCTCTGGAAACCCTCTCTGGAAACTTCTGTCAGTTTTTCGTTTCTGATCAGGCGGCCCGCAATGTATCCCGTGCCGAAGGCCAGAATATGGTATCTGCCATCGCCCAGCTGATTGATGGCGTCGAACAGGCTGTTGTAATTCTGATGCTGAAGTGCAAACCTCCTTATATCCTCATCCACGCTCCACATGCTTATGCCCGATACGAGGGCGGTGGCGGAGATGAGGGAAAGTTGCTCAGCGGTTAATCCTGATAATGAGTACAGGAGAATGAGCATGGGATGCCACCCTTTCTGCTGTGCTTCCGAGGAACAGTTTTTCGAATAGGTTGTGGCCCCTGTTGCCCAGAATCACCACATCGTACTCCTTCGATTTCTCGATGATTCCGGTGGAGGCCTTTGGATAATATTCCACGATGGCCTTCTCCCCGAGCAGGCTCTCGAGTTTTTCCTCTATCTCCCGCTGAATGGACTCCGGCAGCGGCGTGTCCGATTCTATAACATGCAGCAGTGTATAGTCCATTCCAATGGTGGATGCGAATTTCCTGCCCTTCTCCAGAACCACTCTGGAGTTTTCGGAGAGGTCAACACATATAAGGGCCCTGCTGTATCCCTTTTTCTTCCTCACGAGCAGGAGGTCCCTGTCGGATTTGGCGACGACTTTCCTGGCCGTGGAACCTATGAGGAATTCCTCGATCTTCCCCCTCCCTCTGGAGCCCATCAGTATGAGGTCCACCCCCTTGCGCCTGGCATGCTCTATGACCTCCGCGTAAGGGGAACCCACCACCACATCCCATCTGACTATGCTTATCTGGTGGCGGGCCTTTATCTCCTCTATTAGCTTGTTTAAGTCCTCCCTGGTTTCGTTCACTATCTCCTCCAGCAGTTCAGCGTAGATGGCGCTCTCTCCCAGAAGGGATGAGTACAGGAAGGGGGTGTAGGGGACCACGCTCAATACATAGACCTCCGCCCCCATTTTCTTTATGATGGGAACGGCATATTCCAGGGCCTGAATCGATTCTTCCGACAGGTCTGTGGCCCAGAGTATCTTTCTGTACATGCGCTATTCCTCCTCGAGGCCCTCTTCGAACCTCTGCTCCATTTCTTCCCTGAATTCTATCAGGTCCTCCATGGGGATGTCCGCCTCGAATGCGGGCTCATCGTCCAGACAGGTGAGGTAGAGGGATTCCACCGCCTCCTCATCGAGCCCTGCTATTATATCCCCGATGCTTCCCTCCACCACGGGGCGGAGTGTTGCCGTTATGTATGTTCCTTCGGTTTCATCCACCACGGTTTCGTAGTCCACGAGTTCGAATTTCCCCAGCAGTCTGTCGTTTATAAAGGCTTTGAGAACTTCCCGCAAATCTTCCATGCGAAAATTATACACCGAATCGAATTGCATGCGGATATCGAAGGCCGCGGGTAAATTTCTCCATCCCTTTAAAATTTGCCCATGGCGCACGGTGGGAACCATAAGGAGGTCGTGGAGCAGCTCGAGATAGATAATGTCATTCGTCTGGAAGAGGAGGAGGCCACGAGGATCATCGAGGAGGCGAGGAAGCAGGCGGAGGAGATCCTGAAAGGGGCCCGTCAGGAGGCCATGAAAATCATCGAGGAAGCCCACCTGAAGGGTCAGAAGGAAGAGGAGGCTCTGAGGGAAAAGGCTGTCAAGGAAATACAGGAAGAGGCTGAGAGGCTCCTGGAGGAGGGGTTGAAGAAGGTAGAGGGGTTCAGGCAGAAGGCCATGCAGAGTGTGGAGAGGGCCAGAAGTCTCGCCGTGGACCTTATTCTGGGTAAGAAGTAGTGGTCTGTGCTTGTCCTTGATACCCTGCTGCTTCTGGGTGATACCACCCTCGCCTATGGCTCCGTCGTATGGAATTCGATAGATATTCTGGGTTCAGCGAGGGTCGTATATGGGGATGGGGGAATTCACCTTTCCCCTCTCGGGGATTCCAGCCGTGTGATCCTGAGGAGGTTCCTGCCTCCCTCTTCCGGGAGGGCATCTTCGGTCCGTTTTGCCGATAGCGTGGAAAGCAGTCTGATTTTCGGGGGGAGCGTTCTTCTGGGGGTGGGGGTGTCCCGCACCTTTTCCCAGAGGAGCGGGCTGGTAATCAATGTGGGGGGCAGGATGGGGGATGCTACGGTGGAGGGTATATTCAGGGCGCAGAACTTCGACCAGACATACTATCTGAGCGACTTCGAGGAGAGCTACCTTCGTCTGAAGAGAAGAGGGATGTACATGGAGGCGGGTACTTTCTACGAGGGCAGATACAGGATATTCGGTATGAGGGGGGGATACGGAAATTTCCGGGGCATGTTCGGATACGAGAGGTCCATTATGAGGCGCAGGGAAATCGTTTACAGGGGGACTTCCATAATTCCCTTTGCATCCACGGGGGAGGAGGTCGTATATGGCTCTGTGAAGCTCCTGATCAACGGCAGGGTGGTGAGGGAGGGGTGGCATGTGGACTACGATTCGAGGACCCTCTATCTGGAGCCGGGTATGGATGTGCATCCGGGGGATGTTCTTACCGTGGAATATCAGTACCTGTCCGAAGGGGTAAGGCGGGACTTTGTGTCTGTCTCTCTGGGCCCAGTTTCTTATTTCCGCCGTGTGGAGAATATTCGTTTTTCCAGCGACAGCCTGAAGGGGGCAACGGCTCCGGGATACTATCCCTCATATTACATGGATACCGTTCGCGGCTCCTATGTGCTGGAGGACTCCATCTTCAGATATGTGGGGGAGGGGAGGGGCCGCTATGTGGTCTATTTTTCCCCATTTGCATCCGGGGACTACGAATACGATCCTCAGGGAGACTATTACTACTTCGTGGGCAGGGGAAGGGGCCATTACATGCCTCTGCGGTACATGAATCCCCCGTCCCGCCAGCAGTACATATCCCTGAACCTCGATTCAGTTAGAATCCTGGTGGCTGAATATAATCCCAACTACTACCTCTACAGGGCGGGCCGGGTGGATGTGGAGGGCAGAGTATCCAGGAGATGGGGCGGTTTTCGCCTGTTCGTAATCAGAAAGAGGAGCGACCTGATCGAAATGTCCATGCCCCCCAATCCGGCAGGGGCGGTGGAGGGGACATTCGCCACCCTCACATACAACGGCATCGGAGTTTTTCTCATGGATTCCCTCTATGGTGCATATCTGAAAGGGGCCGGGGCGGTGTTGATGGTGTATAGGGGTGGTTGGATGCTGGACGGCTCCTGGAGGGGACCGTTTTACTCCCTATCCCTCAGGAGCATCCGTTTCTCCGACAGCCTGCGCAGTTTTATACACATGGAGGTGGGTGGGGAGATATACGCTCTGGTAAAGGTATTCTTCGGAGAGGATTCCCTCGATTATCGGGCGGGATTCGGAATCCGTTTGTCGGGTGCGAAGGGTTCGTTCCTGTATGACCCCGTCAGGGGGAGTGGGGAGGGGGTGCTGGATGTGTCTTACGGGGGTCTTTCTTCATCCCTCGTTTTCACAAAGGCCCCATCCATTGCCTATGTGGACAGGTATGTTTATGTGGGGGAGGGGCTGGGGGATTATTCTTACGATGCTGTTTCGGGCACCTACTACAGGGATGCGGGTGGGAGCTATGTGAGGGTTGCCGTTCCCCTTTCCTCCGACACTTCGGGATACCTTCTGCGGGGGAATCTGAATTATTACAGGGGAAACTTTCGCATGGAAGCATCCGTGGACAGGTACTATCGAAGCCTGTCTGTGGGCTACGGGGATGTGGAGCTGTTCTACAGGTGGTTTCAGAATAGCGAGTACGCTTCATTTTCCGGGGAGCTGGCCCCCCTGTTCCTTGGCATGGATTACAGGACGGAAATTGGAATGAAAGTATGGGCTCTCGCGGGAAGCGAACGAATGGCCGTCGGGGGTGGCTATTACATGAGAGGGGCGCCGTTTCTCATGGCTCGATACGATGGCCCCGTTTCCCTGACCCTCGAATACAGGTTTTCGGATGTCCCTCCCCACCTCTCGAAGGGAATGGATATTCTGTCCAATTTCAGTATTTCAAGACAGATGGGGAATTTCTTATTTCGGGCGTCGGGAATCTTAAACTACAGAAATGGCATAGTTTACAAAAATTTA
>JALSOK010000135.1 GCA_026986535.1 Caldifarciminota bacterium
AATACTCAGAAAAGCCCAGAAATTGAGGGCGGAGATTGAATCTTCCCTTTCGGAGGTCCTCACCGATAAGGATGTGGACAGGATAGCTTTTGGCCCAATATACGAGAGATTCGACCACTACATTAAATTAATTCTGGAAGACTTCGATAGACTTCTGAGTAAATTCATTAGCAGGAAAAATATAAAGATCGAGCTCATCAGGAATCTCGGCAAGGTATTGAAGAATTATGTAATAGAACCCGGAAGATTGAAGATCTCTGTTATCGATTGGATTTTTCTGATTCTTGCAGTGGTATGGTTCGGGTTGTCAATGGGCTTTCTTCTGAGGGAGTACGGTATTTTTTCCTTTCCGTTCCTTGGTTTCTATATGTTTGTCCTGCTGGTAGCCTTTGGGATTTATAAGGTTTTTGCTGGTCGTTCTGGTGATAGGTATCTGAACCTGAAGGAAAGCCTTGTTAAGGATTTTGACCATAAGATCGAGGAGTTCCTCGAAGACCTGCGGAAAGATTTCTTCAGGGAAATGAAGGATTATGCGGAGGCGGCTCTGGAAACGATAATTCCTGAGAATATCGATAAGGACACACTTCGACTGGAGTGGCCTGCAATCGTGCTCTATGCCCATTTGACCGAAAAACCGGAGGATTTCAGGTCAAGTCTGGGCGAAATTTCCAAAAGTGCACAGGATTTAATAGAAAATGATACAGAATTGGGTGATTTGATTCAGGACTTTTCGGAGAGGTCTATATTCGATGGAGCTTTCAATTCGAGTAAGGAATCGATTTTAACGGGAATGCAGGCGGAAATAGAAGATATAGTGAATATGTTCGTATTCGAGCCGGTGAGATTTACCATTGCCCGTGAAAAGCTTTATAGCTACATATTTGGAGCGGTAGATGAATTCAAAGAGAATCTAAATCGCGTTCTGGAGTCGGAACTAAGGAAGCTGAAAATGAAGTATATCGCCAGATACAGCAGGAGCGTTGGTTTTCGAAACTACCTTGTGGGCCCGGTGCTCCTTCAGGAGGCCCTTTCCAAGGCCCGGATGGAAATGGATGATGCCATAGACGGGCTCTCGAGTGTGTTATGAGTAGAAAGAGGCGGGTAATCGTATTGATTCATGGCTATCTCGCCACATGGAGAACATGGATGAGGCTCAAGCCCTATCTGGTTCTCAGGGGTATGGATGTACATTCTCCGACCCTTCCCTACAGGCTCGTATCCGTGCGCCCGGATCCCTTCGATGCGGCCGACTATGTGTACAGGTATCTGCGGAACCGGAGGATTAAAGACCCGATATACCTGATAGGCCATTCCTTCGGGGGCCTGATTTCAAAAGCATTTCTGCGCAGGTATTCCAGTAAATTTTCCATCCGCGGTATCATAACCCTTGCCACTCCCCACAGGGGGGTGAGATGGACGAGAAAGATGATACATAGCATATACAGGCAGATCGCATCGGTGGAGGGGGATGAATTTGCCAGATTAGTGAGGGGGACCCTTTTCTATATAAGCAGGGCCTTCAACTTCGATTCTCCCATAATCAGAGAACTTAACGAGGCATTCGAGTCTATGAATGTCAGGTACCTTCTGCTCGGTGCCGATGTGGGGGGAATTGGCTCTGTATTTACCCCTGTGGGGGATGGGGTGGTGGAGCTGGATTCTCAGGTTCCACCTGAATTTGTGGAAAAGGAGAATGTGGAGCACTTCGTATTTCACGGGGTCGGTCATACTCAGATACAGAAAATCCCCCAGAGCAGAGACATAATATGGAGATTCATAGAGCGGGGGAGCATTTATAAGTAAAGTGTTCCCGAACAGCACTTTCCTTTTTATCGGTGTCGGGGTTTATAATTTCCATTATGTGGGATGACATTATCAAGAAGGTCACAGGTGGAAAGGATATGGGTGATATGGCTGTGGATATGATTCTTCCGAAGGTGGTGGATTATGTTAAAGAGAATTTCTCCGACAATATTCCCGATATAGTGAGTCAGCTGGAAAATCTCGTTGGAGAGGGTTCCGGTGATATCGGAGATAAGCTGATTTCCCTCTTCAAATCCTTCTCCGGCTCCGGTTCCCCCGACTGGCTCGATATGATCAACAAACTGCCGGGTGATGACAAGATGAAACTGGCAATGGAACTCCTGAAGCGCCTCAAGGGATAGGCTGAATGGGAGCCTTCGGCTCCCGATGTATCGAAAAGGAGCGGGCAGATGCAGTTCGTGGAAAAACTGGGAGCCTTCTATATAGGAGCGAAGTACGATATAGAAAAGGGCGAGAGGCTTTCAGTACCTGTTATATACGATGCGCGGGACCTGACGACCCATGGTGTTATCGTGGGTATGACCGGTAGCGGCAAGACGGGACTTGCGATTGGAATCCTTGAGGAAGCGGCTCTGGACAGAATTCCCGCCATAATCATAGATCCCAAGGGGGACATGACCAACCTCCTCCTTGCATTTCCACAGCTCAGGCCGGAGGACTTCAGGCCCTGGATCAACGAAGATGACGCCAGGCGGAAAGGGATGACCCCCGATGAGTATGCGAAGAAGATAGCCGGAGTATGGAGGGAAGGCCTTGCGGACTGGGGGCAGGGTCCTGAGAGGATAGAGAAACTGGTGGAGAGCGTGGATAGGGTCATATACACTCCCGGCTCCGAAGCAGGAATTCCAGTAAATGTTCTCCAGAGTTTCAGAGCCCCGGACCTTTCCTGGGATTCGGATGAGGAATTGATTCGGGAGAAGATAATGGGGACTGTCTCTGCTTTGCTCGGATTGCTGGGCATAGAGGCGGATCCCGTTCAGAGTAAGGAGCATGTCCTTCTTTCCAACATATTCGAGTACTACTGGAGGAGGGGAGAGGACCTGGACCTGGCCCGATTGATAATGTCTGTTCAGAAGCCCCCATTCGAGCGTCTGGGTGTATTCGATGTGGAGACTTTCTTCCCCGAAAAGGAGCGCTTTGCCCTCGCGATGAGAATGAACAACCTGCTGGCATCCCCCTCATTTCAGACATGGCTTGAGGGTCAACCCCTCGATGTGGGCTCTTTCCTCTATGATGAGACGGGAAGGCCCCGGCACAGCATATTCTACATTGCTCATCTCAGCGATGAGGAGAGGATGTTCTTCGTGACCCTTCTCCTGGAGCAGGTTATTTCCTGGATGAGGACCCAGCCGGGCACGACGAGCCTCAGGGCTCTGGTTTATATGGATGAGGTGTTCGGGTTCTTCCCGCCCGTTGCGGAGCCCCCCTCCAAAAGACCCATGCTGACTCTCCTGAAGCAGGCGAGGGCGTTCGGAATAGGGGTGTTGCTCGCCACTCAGAACCCTGTGGACCTGGATTACAAGGGCCTTACCAACGCGGGAACCTGGTTCATCGGAAAGCTCCAGACCCAGAGGGACAAGGAAAGACTGCTTTCGGGACTGGAAAGCGTTGCCGGGGGCAGGCTCAGTGATATCGAAGGAATTATATCCAGTCTGGGCTCGAGGGTGTTTCTGCTCCACAATGTTCACGATGATGAGACCCCCTACACCTTCATGACCCGCTGGGTTATGTCCTATCTCAGGGGTCCCCTGACCCGTGCCCAGATTGAAAGGCTGATGAAGGACAGAAAGGGGGCCATCCCAAAGTCCGGTGAGCATATCTCAGCCGCGACCGGTGTGGAGGATTCTGGAAAAGAGAAGGCAGGAAGGGTGGAGGGATTCCTCGATGTTGTTCCCGCGGTTCCCCCTTCGGTGGATGAGGTTTTCATCCCGGTGAGAATTTCCAGGGAGCAGGTGCTTCAGGATAATGCAGATGCCGTCCGGCTGGTCTATCGTCCCATGGTGTACGCTACGGCCATCGCCCACTATTATAATTCCCGGGCCGGAGTGGATGAGGAGAGGGAAATAAGCCTTCTGGCGCCCCTTCCCGATGGGAAGCCTCTTCGGGTGGACTGGGATGAGGCAATGGAACTGGATATGGGTATAGACGAGATGGAGGACGAGCCCCGTGAGGGAGCCCTGTTCGAGGAACTGCCGCCGGGTTTGAATTCCAGACTTTTCAAGAAGCTGGAGAAGTCCTTCAGGGATTACATCTATCGGAACAGACCCCTCACGGTTTATTACAATCCCGTTCTTAAGATTTACTCCAGTCCCGGCGAGGACGAAAGGGATTTCAAAATACGCTCTCAGGAAGTTGCAAGGGAACTGCGGGATAAAGAGATAGACAAGCTGGCTGCCCGATTCGAAAAGAAGAAACTGGCCCTCGAGAGGAAACTTGCCCGCATGGAAAGGGAGCTGGAAGAAGATAAAGCCCGGTATGCCGCCCTGAAGAGGGAGACCTATATGAGTGCCGGCGAATCCATACTGGGCTTCCTGCTCGGGAGGCGTTCCATAAGCGCCGCTTCCAAGATAAGCCGCAAACACAGGATGGCATCGAGGGCAAAGGCAGAGATAGAGGAGGATATGCAGATTATCCAGCAGCTGAAGGATGAAATGAGGAGGCTGGAGGAGGAGATAAAGGCGGCAGTGGATGAGATAACGCAGAAGTGGGATGCCGCCGTGGAGGAAATAGAAGAAAAGCCCATAAAGCCCCGCAAAAGCGATATAGATGTGCTCACTGTAGCCCTTGCCTGGGCCCCATACTGGATGGTGGAATCGGGCGGCAGGAGAAAATTCGTGAGGGCTTTCTGAGGCGTTAAACTTTCGTATGGGCAAAAAGTACAGGAGATCCTTTCTGGTCGGGATTCTGGTCCCGGCCCTTTTGTTCCTCATCTATGAGGTGGCCGTGAAGTGGAAATCGGCCGATGGGGAGGATTTCCTCGAGGATGTATTGAAACCAGCCCTTTCTTCTGCTGGCCAGAAGACGATCGGTCTTCTCATGATTGCCCTCCTGAGGAGGGGAATTCTTCCGGAGAAGGTCATCGATGTCCTTACGGGACTTGGGGAGGAGGAGATGGAGGATTTGATGAAGGAAATAGCCTCTTCCCTGAGGAATGTCCTTTGAAAATTTGATTAGTTGAACGGATGGGACCTTTGCTTTATACTTTTCCCGCTGTCAGTTATATCCTGAAGCGGGGACGTAGTTCAGCCCGGTTAGAACGCCGGCCTGTCACGCCGGAGGTCGCGGGTTCAAATCCCGTCGTCCCCGTTCCCTTCTTCTAAATATCATTCCCCAAAATTTAAACTTTTAGCGCCATGCATGGTAAGTGTAAAGTCCGTCTCCTGTCCAATTTGCGCAGGGCAATAGGGGCGAGTCTGGGTGCCCTTTTCAATGACCCTGTGGCCCTTGTGTTTCTCTTTCTGATTTTCGCACTTCTGGCCGTTTCCGGTAGCTGGATAGCGGATGGTTTGTTTTTGCTATTTTTCGAGGAACGGGTCTCCGAAGGGATTATTATGATTCTGATTTCCATAACCATTTTTGTAATAATCGGAGTTGTCATAAAGAATGTGGTGAGCGATGTCAATTTCGAGGTGGAATCCGGCAGGCCCCGGGGAGCGAAGGTGCTCGTCTTATTCCTCAGTCCGCCTGCCAGTGGGGACCAGCTGAGAGAAATCGACAGAATTCAGAGGCTGGAGGACTTCGAAGGCAGGAGAATACAGTGGGAGATGCCGGTCCGTGCCGTGAAGTATCACGCGGATTCGGGGGCTCTGGAAAGGATTGAAGTCATTGTTTTCGAAGATGCAAATGTGTCGGCGGATGTGCAGCTGGAGAAGTTCAGGGCACTGGTCCGCAGGCTGTTTCCAGATTCGAATTTTAAGATACATCCCCGGAAGGTTTCCAGTTCCGAGGATATAGGAGAGATGTACCGGGTTCTGGAGCGGATTTTTAAAAAGCTGGGTAAAAAGTACAGGGATTCGGATATAATAATCGATGTTACCGGAGGAAAGAAACCGGCCACCATTGCCGGCGTGCTGGCGAGCGTTTACCACTTTACGGAAATCCAGTATGTTTCCACCAGCAGTAAGGAAATCAGGTCCTACTATGTGGAGCCGGCCAGCTGATCAATCTATGTCCCCTCCGAGTATTCGCCGTACATGGAATATGTTGACATCTATGCTTATGTGCTCGCTCCTGTCCCCCTCCTGCGTAAAGTATTCCACCTGCCGTCCATCCCTTACGGCCGAGATTATGAGGGCCGCTGTGACGGCCGATGTACCGCCTGAAATCATGAAAGAGAGGTCCCTGTCGGTGTATCCTTCCTGAAACACTTTCTTCAGGGCATTCTTTATGGCGTCGAAAATTTCATCGTAATCGTTGAAATCGACCGGTCCTATTTCTATTATACTCACATTCCTTTTTGCGGCCCGTTTTACAGCACTTTTTACATGTCTCTTAAAAATTCTTTTGAACAGTTCTCCGCTTCCTATTTGATTGCCAGTTGTTTTGCTCGTAAGCACGAGTATCTTTTCCAGTTCGTCCAGATGATGGGCTATGCTCCTGATCGGAAGTTCCCAGTTAGACCATTTGGGTTTCTGAGTGCCCGTCCTGAGTATATAGTAGTCTATCAGTTTGCGGATTTCCTCTTCGTATTCCCTCAAAATCTTCTGCTCGAACCCTTCGGGACTTTCATTACCCCTCCGGGTTTTAATGGACAGCGCGAAAATCAGGACCTTTTTCTTCTGCGGGATCGGTTTTCCCCGTCTTCTGGAAGGGGAGGGCTCGGATGTCATGAGCATGAACAGGATGAGGACATTGAGGAAGATGAGGGTTGAAGAGAAAGCCGCCCAGTAAAATCCCTCTCTCAGGTAATCGGTAATCCATCCTATTAGAACCAGTTCGATTATCAGGACAGTCAGTCCAAAAACGGTTCCGATATTCCCTCCCAGAACATCCCTCACCAGTTTTCTGAAGTTGGTATCGGGCTTTTTCGAATGCAGGCATTTTAGCAGAATCAGAAGGACGGCGATGTTGACCCCTATGGATATCCACGGGACCGAAGTGCTTCTCTTTATGAGTTCACCGATGAGCATGTACCCCGGAGATTCGGATCCGGCCCTGGGGAGCATCAGCATGAAGATAATGGCGAAGAGGAACACCTGAAGGGCCTTTTTAATCTCCAGCCTCCTGGCCCATCTGCACAGGGTTTTCAAAGCAGGACCCTCCTACAGGATCCTTTTCACCAGGGAATGGCTTTCCAGACTCTGAAGAAAATCCCGAATTATGTCCCTTTCGTAGTTGACTTTTGTCCCGTTGACTTCCACGGAAGCGTTGCCGGGTTTGAATGTGGATTCCATGTGGATGAAAAAGCCTTCGAAATTTTTCCCATCGGAAAGCACTTTCAGGATGAGGGGGGAGGCTCTGCGGGCGGTGGCGTTCCCCATTTTCAGGTTCACGGTTCCCCTCTTTTTGACTGATCTGAAAAAGAAGGGCAGGGGCAGTCCGAATCCCACCCTGTTCACCACATTGCTCCCTGTGTTCCTGTTTACGAGGATGTTGTACATATTCGTGTGATCCGGCTCGTAATAGGAGCGGTACGCCTGCATGAGAAAACCCATGAAATCGCACATGTCCAGAGGTTTCTGTGGCTCTTTATCTCTGGCCCATTCTTTTACAATGTATTTACCCCTCCTTCCCTTCTGCACATTTTTTATCCAGCTGTGGTAATTTCTCCAGTTTTCCTTTCTGACCCGGAATATCTTCATGTTTCCTATGAAAGGCAGATCCCTTCCCGGTCTGGAGTTTAGGATGCCCCTGATTTCCTCTATGCTTTGCTTTATCCAATGGCCTGGATCCGAAAGGTCCGGCCCGAAGCGAATTTCTACGGGAGGGGCCGGGTCTATA
>JALSOK010000136.1 GCA_026986535.1 Caldifarciminota bacterium
CATGGTGAGAAAGAAGGACAGGGCTATAAAGAACCTGTTTCCCTCAACGGTTTCCCTGATTCTACGGGGTTTCCTATTCCTTTCCATATAGAATCTCCTCAATTCTGCTCAAAAGCTCCTCCTTATCCAGAGGAGCTGAAAGCTGACCCTTAAAGGCATATCTAACCGTCTGTCTCTCCTCCGAAACCACAATTGCAATCGCATCCGTCTGCTCCGTTATTCCGACGGCAGCCTCGTGCCTCAACCCCAGGAGCGGATCCGGAAGGTGAGATGAGCGGGGAAGCCGGACACCGGCGGACAGAATCCTGTCCTCCCTTATTATGATAGCTCCATCGTGAAGGGGATTATCGTCGTAAAATATGGTTTCTATGAGCAATGCAGAGACCACAGCATCTATCTCCACCCCCTCCTCGACGAATTCCTGCAACCCCATCCTGTTCTGAATCACCACGAGGGCACCATAACCCATATCCTTCAACCAGTAAACAGCATCCACTATTTCCTCCAGGGGAATTTCGGGGGCCTTCGTAATCATCCTGTATATCCTGCTCTGACCGAGCGATGCAAGGGCCCTTCTGATTTCAGGCTGGAAGACGATAACCAGAGCCACCAGTCCCACGGTCTTAAAGGCATCGATAATCCAGTTGAGGGCAGACAGATTCAGAATCTGGGCGATTATGGCAATCAAAGCGAATATGGTGATGGCCAGCAACATATAGGGGGCCCTCGTTCCACGGAAAATCCTCAGAACCTGATAGAAAATGTACCAGACCAGAAGGAAATCGATTATATCCAGAAGAGACAGGTCCAGGAGATTGAGGAGATTATGGAGCATCTGCATGCTTCAAAATTATACTGGCATGAGCAAGTTCATAATTTGATTTATTACCCCTTGTCGAAACGCATGGGAGATGTCACACCCCGGGCGCAGACAATACCACACACCAGCCTTATGGGGGACAATTTAAAAGTTTACAGTCGAGGGTTCCGCAATCCCCTTTCCATGGGCAATTTCGATAGTCCCATCCCTTTAAACTTTATCGGCTCCGATGATCGAATTTCGAAATGTCGTTGTGGTGTATCCCAACGGATTCAAAGCCCTGAAGGGCATAAATCTTCACATACACGAAGGGGAGTTCGTGGCCATAATAGGCCCCTCCGGTGCGGGTAAATCCACCCTCATAAGGACCATAAACGGGCTGGTAAGGATTACCGAAGGGGATCTGATAGTGGAGGGAAAACATGTTCAAAAACTGAAGGACAGGGAACTGCGTCTGCTGAGGCGGAAGATAGGCATGATCTTCCAGAGCTTCAATCTGGTCAAGCGCATGAGCGTTCTCCGAAATGTCCTGGTGGGACGCCTGGGATATGTTCCCACGCTCAAGAGTCTCCTGAACCTGTTTCCGAAGGAAGATGTGGAATTTGCCCTTTCCAATCTGGAGAAGGTTGGAATACGGGATAAGGCCTATGTGAGGGCGGACCAGCTTTCCGGAGGACAACAGCAGAGGGTGGCAATTGCGCGGGCCCTGACCCAGCAACCCGACATCATGCTGGCGGATGAACCCGTGGCAAGCCTGGACCCCCCGACTGCGAAGGTGGTGATGGATTATTTGAAGAAGTTCAATGAGGAATTGAAGATAACCACCCTTGTGAATTTACACGATGTGGACCTGGCGAAGACCTATGCAGGGCGGATAGTTGGTATAAGGGCCGGGGAAATAGTTTTCGATGGCAGGCCAGAGGAGCTTACCAGAGATATCCTCATAAGGATTTACGGAAAATGGCAAGAGTCCTGAGCACGAAGACGAAGGTTAAGATCATCACCATATCCGGACTGCTGACGGCTCTGCTCATTCTGTCAGGAATTCTCATCGAATTCGACCCCCTCGCATTCATAAAGGGCATACCCCGTGGCATAGAATTCTTCGCTTCATTCCTCAAACCGGACCTCACCTATTTCAAACCGATTCTGGCAAAGCTCATAGAAACCCTTCAGATTGCACTGGTGGGAACCACTATAGCCGCCGTAATTTCCGTTATATACAGCTTCTTCGCATCCCATGTAACTGCCCCAAGCAGACCCATATACTTCGTGGCCAGAACCATAATGAATGTGCTTAGGACGATCCCGGACATCGTGCTGGCGGCGGTATTCGTGGCCATCTTTGGAATCGGGGCTCTTCCCGGCGTTCTGGCCCTCATATTCTTCTCATTCGGTATAATGACGAAGCTCATGTCGGAAGACATAGATGCAGTGGATAGGGGTCCGCTGGAGGCGGTGAAATCAGTGGGCGCAACGAGGACGCAGGTAATCGCATTCGCTGTAATTCCACAGGTCGTGCCCAACTTCATCTCGTACATTCTCTACACTTTCGAGGTAAATGTCAGGGTCTCCATCGTTCTGGGTCTGGTGGGGGCCGGCGGCATAGGTCAGATTCTCATGGAGAACATAAGGCTCTTCCAGTACGACAAGGTGAGCATGATTATACTGGTGACCTTCATAGCAGTCATTATCATAGACGGCTTCAGCGAATACATAAGGAAGAGGATACTATGAACGGCTGGAATAAAACCAGGTGGCTGATTATTACACTGCTGGTCGTGGCGGTTTACTGGTGGGCGGTAATGGGAATAGATTTCAATCTGCACAGGATAATCGCGGGACTCCCCAAGGGAAAGGTTATCCTCGAACGCATATTCGTCAAATCTCTCAGGTACATCGGAGGTCCATTCTTCTGGGAAATGGTCATGGAAATGCTCAAAACCCTGGCCATGGCATACTTCGGAACATTCATCGCCTCGGTTCTGACCGTACCCTTCGCCTTCCTCGCCGCCGTGAATTTCTCTCCCTATGCCCGATTCTTTAAGATGTTCCTCAACTTCATAAGGACTTTCCCCGAAATCCTCCTGGCCATTATATTCGTCAGCATGGTGGGACCCGGTCCTTTTGCGGGTGTTCTTGCAATAGGCTTCCACTCGGTGGGAATGCTGGGCAAGCTTTATGCCGAAGCAGTCGAGAATATCGATATGAAGCCCATAGAGGCCATAACCGCCGCGGGCGGGAACTTCTGGCAGAAGCTGATATTCGGCGTTCTGCCGCAGGTTTTCCCCTATTTCGCCTCCTATTCGATTTACAGGTTCGAAATAGCCGTCAGGTCTGCGAGTACGGTGGGACTGGTGGGGGCAGGGGGTATAGGGGTTCCCCTCCTCCTGAAGGTTCAGGGGAGGAACTGGGAGCAGGTAGGCGTCATCATTATAGTCATAATCATCACAGTGGTCATCGTGGATTATCTGTCCGCCTATATAAGAAAGAGAATCGTTTAAAAGGGCGGCGAAGCCGCCCCAAGAATCAGTCTTCCATCTTGATCTCTATCTCTCTGGCGCGGGATTTCTCATGCTTGGGTATCCTGACGGTAAGGATACCGTTCTTATAGACGGCTTCTATCTTCTCCACATCGGCATCGGATGGGAGGGTTATCTCGGTGTGGAACTTCCCATACCACATGCTGGAATAATGGACTATATCCCCCTCCTTCTGCTCGTAGGATCTCTTCCTCTCCCCGTGAATCACCAGCGTATTGTCCTTTACATTTATCTTGATGTCATCCTTGGAAACTCCAGGAATCTCCACATATACCTCGTAGCCGTCCTCCTTCTCCACGAGATCGATGTTGGGAGTCCAGACCACATTCTCCATATCCAGATTCTCCAGAGCCTCGGAAAAGCTCCTCTCGAACTCCCTTAAAAAGCTGAAAGGCCTCTCGAAGATGTCAGTTATATAGCTCCTCCTCGCAGGCATTCTCTTCATGGCTCCACCTCCTTTTCTGGATTTTTTCATCCCTTAAATTTTAAAGCAGGTTAACATTTTATGCAAGTGGTTAATTTTCACCCTTTGACAGGAGAAAGACCACAGTACACAGGGCCGAACCTCCCGCATCGTCCACCCCTCTCCTGTATTCGCTACGGCTCTCAGCACTCCTCATACAGGCTTTCTATATACTGCCTCAGGGCATCCGGAATCCGGGAAGGGGTAAGGGTAAATTCATCCCCCATCTCCCCCGCCCTTCCGTGCAGAAACGCTCCCAGGGCGGCCGCCTCAACCGGAAGGACATCCTGGGCCAGGAGGGCCCCTATCATACCCGTAAGCACATCACCACTCCCCGCCCGGGCAAGGGCCACATCCCCCGAATCGTTCAGATACCTCTCTTCCTTCTGAACAACGAGGGTGGGACTGCCCTTCAAAAGCAGAACATGATTGTACTTCTTTGCGTAATCCAGAACCACATCCACCCGTCTGCGGTCAACCTCATGGGGCTTAAGGCCCACAATGCCCGCCAGTTCCCCCGGATGGGGGGTCAGTATCACATCCTCGCCCAGCTCCTCCAGCATATCCGAAACTGCCCAGATGCCGTCGGCATCGATGACCATGGGAACATCCAGATTGAGGATTTTCCGGGCAAAATCCCTGACACCTTCCCTCCTTCCCACTCCGGAGCCGAACGCAACGGCGTCGAATTTCAGTCCCCTCTCCATAAGGGAATCGAAACTGCCCGAATACAGATAACCATCCTCATCCTTCAGGGGTATCAAAATCACCTCGGGGAGTCTTCCGATAAGATGCGGATAAAGGGATTCGGGAACCGCCAGATATGTATAACCCGCTCCCATGGACAGGCTTCCGGCAGCATTGAGCAGGGGGGCACCCGTGAAGTCTCTGCTTCCGGCAATGATGAGGAGCCTTCCCCTGTCCCCCTTGTTCTCCCATCCAGCATAGGAGGGCAACAACTCCAGTACATCCTCATCCTCGATGGACAGAAAGCCCTTATCCTCGTAAAGATAATCCTCGATTCCTATATCTATGACCACCACCTCGCCGCTCATGAGTTTCCCTTCGAAGAGATGATGTCCCAGCTTTTCGGCCGCAAATGTATAGGTTATATGGGCATCGAAAGCAACCCCCTCCACCTCCCCCGTAAGACCATTGACTCCCGAAGGAATATCCACAGCCACCCGCAGGGCATCGGAGAGATTGGCCAGTTCGACAGCATCCCTGTAATGCCCCTCCAGCCTCCCGCGAAAGCCTATACCAAAGAGGGCATCGACTATAACATCGGTATCGGGAATCACCCCTTCGAAGCGTTCTATCTCCACAGGATGGTGAAGCAAAAGTTCGTAGTTATGCTTTGCCTCTCCGGAGAGTTTTTCCGGCTCCTCGAAGAGAAGGACCGTCACATCCTTTCCGGCTCTGGAGAGCCACCTCGCCACCACCATCCCATCCCCGCCGTTATTACCCCTGCCCACGAGGATTACGAACCTATCGAGGTCCATTTCGATAAGGTCATCCGCTATTCCCTTACCGGCATTTTCCATTAAGACCAGCGGGGGCATCTTCGATGCCCGATCCATTTCCCGCATCTCCGATGGGGTTATTATTCTCTTCATGATGGGAATTTTACAGGCGAATAAATTCCCTCAGCTCGACGAAAATGCAAGTCCAATGGTCATAGTCAGGACCGTCAGGACAATGATGCCGAATGCCACCGTGATGTAGAGGTCGGCATTGGGCAGACCATAGATGGACGGCTGGAAAGACACAACCGCCGTGGCAAGGCCGCGGGGCATACTGAAGAGGACCACATCCAGATCCCTGCCCTTTATGACGGTGAAAATATGGGAGAAGATCTTTACGCCAATGAGACGGGCAAGGAGAATTATGGCAAATATGAGAAATATCAGGAGGATTTTGCCCAGGCTCGTGAGGAAGGACAGCTCCACGGACATCCCGAGCAGAATGAAGAAGAAGACCCTGCTAATGAAGGACAGTTCGGCAGTCGCCTTATGAACATACTCATCCAGATGAGCCTCATCGGGGTCTATCTTCATGTATCTGTAAATGTCTATGTGGAGCCTTCTCTTTATAAAACGGAACAGGTCGGCGGAATTTCCCACGATGAGACCGAGAATCAGGACCGAAAGGGGACCATTTCCATGAAGGATCTCCACGAGGGAATACATTCCAAACATAAGGGCGAGGACCAGCATATACGAGAGCTGGGAATTTCTTATCGACGCATACATTCTGAAGAATACGAAACCGGCAATTATCCCGAAGACGATGGAATTGAGGAGGGTGTTCCACAGGGTGGCAATGACATTTACCTCTTCACCCCCCTTCTGAAGCATCATATTGATAACGACGAATACGAGGATAACCGTGAGCATATCCGTTATGGTGGACTCCAGCATCACAAGGGCCCTGGTCTCTGGGTTTACATCGAGTTTATTGATTATTGGAACTATTATGGCGGCGCTGGTACATCCCACTATTATGCCCATGAGCAGACCGCCCATGAAATCTCCGAATATGAAATACCATGTCAGAGAAATCAGAACCGCAGTTATGAAGTAAACCGTGAGGGAAAACATGAAGGATTTCCCCATGCTCTTGAGAAAGGTGGAAAGATGCACCTCCAGACCGCCTTCGAACAGAATTATCGCAAAGACGATAGCCCCCAGATACGGAGCAATCTTTATGGCAAGGGATGTGTCGAACAGGTGCAGGATCGGTCCCATTATGAGCCCGAGAGTTATATAAAAAATCACAGGGGCGATGTTGTACTTTCGAAATATAATCTCGCCCGCAAAACCAAAGAGTATAAGAAGGGAAAGTAAGCCTAAAAATTCACCCGGATGCATGATTTGGAAAGTTTACAGGAACAAAAGCAGGTCGAACCATAATTCAAAAAGTTCAATACTATTGTCAACAATCTCCACCGGGTATCTTCGCAACTTGTTTACTCTGATGGAACGGTGCACGAGAGAGAGCTCAACAATTCCCACTGGGTATCTTCGCAACAGGAAATATAGAGTTGGTCTCCATGGTAGCCTCCAGGGTCAACAATTCCCACTGGGTATCTTCGCAACATGATATACACGGTGGCAGAATGGGTGCTCCGCCTGAGCGTCAACAATTCCCACTGGGTATCTTCGCAACGGACTGCTCCCTGACAGTATCAATGTTATTCATAAACGTGTCAACAATTCCCACTGGGTATCTTCGCAACAGGTGGAGGAAAATGGATAGGAAAGATATTTGCCATGTCAACAATTCCCACTGGGTATCTTCGCAACAAACGATGAGTAGGAAAGCAAAGATAACTCTGGAAGTCAACAATTCCCACTGGGTATCTTCGCAACGGGGGAGGAGGAGAAGGAGAGGAAGAGTTACGTAGCTCGTCAACAATTCCCACTGGGTATCTTCGCAACGAGGAATATTTGAAATTTTTGGGGGGATAAGACCCCGTCAACAATTCCCACTGGGTATCTTCGCAACGAGCTGATTTTAATACACAAAATCGCACGGGGAGAGTCAACAATTCCCACTGGGTATCTTCGCAACTGAAAAGATCATTGTAACAGAAAACGACATCCCTGGTCAACAATTCCCACTGGGTATCTTCGCAACTCTGTCTTGCAGTGAGGGAAGTCGAATGCAATAAGGAGTCAACAATTCCCACTGGGTATCTTCGCAACTCAATGATCCCGACAAGGAGATAATTGATGGTCCGTCAACAATTCCCACTGGGTATCTTCGCAACTATTGCTGCTGTAAAATATGGAGCAAAATTTGCCTTGCCTGTCAACAATTCCCACTGGGTATCTTCGCAACCGAACGAACCCTCCCTTGCCATCCTGGAAGGAATACGTCAACAATTCCCACTGGGTA
>JALSOK010000137.1 GCA_026986535.1 Caldifarciminota bacterium
ATCCTCCTGATTCCCGGAGGTGGGAATCGAATCGACCGATGCAGGATAGGAACGGTTCTTCAGGGTGGAGACCAGGGAAGCCTGAGACACCTGTGCGATCATGAATCCCGAATTGATTCCGGGTTCTGGGGTAAGAAATCCATACTGGTCGAGGAGGAAGAAACTCCTGCGCTCCGAAAGGGAAGCAATCTCGGATATGGAAATCTGAAGCAGATCCCCCGCAAATGCAAGGGCCTCCCCGTGGAACATGCCCGTGAAGTAAACCTCCCCATCCACGAACAGGGGATTATCGTTGACGGAATTGATTTCCTTTTCCAGCACCTCCCCTATGTAGTTCAAATTGTCCAGAATGGCCCCATAAACCTGAGGGGAGACCCGGAGGGAATAGGGATCCTGAACCCTATCGAAGGCAGGGGTAAACCCCTCCAGATGAGGCGCCAGATAATCCAGGACTTTATGGAAACCCCCCGACTCCTTAAGGATCTTCAGGGCGGGGGAATATGCATCCACCCTCGAGCCGGCCGCCCAAAGGGCGAGAAGAAAGATGGTCAGGGCCTGATAGAACAGCCGCTCGGTGCGGTAATATGCAAGAGAAAGCAACGACTGGGAATATTGCAGTCCATTGATGAGGGCAAGGCCCTCCTTGGCCCCAAGCCTAAGGGGTTCTATGCCGAGCATCCTGTGGGCAATGAGGGATGGATACCTGGTGTGCTGGAGATAGACCTCCCCTTCCCCGATAATGGGCAAAGCCATGTGGGCAAGGGGAACCAGATCCCCGGATGCCCCCACTGATCCATAGCGGGGAACGACCGGATGAACCCCACGATTGAGAAAATACCCGAGCCTGTCGATCAGTTCCCACCTTACGCCAGAATACCCCCTGGATAAAGAGAACAGCCTCAAAAACAGCATTCCCCTCACCACTTCCTCCGCGAGGGGTTCACCGGTTCCGGTAGCATGGGAAAGGAGGAGATTCACCTGAAGCTGTTCTATCTCGGAATCGGGAATCCCTGTGGAAGCCAGCTTTCCAAAACCCGTATTTACCCCGTATATCACTTTCCCCTCGGAGAGGAGCTTTTCCAGCGTCCTGCGCGACTCTTCCACTCTGCGGCGAACATCCTCCGGAATCTCGATTTCAGTATCCATATTAGTTGAAACGAAGAACACATCTTCTACTGACAGATACCCGGGAAGTTCAAAACGAGCCATAACGATCTAATTTTACAGGCCGGATGAGATGGAATTGCGGGATAGTTCCTCTCCCTCGGGAGTCCTGCTCAGAGAATACAGATACTGCTGAACCCAGCCGGCCCACCTTCCATATCTGCCCCTGAAGTACTCCCCTATCATTCGGTAAACCCGGTCCGTGAGGCTCTTCAGCGGAGGCAGATTTATATCCTCCATGTAGTACCTTTCTACCATCCTCCTGATATGGACATCCACGGGAAAAGCCTCCCAGTGCTCGAGAGAAAACAGGAGTACACAATCCGCTATTTTCCTACCCACCCCCTTCAGTTGAATGAGGGTCTCATGGGCTGTCCCATAGTCCACCACAGAGTGATGCAGGTTGTATATGTCCCGTGCAGAATAGTGGCGGGCCGCAGAAATGGCCGCCTCTATCCGGCTGTCGAATCGGACTGGCAGGTTTTTCCTGAGGAGTTCGAATGAGGACCCGGCTATCTTTTCCAGAGAGGGAAACGGATAGAATTTCTTCCCATCGAAGAAAAGGGGATGCGAAAGCAGGGCCGACAACCTGTGCACCGTCCTGGCTATATTCTTTACGGTATTCTGGGCAGAGAATATGAAGGTTATGAGGATTTCATTGGCTTCCTGCCGCATTATTCGAACGCCCCTGTACTTCATGTATGCCCTCAGGACCTCAGGTTTATCCTGTACAAGGGCCTCTATCTCCTCCACCGGAGCATCCAGGGAAAAGTAGAAGCGTATGAATTCCTCCACATCCATGTACCTGCGCCTGTGGGGGACCCACACCCGGGAATCGGAAGCCTTATATATAATATAGGAGTCCTCCTGCTTTATACCCAGAACTACTCCAAATACCGGGGCATACATGAACCCCTCATCGTCCGCCCTGCCGTAGGAGAAATTACCCTCCCCATCGTACGAACCCCACCTGAAGGACTGCCCGCTGGTCACAGTGAGATAAAAATCGAATGGTACCTCTACCCTGAATCTCCCCTTCATCCTTCTATCCGAAGATTAAAACACCGAGCAGATAGTCGAAGAACAGAATCATGAATATGCTGACCATGACCGCGAGGGTAGTGGCCTTTCCAACCCCCACGGCCCCTCCCTTCGTGTTGAATCCAAAGTAAGCACTGACGATTCCCGTACTTATGCCGAAGACCAGGGCCTTGATTATGGCACCCACCAGATCCTTATTGGAATAGAAGCTCCTCATCCCTACCACCAGACTGTAGATATCCATGTAGAACAGGAGCCTGCTTATGGCAAGGGCCGAAAAGATGGATATTGCCATGGACAGTATAGTCAGGAGGGGCATGGAGATGGTCATGGCAATCAGGCGGGGAAGGACCAGAAAACGATACGGGTTGATCGCCATCACTTCCAGGGCATCGATCTGCTCCGAAACCCGCATGGTTCCCAGCTCAGCGGCAATTCCAGCACCGACCCTGCCTGCCACCACGACAGCAGTAAAGACGGGAGCAAATTCGATGGAAATGGCCTTCCATATACCGGCACCGATGAGGTCCGGGGGCACATAGGACTTCAGCTGATATGCGGTCTGAACCGCCGCCACCATCCCCACGAAAGAGGAAGTAAGGGCCACTATAGGAATGGATCCCACCCCGACCCTGTCCAGCTGTTGAAAGATATAAGGAATTGCCCTGTGGAGCTCAGTCATGCTCTTTATGGTCCTGTAGAGCATATCCACCATGGCACCCACATGATAGAAGAACTCCACCAGCCACCCCAGAACCCACTTCATGGCTCGATATCTATCATAACTTTAATGGCATCCGGATTTTCACCTGCAGTCCGGTAAGCATCCGGGGTCATATGAAAGGGAAACCTGTGGGTTATCAGGAGGGATGGCCTGACTTTTCCGGACTCAATGTATCGAAGAGCCATTCGAGTATCATCCGGCCCCGCCGAATAGCTGGGCAGGATGGAGATTTCATTGAAATACAGGTTGAAGACTTCGAAAGAAATATTATGACCCGGAGGAAGAGGAGCGAATAGAATCACCCGGGAACCCCTATCCGCGATTCTGAGGGCAAAGCGTATGGCCTCCTCGAAGGGCGGCCCCACTATAACCACCTGAAACTTCCGGCTGACATCGTAATCATCGGGATGATAAACTTCATCACATCCCCACCCATCGAGGCAAAGGCGCCTTCGATTCTCCAGCAGGTCAAATCCCACCACAGAGCGGGCATAAAGGGAAGAGAGCCTGGCATTCAAAAGCCCCATGAAACCAAGTCCAATGATGGCCACATCGTCGAAAGGACTTATGCGGGCCTTCCGCACAGCTTTAACGGAGCATCCAAGGGGCTCGATCAGGGCAGCATCATCCAGAGACACTCCGGGGGGGATAACGAAGGTATCCGCATTGTAAATCTCGGGCGGCACCAGTATGTAATTACTGAGCCCTCCCGGGTAAATCCTGCTCGAGCGCCAGGTGGGACAGCTGGTATACTCGCCCCTATAACAGTAATCGCACTCCATACAGGGGGCATGATGATGAACGAAAACGATGTCCCCTTCCCGGAAGGGGCTGTCCGGCGGCGCCTCGATTACCTCACCGACAATTTCGTGTCCAGGTGTATATGGGACCTTGCGGGCCACATACCAGTCCATCAACTCCCCGGTGCATACACCACACCGACTGATCCTGACGACCAGATGCTCCGGAGAGGGAATGAGCTCTTCCTCAACGAGGCGGAACTTCCCCGGCTCCTCTAAAAGGAAGTATCTATTCTTCAAGTTCCTACTTTCCGACGAGGGCTTTCAGACGCCTCTGGAACCAGGTTTCAGGACGGGAACCTATTATGCGCTCCACCACATGCCCTTCCCTGTCGATTATAAAGGTCGTGGGAAGACCGGTAACACCCCCGAATCTGGATTCTATTTCCGGAGTGGAAAAACCAATGATGTAATTGACACCGAGGGCCTCCACGAATGCCTTCACCTTATCAGCAGGCTCATTCACATCCAGACCTATGAACTGGACATCATCCCTGTACTTCTCCTGCAGTTTGACGAAGTAGGGCATTTCCTTGCGGCACGGTGGACACCATGTGGCCCAGAAGTTCACTATGAGGATCTTGCCCCTGAAATCACTGAGCTTATAGGTGTTCCCGTCGAGGGTCTGAAAAGTAAAATCCACCACATCGCCCGATTTCTTTGCGGCCGAAGTTTTCTGGGCACACCCGACCATGAATACAAGGGCAAAGAAAGCATAGAACAAAATACCGAGAAAGTTTCTTCTCCGCATGGCCGTATGAAACTCCTTTATTTAAATTTAATCACGAGCTTCTCTATCTTTATGCCTCCCCCGGAATAGTAACCCGGCTTGAGGACCAGATTCCCCTCCTCCACGGGAAGCCGGCTCTTTACGAACTGCTTTATGGTGCTGATCCTTGCCTCCATGGCCATCATGTCCCTGGGGTTGGGATAGTAGGTCATCTCGATGGGAGATTGCCAGGGGAAATGCTCCTTGAGTATGTTCAGGGCCTCGATGATGACATCCTCTCTTCCCTCTCTGAAAACTGCAAAGCCTCTCTCAAAGACATCGCTTATATCCAGCACCACATAATTATATCCACCGTCCTGATAGTAGAATCCCTTAACCGTAAAGGGCTTGCTGAGCTCGGTTCTCCGGCCCCTGCTGTAATCGACGGTAATCCTGTACTGGTAGAGTTCTCCGGGCTGCACTACGACCTTTCCCGTTTCATCCTTACCATCCCAGTATATGTACTCGGGCAATTTACCCTTTCCGGAATAGGCCTTCAGCTTCTTCCCCCAGGAATCGTATATCTCTATCGTCCAGGCCTTGATTCCCCTGTATTTCTTATTGAACTGGCCAACTGCCACGGGAACCTTATCGTAAATGTTTCTGGGAAATACGGGCTGGCGAAGGAAGAGGTCCTCGAGCTTTATGACCTTTCTTATCTCATCCTCTATGGTCTTGGGAAGGCGAACCTCCAGATTCTTCTCCTTCCTGTAGAGAAGAGAATCCACAGGTTCGAAGGGGGCAAGGGTGACATCCGTTATGGGCTTAACTGCATCGTCTATGGAAAACTCTGCCTTTGCAGTAACCTCAACCTCCTCCTGCGTCTGGGACATAAGAATGCCCAGAAATCCAGCCAGCAATCCCAATTTCAAAATATTATTCAACTTCATAAACCAACCTCCTTAAGTAAGGGTAAATCTTACTGTCAATCTTCCCTTTTCGGCGTTTTTTCCGGGCTTGGGCGCAAACTTCCACTGCCTGAGAGCACTTATGGCCGCCTGATCCAGGTCCGGATAACCCGAAGACCTGACAACTTTTATATCGTAAACATTACCGCTGGCATCCACGAGGAAATCCAGAACTACAGTACCTTCCCATCCCATCCTCCTGGCCCTCTTGGGATACTTGGGAGTCACCTTCTTCACTATAGGCCTGTTGGCCACCTCCCCTTCCAGCTGCATGGGACTCACAGGAGCCTTGCTGGCCACGGGGGGCGGTGCAACGACTGGCTTCGAGGGCTGAACTTTAATTTCAGGCTGTATATCCAGCTGGGATTCCGTGAGCTCGATGGAGGGACCGCCTCCACCACCACCTCCGATTCCACCGCCCACATCGGTTCCGATTCCAAGTCCTCCTCCCGTTCCCCCCTCTATTCCTCCCCCACCGAGGGATATGGTGGGAACGGCTTCCTGAGAGAGAATCTGCTCTATACTCGAACCTCCGGAAGGTCCAACGGAGACCACCACATCGGCCACCCCCATATCCGCAAGCCCCTCGTCGGAAAGGTCTATCTCCGCCTGGGTCTGGGCAATATTGGCAAGGTCCATACTCGAGAGATCAACAGCCACATCCATCTGCTCGGGCTGAACACTGGGCTGGGAAAGCAGTTCGGGATTTATATTGACATCCAGGTCGAGCTTGGGACCGGCGCCCAGATTAACGCTGGGCTGAGGAAGATTGGTGGACTGAGTTTTGGTAAGGAGACTGGGTTTGTTTAAATCGATCTTTCCAGGGCCCTGTCCGGGACCCTTTCCCTCACCTTTACCCGGACCCTTCTCAGGCTCATTCTTCTGGGCCATCTGCTGTTCCTTCTTCTGAATCTCCTTCTGCAACTTCTGAAGTTTCCTCTTGAGCTTTGGATTCAGATACTTGGACTTGGTCTTCATTTTTTCCTCTAACAGCTTTATTTCCCTGTACTGCTCGTAAACTATGGCCTCGCGGATTTTATCCTGCATCAGGTAAAGTACGCCGGCTGTCATAAGTAAAGAGAGCAGAAATGCGATTATAAGCCTCCTTCTGGATGCCCTATCCTCGTCCCACTCGGGGAGCTGCACTCTACCGTACTGCATAATTTAATTTTACTCCTTTTTAATCCTTCTTGACCACAGCCAGGGTTATTCTTTTGCTCCTGGCCTTCTTCGCCTGATCTATCGCGGCAAGAACGGATCCCCAGTCAACCCCTTTATCCGCACGTATGACCACCAGCTGCTCTCCGTACAGGGTAGAGTCATTCTCGTTGCGGGCTACATATTCCCAGTGCTTCTGCCTTACCAGCTGGGAAATGAGATCCAGAGGCACGAGAGAATCCCCCACATAGTACTTGTGGTCCTTGGTAACAGAAATGGATATGCTCTGCTCCAGGTCCGCCTCTATAACATGGGCCTTGGGCAATTCCACATCCACACTCGTGCCCTGGAACAGTTCTTTGGTGGACAGAATCAGGAAGATCAGTATAAATATGAACACCGATGCCAGATTGAAGATCGCCTGTGCTATTTCGCCCTCGCCACCACCAGCTCTGGCCATACCTTATCCTCCCTTCTTCGTTCTACTCTTTCTCTTGAGTATCAATACATCACCGGCACCCTGCTGCTTGAGGAAATCGATCATCGCAACAACATCCTCATAAACCACCTCGGGATCTGCGGAAAGCAGAGCATTTTTCTCTATGCTCCTGGCGAGGAGTTTGGGGACGAGGTCCTCCAGTTGCTCTCTCGTCACGGGTTTCTTATTCAGCTCTATGACACCATCTGCCCTTATATGTATGCTGACCTTTACATCCTTTTTTACCTGCTTCTGAACTATGGGGCGCCTTATCCGGGTGGCCACGGACCTGCTAACGAATAGACCCGATTCTATTGCCAGAGGTATGGTGAGAACGAAAATCTTAACGAGGGAAGCATTAACATCGGTAAGCGATATGAGGCCCGCAGCGGGGAGTTCGGCTTCCATTTCCCCGCCTTCACCCCTCTTCTTTTTGAAGAAGATGCTCATGTTCTATCCCTCGCTTCCCTCTGCATGCTGGAATTCTTTGAGGACCACAACCAGCTCGTGTATGGCAGCCTCAACCCTCGATACTATGGTGTCAACCGTCCTGTTGAATGCATTGAACGCTATAACCGCTATCACCGCTACAACCAGCC
>JALSOK010000138.1 GCA_026986535.1 Caldifarciminota bacterium
CGCCCTCAGGAGGTAAATGGTTTCCCCCTCCACATAGACTATTGTGGACTCTATACCGTGGGGAGTTTTTCCCGCATCCAGGATCAGGTCAACCCGTCCGCCCAGCTGTTTGAGTACATGCTGTGCCCTGGTGGGGCTGGGGTATCCGAATCTGTTCGCGCTGGGGGCGGCTATGGGCTTTCCGGAATACCTTATCAATTTCAGGGCCACGGGGTGGGAGGGCATCCTGATGGCCACTGTGTCCAGTCCCCCCGTTGTAATGTATGGAACCGCGGGGCCCTTTTTGAATACTATGGTCAGGGGACCGGGCCAGAAGGCATCCATCAGTCTCCTGTGGACATCCAGTATCTCATCGGTCAGGAGTTTTAACTGCTCCCTGTCTGCTATGTGGACTATCAGGGGATCGAACAGGGGTCTTTCTTTGGCCTCGAATATGCGGGCAACGGCTTTTTCGTTGAGGGCATCCGCCCCCAGTCCATATACGGTTTCTGTGGGAAACGCAACGATGCCCCCCTCCCTTATGATGGAGGCCGCTTTCCTTATGTTCTCGTCGGTGGCCTTCAGAATGGGGGAATTCTCCATGTGTCCGGAGCTAAAGTATAAGGGATTCGATATGGAACCGGATGCTTTAAATTTACACGGATGCGATACGAAACAGCGTTTCTGATCTTCTTTCTTCTGTCCTGCTCATCTGCCGGGGAGGGGAGGGCCTCATCCCCGGCGGCCGTGCAGAAGGGGGATTCCGGGAAGTATCCTGACATCGTAGACAGTATGGTCTCTTCCATGTCCCGCGGCGATTTCGAAGCCTTTCTCAGGGCCCTGAACGGGAGGAGGTTGCTCTTTTCCGTGGATGCCTACATTGATGACATCGACCCGATTGTGGATTCGGCACTTGCGGTGAGCAACAGGGTCCTCCTGTGGGGATACGAGCCCGGCTCCGGAAGGCCCATAAGATTGACCTTCAGGGACTTCTTCGAGAAGTACCTGCATCGGCCCTATGCCTCCGGAGGAAAGGTCTCCCTGGATACCACCCTGTGCAGGGGCAATACCCCATTCAATTTTCGGGATGTGTTCGATGAGGGGGTCCACTTCCTGGAATTCTGCATTCCGGGCAGCGAGGAGTATGGCGGTCTGGACTGGCACGCTGTCCGATTCATCTTCATAGGGGACAGCCTTCTGGCGGTGGTTCACGACAGCTGGAGCCCCTGAACTTCTTCCACTATCAGGTCCCCCTCCGGGGATACATCCACCACCTTCCCCCTGTGGATTTTGCCGGGCCTTAGGGCCCTTCGGGTCCCTATTCCGGCATCCACCTGGGGGGCATCGTAAATGCTCCTTCCGCGGAACCATCCATTCTCGAATCCCTCCACCATGAATTCTATCTCCCTCCCCACCAGATTCCTCTGGAATTCCATGAGCCTGTCTTCTGCCACCTGCCGGATGATCTGATACCGCAGTTCCTTTTCCCTCTTATCCACCTGCCCATCCATGTGGTAGGATGCACTGCCGGGCTCGTTGTAGTAGGGGAATACCCCTATTCGGGCGAATGGGGAATCCTCCAGGAATGCCACCAGTTCCTCGAAATCCTCCTGATGTTCTCCGGGGAATCCCACTATCACTTCCGTCCTTATGGCCGCATCGGGAAGTTTTTCCCCGATGAGCTCCAGAGCCTGCATAACCGCCTTCTTTCCACCGCTCCGGTTCATCCTGCGAAGAATCTTTTCCGATATGTGCTGTATGGGAAGTTCTATATAGGGGACCACCCTCTCCAGGGAGGCCATGGCGTCTATGATTTCCGGATTTTTTACTATTCCGTGGGGATGGGCATACATAATTCGAATCCACTTTATGCCATCTATCCGGTTCAGGGCCTCCAGGAGATGGGCAGAGCGGTTCTCCCCGTAAATGTCCAGCCCGTACAGGGTGAAGTCCTGAGCCACCACGATTATTTCCTCTATCCCCATTTCCGCAATCTCCCGGGCCTCCTCCACTATGTCCTCGATCCCTCTGCTGCGGAAGTCCCCCCTTATCGACGGAATGGTGCAGAAGGCGCACCTGCGGGAGCATCCCTCCCCGATTTTTACATAGGCGTAGTGCTCCGTGCTCACTATCCGGGGCAGGTTAAGGGTGGGGAGGTAGCGGGGGTTCTGTGAAATGCGGGGCTTTCTCTTTCCCTCGATTATATCCACTATGTGGGGAATGTCGTCGTGCCCCAGCACGGCGTCGGCATCCGGAAACAGGTTCAGCAGTTCCTCCTTCTTCCTCTGCACGAGGCATCCGGCGATTACCACCTTCTCTATCTCTCCTCTGGCTTTCCTTTTCAACTGCTCTCTGATTTCTCCCTCGCTCTCTTCTATTGCCGGATGGATGAATCCACATGTGTTTATTATTACGATTTCCCCGTCCTCGGAGTATTCGTATCCCGCTTCCTCCATCTGGCCCATAATGATTTCGCTGTCCACGAGATTCTTTGGACATCCCAGGCTTATGATTCTGAATTTCTTCATGGAGGCGAAAATTCTAATGGATGTGGAAAAAGGGGGAAATGGGTCCCCTTCCCCTGCGCAGGGAATGTCGGCTCTCGAACAGAATCAGTCTGGAGGGTCCCCTTATCAGGTACAGGGGAGTCAGTCTTTCCATGCCTGCCGGGATTATCCGAATTTCCGCTTCCGGACTTACTGATATTAGAAAGTCCCCATCCACGAGCACCTCCTCCCCGGGCGCGAGCCTTATCTCCTCGATGGGGGAGGGGGCTGATACCCACACGATGCCCATTCCCCTGAGGATCATCCATCTGTCTTCGTGCACAGGTCCCGATTCCCTGTGGGGAGATATGTCCAGGGGTCCGAAGTGGGCCACATAGGAATCGATCCTTATCCTGAGGCCCTCTGAGTTTAACTGCGCCGGGTAAATGTCGCCCGGGTGGGAGGGGGAGAGCCAGAGGAAGGTGTCGGGCCTTATGGCCCTGAAGGTGTGGAGGAGCAGTATCTGCTTCTTCTGGACCCTGTGGATAGCTCCCTCCATCATCACTTTCGCCCCGGGGCTGGCATGCAGTTCTTCCCCTGGAAAGAGGATGACCTTCAGGATGGAGCGCACGGGCCTGCCCTTTATATCGAAGCGCACGGAAAAATGTTAAAGGGGGATGTCGCAGTCTGAAGATTCTGTTAAAAATAATCATGTAAATAACACGGTCCCCTTTAAACTTATTCGTCCTTTTTACAGGGAGGTTTGTCATGAGAAGATGGATTCTTTCTATGCTTGTGATGTTTCTGGGGGCCTGTGCTTCGGAGCCCGCTCAGGACAGCGATGCGGTATCGTGTCCATCCGTTACCCTTTCCCACTGGATTTCCCAGTCCCCCACGGATTCCATACCCCTTCCGGGTGTCGATGTCTATGTGTTCGACCAGGTGGGCGATACCCTCCATGCCATTACCGGAACCGATGGCAGATTCACCATAAGCGGGAATCTCTGCCTTCCCTTCAGGGCCCGCATAGAGTACGGCGGTCAGGTTCAGGAGATGGGAACCTGGCAGAATAAGACGGATTGCGGCACATGCCACTATCCGGGCAACAATCAGGGGGCACCCGGTTATATCTACATAGGAGGATAGAGCATGGTTTTGCCCTTTCTCCTCTCTCTTCCCCACTATTCTGTGATGAACGGGATGCACTGTACCACCTGCCACTACAGGGTGGACGGAGGGGGACTGCGCAGGGACATGGGACAGGTCCTTCAGCAGATTACATTTCCCTTAAAATCGTACGGCTACAGGACATACAGGGTGGGAGACAGGCTTGCATACGGGATGGATGCCCGTCTGTTCTATATGCAGTACAACAGCGGAACATACCTCTTTCCCATGGAATTTACCCTCTATCTCCATGCCCTTATCAATGACAATTTCGAGGTTTTCGTGGGCAAAAATCTCGTGTCCTCCACCACCGGCATAGAGGCCTATGGGATGGTGAAGGATGTGGGGCTGAAAGGTGCATACATGAGGGCGGGGGTCTTCTGGCCGAATGTGGGGCTGAGATACGATGACCACTCCTACTTCACGAGGGATTACCTGGACGATGGAGTGGCCAACTACTTCCTGCGCAGGATGGAAAACGGTGCCATAGAAGTGGGATATCTGAGCCAGAACTTTGCTTTTGCCCTGGGGGTGATCAATGCCCTGTCCAATGTGTTCTTTTCCCCGGACCAGCAGGCTTACTTTACGAACATATTCTACATCAAATCCTTCGGCAGGTACACCCTCCTGTCCGGAGGCTCCCTCCTGTACCAGAATGTCTCTTACTATATGCTGGATGGGTATCTGGGAGCCGGCATAAGGGACTGGTTCGCCCTTATCGGAGAAGCACAGCACTACCCCGACAGGGATGTGGCCACGCTGTCCCTGAGGTGGATCGCCCGGAAGGGGATCCACATAGTGGGGGTGTATAATGCGGAGGGATATTTCGCTTCGATGAAGATAAACCTTACGAGGGTGGGGGGTGGAATATCCATCTTCCTGCTTCCCAATCTGGAATACCAGTTCAGGTATTATTACCAGTCGGACAGAACGGGTGTGGTTCTGAACAGTTTCCACCTGATGTTCTGAGGGCTGTGGGCCCTCCTTTTTCTCACCGGGGGAACTCTAACTCCACCAGCCTGCGGTTTTCTATCCTGTATACCCGATTCATGAATTTCAGGAGGGACATGTCGTGGGTGGCAATGAGGATGGTGGTCCTGTATCTGTCCCTTATGGAGGTGAGGAGGTCCATGATTCTGGTTTTGTTCTCCTGGTCCAGGCTTCCCGTCGGCTCGTCTGCCAGGATGATGGCGGGTTCGTTTATTATGGCCCTCGCTACTGCCACCCTCTGCCTCTCCCCTCCCGAGAGTTCGGATGGAAGACTGTTCACCTTGTCCGAAAGCCCCACATACTCCAGCACCTGAAGGCACTTATCCCTGTCCTCCCCGGATGCGCTCTTCTTCGCTATGAGGATGGGAACGCATACATTCTCCAGGGTGGTGAGTTCTGGAATGAGGTAGTGGTACTGGAAGACGAAACCTATGTTTTCGTTTCTGAAGGGGTACAGTTCCCTCTCGCTCATGGTGGTGGTGTCTCTTCCCAGTATGTTTACCTTTCCCCTGTCGGGTCTGTCCACGAGGCCCACTATGTTCATGAGGGTGGTCTTTCCACTGCCCGATGGTCCCGTAATCCCCACTATTTCCCCTTCCAGCACGGACATGCTCAGCCCTTCGAATACCCGAATCTCATCGGCATCGGTGTAGGTCTTGTGAATATCCTCCAGATGTATGACTTCCATCGTGGCAATTTTACAGGAGATTGCAGTTTCTGCTTCATCGTGATGCTCCAGGTCCCCTGCGCCGGGGAGCCCCTTAGACTTTTCTTGTGCAGGGTCTTCGGCGTCGTTGCCCTTCTTGGTGATTGATTAATGGAAAAATCCCCTTTTCCCACTTTAAACTTTCATTAGCCATGCCGAAAATAATTATCGACGGAAAGGAATATGAATTTAAAGAGGGCGAGACCATATTAAGCGTCGCCTGGAGGAATGGGATCAAGATACCGGTGTTCTGCTACCATCCAAAACTGCCTCCTGCTGCATCCTGCCGCGTGTGCAATGTGCTGGTCAGGACCCCCCGTGGCGAGAGGCCCATGCCCTCGTGCGTTACCCCTGCACAGGATGGAATGGAGGTCATATTCGACGACCCCGCCGTGAGGAATACCATGCAGAAAGGGGTGGTGGAGCTCCTGCTTTTGAATCATCCTCTGGAATGTCCCACATGCGATGCAGGCGGCGAATGCGATTTGCAGGAAATTACATACGAGTACGGTCCCACGGAGTCGAGAAACGAATTCCCCAAGCGCATAAAGGAGAAGAAGGATGCGGGCCCCTTCCTGGACCTATATCCCAACAGGTGCATCGAGTGCGACAGGTGCGAGCGCTTCTACTGGAAGATAGGGGGTGGAAACGACTGGGGTGCCTACAACAGGGGATGGTGGGAGCTCTTCGGAGTCTGGAAGGACCACCTGCTGCAGAATGAATTCTCCGGTAATCTTGCGGAAGTGTGCCCTCTGGGCGCCATAAATACGAAGGATTACAGGTTCAAGGCCCGTCCCTGGGAAATAGAGGCAGTCGAGAGCATTGCACCGGACGATTCCATAGGAACCAACATTTTCGTCAATGTCCGCAGGAAGTATCCCCTTTCCCGTGGTCCCTTCGAGGAGGGGGGCCGCAGGAGGGATCTCTTCAAGGTTTACAGGATTCAGGGAAGGGATAATCCGGATGTCAACGATTTCTGGCTCTCGGACAGGGACAGGTTTTCCCACTCCTGGGTAAGCTCTTCCGACAGGGTTCCCAGACCCCTCATCCGGGAGAAGGCCGGGTTCGAAGAGAAGAACTGGGACTATATACTCGACAGGCTGTATGGGGATCTCAGGGGAGTGTCTCCATCGGAGATAGCCGTAATCACGGGAGCCCGCAGCAGTAACGAGAGTGCATTCGTGGGAAGGAAGCTCTTCAGGGAGATTCTGGGTGTGGAGCAAATCGACTTCAGACATCCCGCTGCCGCCCACGAAAAGGACCCTGTGGAGGAGGCCTTCGGGTATTCCGTCTCAACAGGGCAGATCAACGACATAAACGACGCGCAGAATATAATCGTCTTCGGGGTGGACATCAGGAACAGCTATCCCACTATAGGCCTGAGGCTCATATCCGCCAGCAGGAGGGGAGCCAGTTTCTATGTTCTTCATACATACAGGGAGAAGTACATAAAGGAGCGCTGGGCAAAGGGTATTGTGTTCCATCCTGCCCTCCTGGAGGAGTATGCTTATAAACTGGGCAGGTTTCTCGAAACGGGCGGGGGGCTGGACATCCAGTTGAAGGATGGGAAGACCCTGCTTATTCTGTCCGATGATCTTCCATACGGGGCCATGAGGAATATCCTTTACGGCTCCCTCTTCAGCGATAATGTGAAGGTGCTTATCCTGCGCCACAGGCCCAATGCTCAGGGATTCATAGATATGGGCTTCTGGGGAGGAAACACATACGAGATTCTCAGGAAGGCCGCAGAGGGACGGATCAGGGTCCTATTCCTCTGGCAGGTGGAGCCCCTCATAGAATTCCCCGACAGGGAACTGGTGGAGAAGGCCCTCAGGAATGTGCCCGTGGTGGTGCAGATTTCCCCATTTGCCGATGTCTCCTATCAGTTTGCCAAGTATGTCCTTCCCGAAACCACCATATTCGAGGAGAATGGTCTGAGGACCAATACGGAGGGAAGGGTTCAGGTTCACCGCCAGGCCCTCTGGAATTACGAGGATTCCATGCCCGCATGGTGGATCTTCCAGTCCCTTGCGAAGCGGTTCGGAGCCGATTTCGGTTATGCGGATGAGAGGGATATAAGAAGGGCCATAAAGGAAGAAGTTCCGGCATATTCGGAAGTTTCCTTCAGCCTCAAGCCCTCCATAAGGCCCTATGCCGACTGGATTCCTTCCATAAGGAAGGTTTCCCGCTATTATGTGCATGATCAGGCCCGCTATACCGTTGTTCCCCAGAAGGCAGGGTATCTGGAGCCTTCTACGGGGGATTATGAAGGTCTCCATCTCT
>JALSOK010000139.1 GCA_026986535.1 Caldifarciminota bacterium
AGAAAACCAAACCTCAGATTCAATGAGACTTTATAATTTCCACCGGAGGGTTTATTGAAAAAGGTTTTTAATGTAAATGCAAAAACACCGCTGTAGAACAATTCCAGCCCTCGCCATGCCGCTGGCCATGACCTTCTCCTCGTGCAGTAAGAATCCGATGGAGGTGGAAACCCTGTCGACAGGACAACAATCATTAACTGTAACACCCATGTATGGTTATATTACCATTCATAACGCGAGGCTGTATAACATTCACGACATTGGAATATGCTGGCCAAGTTTCTGGAGGAGAAAGTACAGGGTAAATCTGGATTTCACATATAGTTTTTACATTCATCAAAAGCTTCCACATGGCACATACTTCAACGCAAGATACACCTACCTGTATGGATATGACACGAAGTTCGAGGTAATTAAACTAATTACTGATCCGTGGGGATATATCCATATAGAATGCCATTACTGCCGTAAAAGCACAATAGCATATACATGCAAAATCGACAATCCTATAAGAATGCAACTCAGATTCAAGTTCTTCAATGCCGCCGGACGGCTTTTGTATGATGTGTGGAGCAATATCTACTACATTCCAATTATCTTGAAGGAGAAAGAGGAGGATAACAACCATCTGCCGGTGCAGTTTAAATGAATGTTGTGGATAATTGTTCTTCTAAAACCAGGGGAAGGGAGGGATTCCCTCCCCACATACAAGCTACAGGAATCGAGAATCACCGCCACTTATTATAACTTCCGGCACCTGTTCGACATGAACTCCATAATATACCTGAAACCCTACAGGAATGTGCCCATATTTCTCGGAGATGCGAGGTTCATACTCGCTCTGGTGGGAGGCGTGCTGCCCGCCCCAACGGGCATAATGGTCCGTGGTGGCCAACCGTGGGAAAATTCCATATACCTCAACGGTGTGTTCCTTCCCGATCCCTCTTTCAAGGTATATGTGCAGTTCCCCCTGGATGTAGATGCGATAAGCTCCATAGAAATTTACAGGAGCAATATACCACTGGATGAGCAGGTTCTCTCCTCTGTCATTAAGATCAACACCGACAGATTCACAAGATATGTAAAAGTGGGATTCCCGCTCATTTCGGGAATGTGGAACAATGAAGATTTCGGATTATATGCCGATTTCCTCTATCCCCTTTCCTTAGGAAAGGACAGGTTTATTTCAGCATCCACACTGGTGAGGGCAGGCCTCCTCGATGGATATTTCATGCGCAATTCCCTGACATATAAATATCTTGAACAGTGGGACACCCTCAACTATCACAGGGTATGGGTCGATTACGAGCTGGCTGGCATTTCCCTGAAACCATCTGGAGGATGGAATATCTATTATTCTCTTCGCCACACAAGAACAAAAGATGAAGATAATCTCGTTACTCAATTCTGGTCCCACTTTGTGGGCATAAAGTTCACCCGAAACGAAAAGGGCTGCGAATTCTTCGCTTTTCAAAAGTATTCCGACAGAATAATGGGTAAAGAAACCCGTCCCCGAACATATAGAATAGCATGCTTCTATACTTTTGGAAAACTGGGAATGAGAATGGATATTCTGGATGGGAAAATTCTGCCGTCCGCAAGGTTTAAATTGAAAAAATTCCTCTCAGACAATCTGGCTGCAAAAGTATACATGGGTAATGCTTATCAGAACCTGGTTTATCTGGCCTTTCCCATAAGTGAGCCCTTTATAGCAAAAGACCCCTCCATGGTTTCCACTTTTCTCGTGGGACTCGAATGGGTCAAATTTATGCCCATAGATGTGAACTTTTATGTGAAATACTATGACCCATACACTTTCGGTCCCCTTATGGGAGATAACGACACCGGCATATTCGCAGAGACAAGGCAGGGAGTGGATGGAATGGACTTTACCATAGCCTCAAACAGGTTTCTGATTTCGGGCTTTATTCAGAGGTCCTTCTGGTGGTATAATGTGGAATGGGGATTGAATCTCGTTATATTCGACCGGAGAAACAACGGTGCCCTCTCCCTGCTTATGCATCAGGGATTTCCCACCCTCATAAAAAAAATAGATAAGTACCAGTACAAGGTAAAAAGAGAGAACGATGTAATGGTGTTCAGTGTCCAGTATTCCATCAACTTCAAAAAGTGGTATATAACCCTCGGCATTTATAACTTCCTTCAAAACGGTGAACATGGTCCTTCTGCTCTTCATGCGGATTTTATAATACCCATCCTGAGCGTGAAGAGGGAGTTCTGAGTGCGTAAAATTGAAACTATAGAAGGAGGAGCATTAAAATGACGATAATACTTGCACTTCTGACACCTGCCCCAAAGCAGGATTCCATTCGCCACACATATATTCTCCCCGAGGAAATAATCGATGCCCGCTACTACAACTTCAAAAGGGACTTCAATATGAACTGGCGCGTTTATGTAAGGGCTTTTGACTCATATCCCATGCTTTTCGATGATGTAAAGTATATTCTCATGAGCTATGGAGGAGTTGCCCCCGTTTTCGATGGCCTGTCCATAAAGGGCGGAGGTCCCTCGGACAATCTCATCCTCATAAATGGCATTCCTCTTATAACCCCCTTCTACAGGTTCCTCAACTTCGTCCCCGTGGACAGAGATGCTGTGCAGATAATAGACTTCTATAGGGGCGATATGCCCGCCCGCTATGATGGTATGCTTTCGGCTGTTCTCGATATAAGAACTTCCCGGAACGGGTCCTATGCGAAGGTGGGTCTGCCATCGGCCGCCGTAATGTTTGAGGGCCTTCTTATGGATTACTTTCTACCGTCGCTTCTCTCCTTCAGGAAGTTCGAGTGGAAAAATCATCTTGCCCTCTACTCATCCGCCCATCTAAATATCCTCCTGATGGACACTTACAGGAAATCCGACACCAAGATATACATTGGAGAAGATAGCCTCACATCATTCACCGACTACATCAAAATGGCTGGCCTGTCTGTAGAACTGGGCCCCATATCCTTTTCTGGCAGTATAGAGGACAGGATAATGGGTGGTGAGGATTTTTCAGGAAAACGAGGCTATCTCAGGACAAGAAACTTTATGGGTATGTTCTACTTTACGAAGGAAAACTGGGGACTGGTCGGGCAGTACTCCAGCTATCTCATGCCGGATGTATCCGATACCTATTACAGGGAAATAGGGGTCGATAAAAATTATTTTTCCATTCACACCTACAGGAAAATGGGGCCTTTATCCATCGGAATCGCCTATCTGTCCCAGGGAAAGCTGGTACCCATCCTGAGGTTCCACCACAAGAAATTTCTGAGCGATTCCACTGCCATAAGACTTTTTCTGGGGACCCATTATCAGGGGTATATCTCCTTTGATTATCCCTTCTTCTTCAAATTTGCCCTCCGGGACAGGGTCAGCAGGGGTTATACGGCCATACTGGGCTATGAGAAAGTGGGAAGCTCGAGGACCATTGAGGCAGAAACTTATGTGAGACTTTTCTATCCCTACTATGTCATGTATCCCTTCTCTATAAATGAGATTCCTCCGGATACATCCTCAGACGGAAGGAGTGCCATCATCTTCGGTATAGATTTCTCGATGGAGGATTTAAAAAACAGATTTCGCTTTTCCATCACCCTTCAGCGCTCCCTTATGCTTCCCCACTTATATCCATCCCCCGGCGATATAAGGTATGTTTTCACCCTCCAGTACAAATATGTGAGCGCATTCTATGTCGATGGTCCTGTAAGAAGCGATATACCGATTTTCTCCAGAGATCCAGCGCTATGGAAAGAGTATCCCATATATGTCATTTCCCTGCACTACCCCTTCCAATGGAAGGGGTTCGATTTCCGAATCGGCGTCTATAACATATTCCCCCAGCCCAATCCCGACGACGAATTCTCCGCCATCTACAGAGCCTTCCCCATCCCCATCCTGAGTGTGAAGAAGGAGTTCTGATCAAATCTCAGATTTCGGATGCGTTTTCGTTCAGGAGCTCCTGAGCCGCCCGCATAGAATCCTCTGAGATTACACCCGAGAGCATTCTGGCGATTTCCCTTACCCGCTCCCTTCCCTCCACCATACCTATGGATGTTCTGGCCCCGCTCTTTCTGACCACGAAGTGCCTGTGGGCGGAAGATGCAATCTGGGGGAGATGGGTTATGACTATGAGCTGATAATAATCAGACAGGCTCTTCAACTTTTTCCCCACCCTGATGGCGGTCTCGCCGCCGATTCCCGTATCTATTTCATCGAATATGAGCACAGAAGGGGACTCCTCCCCCGCCATTATGAGCTTTATTGCGAGGGCAAGTCTGGACAGTTCACCACCGGATGCCACCTTCTTCAGGGGCCGGGGCGGGAACTTCGGTGAGGAGGAGAACAGAAAATTGACCTTCTCCTTTCCCCAGGGAGACAGCTCTGTTTCCACGAAGTTCACCCTGAAAACAGCATCCTCCAGGGCCAGCTCCCCAAGGTGTTCCATAACCATACTTTCGAACCTGCGGGCCGCCTCCCTCCTCCTTCTGCTTATGCTTTCCGCCAGCTCCTCCAGTTTCTTCCGGACCCCCTCCAGCTCCCGCTCCAGCTTTTCCCTGTTGACCGGTGCCGATTCCAGCTCCTCTATCCTCCTTCTGAGCTCTCCCATGTACTTTATGAGTTCCGAAATGCTCTTTCCATACTTCTTCTTCAAACGGCTCAGGAAGAAAAGACGCTCCTGTATCTCATCCAGATTCTCCTCGGGCATCTCCACCTCCGGAAGGGAGAGGGCAATGTCCTTGAGTTCATCCCGAACAGCAGAAAGCCTCTCATACAGCTGGGCAAATTCATCCAGGGATGAAAGCTCCTCCATGTCCCTCAGAACCGCTGAAATAACATCATAAGGGGAATTTTCCCCCTCGTAGAGGAGTCTCGTGGCTTCCAGAACGGACCTTATCTGCTCTATTCGGCTCAGGTATTCCAGCTTTCTGGAAAGTTCTTCCTCCTCCCCCTCCCTCAGATTTGCCTTTTCCAGTTCCTCCAGCTGATAGCGAAGATAATCCAGCTCCTGTATATACTTCTGCTCGCTCTCCACCAGTTCACCCAGTTTCCTCCGGAGCTCCATCCACTTCCTGTAGAGCTCCCTGTATTCCTCCATGAGGTCCTGATTGCGGGCGAATTTATCTATGATACCGGTCTGGTACTCATCGGTGAAAACCCTCGACTTGGCGAATCTATCTAAAAGCTCCAGATGATAATCCTCATCGAACAGTCTGTAGGTGTCGTACTGTCCCTGAATCTCGATTATATTACGGGCAATGTCGTTTATGGTCCTGGCAACCACCAGAGTATCGTTGGCATAAATCCTGCTCCTGCGCTTCTTCCCCTCTATGACCCTTCGAATTATGAGCAGGTCATCCTCCATCTCTATGCCGTACTCCTCCACCACCCGCCTCTGCTCCCCGGGTATCCGGAGGACCAGCTCTATGGTGGCCCTTTCTTCCCCGAACACATCCCAGTCTATTCTCTCCCCGAGGGCGTAGGATATTGCTCTGAGAAGAAGAGATTTGCCGGCTCCTGTCTCTCCCGTGAGCACATTGAGACCCGGTGCAAATTCGAGGGAAGCAGATTCCACCAGCAGAAAGTTCTTCACCTTAATCGAGAGAATCATAACCCGCTAAATTTTAATCGCCTCTGAGGTACGGGGCGTAGATTATTCCCACATTTGGATAAAGTTTTCCGGAAGTAAAGAAGGAATGAAGATAGGAAGAATACATGGCCCCTATCTCCCAGAACAGGTTAGCCCTGTGAAGCACCGGACCGGTAAAGGACAGTTCAACCCCGACCCTGTAATCCTCCCCTGCCTCTATATAATCGAAATAGTGCACCCTTAAAGAGGCTCCGAACCTGTCCCACTTCCATCCCACCCCCGCCCCATAATCGAAGAAAGACAGCGCATAAGAGCCTCCGAATAATCCATACAGATAGCCGAGGTGGACCACAGTTCCCACCCCTATGCCAGTGGGATACTTCAGCGAGATAACCCCGTGCCGGAGGAACGAAAGGCCAAGCAGGAGCAATACCATATCGAAAGTCTAAAGTTATGGGGTCCCCATACCGCCGGTTTCAGCCCTTACCTTCCCATAATTCTGCAATATGAAATAGTATAGATTGAAGATGTCGGGGGGCTTTATGCCGGGAATGCGCATTGCCTGCCCTATGGTCTTGGGCCTGTATTTATTGAGCTTATCCTTCCCCTCATTCGAAACATTGGGAACTTCGTCGAAGTTCAGGTCCGGAGGGATAAGGATTCCTTCCATCTTCTCCATCTTCTTCGCCTCTTTCATAAGCATCCTTATATACCCTTCGTACTTCACCTCTATCTCCACCTTTTCCACGATTACAGGATCTTCGAGAAATGCATATCCCCATCTCCTGAGATCCCCATACTTTATCCGGGGTTTCTTGAGCAGTTCGAAAAGGGTTATGCTCCCGGTCCTCACGGGATTTTCCCCTACTTCCAGCAGTTTTGGATTTATTTCCCCTGCCTTCACCCTTACGGATTTCAATCTGTCGATTTCCTCCTGCACAGCCCTTATCCTCGATTCTATTATGCGGCACTCCTCAGCACTGAGGGTTCCGAATCTGCATGCATACTTATAGAGCCTGTCGGGGGCATTATCCATACGGGTAAGGAGTCTGTACTCGTTGCGGCTCGTCAGCATCCTGTAGGGCTCGTCTGCCCCTTTGGTTATAAGGTCATCGATCAGGACTCCGATGTAAGCCTCATGCCTCTTCAGGTAAAAGGGCTCCTGTCCCCCCGCCCTCAGGGCCGCATTGATCCCCGCTATTATACCCTGAGCCGCCGCTTCCTCGTATCCGGTTGTTCCATTGATCTGGCCCGCAAAGAAAAGGTTTTCCACCCTTCGGGTCTCCAGCCAGGGATAGAGCTCTCTCGGATCCACGAAATCGTATTCCACCGCATATCCGGGGCGAAGTATGACGGCATTCTCGAGCCCCGGCATGGTGCGAAGCATCTGATACTGGATTTCAAGGGGAAGGGATGTGGAAAAACCATTAAGATACCACTCGTTGGTATCCCTGCCCTCCGGCTCCAGAATGATTCGATGGCTCTCGACGGTCTGGAAGAATTCCGCCACCTTCGTCTCTATGGACGGACAGTATCTGGGCCCCTTTCCCTCTATCTGTCCATTGTACATGGGGGCGAGGTGCAGATTCGTCATGATTATATCGTGGGTTTTTCTGTTGGTACGGGTGGCATAGCAGTTAACCTGCTGGATATTCAGAAAGGGGTTCCGGAATGAAAATCCCCGCGGAGGGTCATCGTATGGCTCCACCTCAAGTCGGGAGAAATCTATGGTCCTGCCGTCTATTCGCGGGGATGTACCCGTCTTGAGACGGGAAACGGGAAAGCCCAGCTCCCTGAACTGTCTGGAAAGATGATTGGAGGCCATTTCTCCCAATCTTCCGGCCGGCCTCCACCTGGGCCCCACGAAAATCTTCCCTCCCAGAAATGTGCCTGTCGCTATAACCACTGCCTTCGAGAGGAATTCATAGCCGAATGCAGTCCTGACACCCACTGCCCTCCCCTTATCGATTATAACCTCCACAACCTCATCCTGAAACACATCCACACCG
>JALSOK010000140.1 GCA_026986535.1 Caldifarciminota bacterium
ATGCCCTGAAGGTCATAACCTACCCCGGAAGTGAAAGGATCATAAGATTCGCTTTTGAATATGCAAAGCTCTACGGACGCAAAAGCGTAACGGCCATGACCAAGGACAACATCCTGAAGATGACAGATGGACTCTTCCACAAAATATTCGAGAGAATCGGGCAGGAGTATCCGGATATCGAAAAGGGGCACTGGATCATAGATATTGGAATGGCAAAACTGGCCACGAAGCCTGAATGGTTCGATGTGGTTGTATTCCCCAATCTTTATGGGGATATTGCATCCGATATGGTGGTGGAAATGACGGGATCCGTCGGGCTCGGCGGAAGTGCCAACATCGGCGATGAATATGCCATGTTCGAAGCAGTCCACGGCTCCGCCCCCAGGCATGCAGGAAAGAACGAAGCCAACCCCTCCGGACTTCTCAATGCTGCCATAATGATGCTGGTCTATATCGGACAGGGTGATGTGGCCGAGAAAGTGGAAAACGCCTGGCTCAGAACCCTGGAGGATAGGATCTTCACATACGACCTGGCCAGAAGGGCAAGGGAATTCGGAATTACGGATTTCACTCAGGTGGGCACGAAGGAATTCGCACAGGCCGTCATAGATAGACTCGGACAGAAACCCCAGCACCTCAAACCGGCCTCCTATGCATCCGCCGGCAGATTTCCCAGAATCAATGTCACCCTCACCGGCGGAAAGGAGATGGTCCTCAAGGGGGTGGATATCTACATAAGGGCTTCCGGAATCTCAGCGGAAGAACTGGGCAGAAAGCTGGAGAGCCTGTCCACAGACACCCTCAGGTTCGTAATACTGGCCAACAGGGGACAGAAGGTTTATCCAGCCGATTATCCCGGAGTCTTCACCACAGACCACTTCAGTGCCAGATTCGAAGGAGAGGCCGGTAAAGTGACCAATGCCCACATAAAGGAGCTCCTCGGGAAGATAGAGGAAGCGGGTCTCGAATGGACTAATGTGGAGAAGCTGTACTACATAGATGGAGAGAGGGCCTACACTCTGGCGCAGGGGCAGTAATGTAATCAGGGGGCTGATGCCCCCTGTTAAAACTTGAGGATTTCTCTGGGCAGTTCGAACTTTATCTTTTCCGTTATCCCCTCTATCTCCTCCACTCCATCACCTCCCATCTCCTTCAGCCTGTTTATGACCCTTTCCACCAGCCGCTCGGGTGTGGAGGCCCCCGATGTTATCCCCACAGCCCTCACCCCGTCGATCCATTCCCTTTCTATCGAGTACTCATCCTCTATCAGATAAGCGCGGGCCCCATACCTCAGGGCCACCTCCCTCAGCCTGTTGGAATTGGAGCTCTCACTGGACCCCACCACGAGCACAACATCGCTTATGGCCGCAAGCCTCTTCACAGCATCCTGCCTGTTCTGGGTAGCATAACAAATATCCTCCCGGGGTGGGAGCACGATGTGGGGAAATCGCCTGCGCAGAATCTCTATTATTTCCCTCGTATCATCCACGGAAAGAGTGGTCTGGGTAAGGAGGGCCAGTCTATCGGATGGGGGATCATACTTCAGAGCCTCCTCTTTCGTCTCTATTATGTCGATCCTCTCCGGAGCCTCCCCTTTGACACCGATTGCCTCCACATGGTTCTTATGCCCCACATAAACAATGTGATAACCATCTTCCACGAACCTCCTC
>JALSOK010000141.1 GCA_026986535.1 Caldifarciminota bacterium
GAGTGGAGGGAGGTCAGATTCTTAGAAAAGATAAATTTAACCAAAGGAACCAAACCAAAAACTATCTTAAAACATAAGCAAAAAGGAACTTTACCTTACTTAACTACCGAATATTTTAGAAAAAAGATAATTAGGGAATACATTCCGATCGGGGAAAATAAAATTACTATAGTTCAAGATGGTGATTTAGTTATTATTGCAGATGGTTCTCGTTCTGGGGAGTTATTTTTCTGCGATACTAAAGGGGTATTGGTCTCTACGATGGCAAAATTCGAGGTTAATGAAGGTGAAATAAATAAAAAATACCTCTTTTGGTTTTTAACAACTCATTTTGAGCATTTGAATAAAAGTAAATACACGGCAACACCGCATGTAAATAAAAACCATCTCAAAAACCTCAAAATCCCCCTCCCCTTCCGCAACAACCAGCCAGACCTTGAAAAGCAAAGAGAAATAGCGAACTACCTTGACAGTGTTTATGAAAAACTCAAAGAAATAAAGGAGAGGGTTCAGAAGCAAATAGAGTTGCTTGATGAAATGAAAGAAAGTATATTGGAGGAGGTGTTTAGTTATGGAAGACAAACTCAAGCATCATGAGGAATTTTTAAGAGAATTTCTTACTCGTTATGATTCGAAAGGTTATTTAAAACATAGAGAAAGTAGTACAGTGGAATTTAAGGAGAATTTTAATTTTGGAAGCATGCCGGAATATGCTAAAATCATGGCTGCTTTTGCTAATAATAAAGGGGGATACATTATCTTTGGAATTAAAGATAAGCCGAGAATTTTAATAGGCGTGAGGAAGAAAAAGTTTGATGATCTGAAAACAGAAAAAATAACTGGATTTTTGTTAGAATACTTTGAGCCAGAGATCTTTTGGGAAATTGGGACAGTGGAGATTGAAGATAAGATTTTTGGATTTATCTACACTTATGAATCAAACAATAAGCCGGTGATATGCAAGAAAAATGCAGGTAATGGGGAGCTAAAGTCTGGAGAAATTTATTATAGGTATAGAGCGCAGACCCGAAGAATAGAATATCCAGAATTAAGGAATATTATAGATGAGTACCGAGAAAAGGAGAGGAGAAAGTGGATGGAACATATAGAGAGAATTGCTAGGATAGGGCCGTCTAATGTGGCATTGGTAGATTTACTGTCGGGAGATATACATGTTTCTAAATTGGAAGGTGCCAAATTAGTTATGGACAAAAATTTATTACGAGAATTAAAGGATAGAGTTAACTTTATTGAAGAGGGTAGGTTTTCCGAAAAAGAAGGAGCACCAACATTAAAAATAATTGGAGAGATTCAGACTGTTGATATGGTGGTTCCAGAATTGGATCCCAACAAGGATTACCCTTATTTATTAAAGGATCTGGCGAATGAGTTGGGTATAAGGCGATATGATGTGCAGGTTTTGATATGGAAATTTGAATTAAAGGGAAATAAAAAGTATCATCTTGAAATTCAAACTGGAAGTAGAACCAAGGTTCATAAGTATTCAAAATATGCGCTAAGTTTCTTGCGGGATAAGTTAGATTCTGTCTCTGAAAAGAAAAAGTTTTTGGAAAAAATAAGTCGTGAATATCAGAAAAGTAGAAATCGAAAGAGTCGTGAATCAATAAAATTGTGATATGTCACAAAATATCTCGCTGTTCTCATAGGGTTTAAACTTAAACCGTGCTTCCGGGTGAGCGTCTGGTTCTGACCACATGTGTCTGGTGTGGAACCGGATGCCAGTTCTATCTTCGCGTCAGGGATAATCGGCTGGTAGGTGTGGTTCCGTCCCGCTCCCATCCCATTTCGAGGGGGCGGCTGTGCCTGAAGGGGTGGAAGAGCTTTCAATTCGTTCATCATCCGGACCGGCTGAAGTATCCCATGATCCGCAATTCAAAGGGGCAACTGGAGCGGGTTTCGTGGGAAGAGGCTCTGGATTATGTGGCGGGCCGTTTGATGGAGATCAAGAGGAAGTACGGGCCGGAGGCGATTGCCGTTTTCGGCTCTGCCAAGTGCACCAATGAGGACAACTATGTTCTGGTTCGCTTTGCCCGTGCCACCATCGGGACAGACCATGTGGACCACTGTGCCCGCCTCTGCCATGCCTCCACAGTGGCGGGGCTTGCCCGCTCCTTCGGTTCGGGGGCCATGACCAATTCCATAGATGAGATAGAGGATGCGGAGGTCATACTCATTACCGGTTCCAACACATCCGAACAGCATCCTGTCATAGCATCCCACATGATGAGGGCCCTGAACAGGGGGGCCAGGCTCATAGTGGTGGATCCCAGGAGGATACCCATGGCCCGCATCGCCCATATCCACCTTTCCCACAGGCCCGGAACGGATATTGCGTGGATCAACGGCTTCATAAATGTGATAGTAAACGAAGGACTGGCAGATATGGACTTCGTCAGGAACCACACCACGGGATTCGAGGAGATGTGGGAGGTGGCAAAGGAATATACTCCCGATGTGGTGGAGAGCATAACGGGGATTCCGAAGGAGGACCTTATCAGGGCGGCCCGCATGTATGCCTCTGCCGAAAAAGCCATGATCTTCTATGCAATGGGCATAACCCAGCATGTGACGGGAACCCATAATGTCTTTGCCCTTGCCAACCTTGCGATGGTTACGGGCCACATAGGGAAGCCTTCCACGGGTGTCAATCCCCTGCGGGGCCAGAACAATGTACAGGGGGCGAGCGACCTTGCAGTGGTTCCGGGAAAACTGCCCGGCTATCAGGACCCCACCGACCCGGAGGTGAGGAGGAAGTTTGCGCGGGTCTGGGGAGTGGAGCCGCCGGCATGGAAGGGCTTTGCCTCCACGCAGGTTTCCGATGCCATAATGGATGGGACGGTGAAAGCCGTTTATATCATGGGGGAGAACCCCGTCCGCTCCCATCCGGACATCAGGCATATAGAGGAGGCTTTCGAAAATCTGGAGTTCCTTGTGGTTCAGGACATTTTCCCCACTGAAACGACGAAGTTCGCCCATGTTGTTCTTCCCGCCACTGCGTGGGGTGAAAAGGACGGCACATTCACCAATACGGACAGGCGGGTCCAGAGGGTCAGAAGGGCTGTTGCTCCCCCCGCAGAGGCCCGGGACGATTGGTGGATCATCCAGGAGGTGGCCCGCAGGATGGGGGACGATTACGGATTCGAAGATCCATCTCAGATATTCGATGAGATGGCATCCCTCATGCCCATTTATTCCGGCATATCGTACGACCGCATAGAAAGGGAGGGGATTCCCTGGCCCTGCCCCTCCCCGGACCACCCCGGCACCCCCTATCTTCACAGGGATGGAAAGTTCAATACTCCGGATGGAAGGGGCCGCTTCTTCCCCGTCAGGCATGTGGACCCACCCGAACTTCCGGATGAGGAGTACCCCTTTTACCTTACGACGGGTAGGGTGGGGGTGCACTGGCATACGGGCAGTATGTCCCGCCGTATTCATTATCTGGAGAGGGAAGTGCCCGAGCCCTTCGTGGAAATCAACCCCGAGGATGCCCGGACCCTGGGCGTGAGAACCGGGGACCGGATACGGGTGTGCTCCAGAAGGGGATGTGTGGAGGCGAAGGCTCTGGTGACGGATACGGTGTCCAGGGGTGTGGTCTTTTCCACCTTCCACTTCGAGGAAGCCCCCATAAACCTGCTGACCATCAATGTCCTGGACCCCATAGCCCTCATACCCGAATTGAAGGTTTCGGCTGTCAGGATAGAAAAGGTGGAGAGAAATGCTTAAGCGCCTTACATGGGAGCAGGTGAGGGATGTGCTGAGGAATCTGGAGGGGATGGGTTATACTGTGCTTCATCCGGCGAAGAACGAATTTGGTGACTGGATTCCCCGGCAGGGTATCCCCGAAAGGTGGCCTGAGGACTTCCCCAATTACCTTTTCCCTTTTCTGAGGGAAATCGTGTTGCCATCGACCGAACCCGTATTCGACACCGCAGATTATCGGCCCATCTTCCATACCTACGGGAAAATTGCATTCTTCGGTGCCAGGCCCTGCGACGCAACTGCCCTGGCATACACGGATGCCTTCTATCTGGAGAGGCTCTTCAGGGATAAGCATTATGAAAAGAGGAGGAAAGACCTCTTTGTGATAAGCGTGGCATGCACCCGGCCATGCGAAAACTCCTTCTGCAGGACGATGGGCGCGGGTCCCTTTGCCGGAAAGGGTTTCGATATACAGTTATACCCCGTGGAGGGGCTCTGGTATGCGGAGGCGGGGAGCGATGCGGCCAGGGAGCTTCTGCGGGATTATCCGGATGCTGATGCGGGCCGTCTGGAGGAGTGGAGGAAGAAAGTCCTGGAGAGGTTTCCCCTCTACGACAGGACGAAGCTCCGCTATCCAGTCCCTTCCCCCGTCAGAGATTTTCTCTCCGACAGGTGCTTTTCATGTGGTGGATGTATATGGCTGTGTCCCACATGTACCTGCTACAACGAGAGACAGCCGGCCGGCCTTAATGTCGTCGTCAGGGAGCAGGATGCCTGTCTGCTTTCGGGATATCACAGGCTTGCGAAGGGGGCATCCCTCAGGCCCACGATGAAGGAGATGATGGGATTCAGGTATGAATGCAAACTGGGTATAGGGTTTTGCACCGGATGCGGCAGATGCTCGACGACATGCATCGGATATGCAGCGATGGATGCTTATCTTGAGAAGACTCTGGGAGGTGAATGAGTATGAAACTCCACTTGAATTTTGTAAATGTGCCCCTGCCCGCCAGGATAGTAAGCATTGTCGATGAGGCTCCGGATATTAAGACCTTTGTAATACGCTACGATAGGAGTGCACAGGTGCTCCCCGGCCAGTTCGTCATGCTCTTTCCCGGAAGGCTGTGGGAGATACCCATATCCGTGGCATGGACCGGTGATGAGGAAATAGCCCTCACCATAGCGAGAGTGGGGAAGGTTACATCCGCTCTCTTTCAGATGAATGTGGGGGATAAAATAGGCGTCAGGGGACCTTATGGAAGGCCATGGCCCATGGACTTATTGCGAGATGGCAGAGTTCTCTTCGTTATCGGTGGTCTTGGGCTTGCTCCTGTTCTGATGGCTTTTGAGCAACTGAATAAAGCCACCCTCGTTTATGGTGCGAGGAGTTCCCGGTTTCTCCTCTACAGGGACAGATACGACAGATGGAAGAGAGAGGGGAAAGAAGTTCTCCTTACAGTTGATAGGGCATCGGAGGAGTGGGATGGACATGTGGGGGTGGTGACCACCCTTTTAGATGAGGAAATCGTTTCTTCTCATGACTATGCCGTCGTCGCCGGTCCACCAATAATGATGAAGTTTGCCAGCGAAATGCTGGAGAAGCTGGGAATGGAATCCGACAGAATATTCCTCACGCTGGAGAATCACATGAAGTGCGGTGTGGGGCTGTGTGGCCACTGCCGGGTGGGGGATAAGTATGTGTGCGTGGATGGCCCGGTATTCTCCCTGAAGGAGATTCGCCGGCTGGAGGAGTGGGCGGCGGGGGAAGTGATCTGACTATTCTTTTGTTCTTATCCTCTGGATTGTCCCCGCGATGCTTCCCACCTTGAGGCCCACTTTTATCCTTACAGGTATCAAATATTTTGCCGATATAAGGAGCTCCCCGCCTCTGCTCAGCACTTCTCTGGCTTTTCCCCTGTCCACGGGAACTGTGGGGGCTATGGAATAGCAGGTATCATTCTTCTGCAGAATCCATGAGCACTTCTTCACCCCCTTTACGAATATTCTGGCCGTTCCCGAAAATCCGTCCATGTGGTAGGGGACCATTATGGTGTCGCCTGGACCTATTCCTGCCCTTCGAATGTAGTAAATCATCCCGACCAGGTCCATCGCCCCTTTCGGCACCCTGTACTTCAGGTTCAGGGGTTTCCCATTCTTCGTCCCCCGGTAGTAGGCGGTATCGTTCCTGTAAATTATCACCACATCGTACTTCCATCCCGGTTCGTCCTGCACTTTGTGAAATTTGACCGTGGCAAAAGTGGCTGTGTCCACCCATGTGTGAAAATCCTCGTACAGTCTGATTCCCAGAGCCCCTCCCTTTGCGAACAGCCTGAGGTGATAGACCGGTTTACCCTCCATGTACTCCAGTCCGAGGTTTTCGAGGCTTATCTTTCCGATGGTGAAGAATCCAAATCGGGCCTGATACTCCAGAATCTCTCCCTCCGGAAGACTTCCCCCGATAAGGTATGGAATGAGGAGCATCATCTTCTTACCTTCTCCACATCTTCTGGACGGCCCATTATGACCAGGGTATCGTTTTCGTGTATCACCTCGTCGGGACCGGGGAGGGTCAGCAGTTCTCCATTCCTCCTTATGGCAATAACATACACATTGTACCTGTTCCTGATTCTCGAATCTTTAAGGGATTTGCCCGTAACATCCGCGGGAGGCTCCACTTCCGCTACCGACAGGTCCTTGAATATTTCGAAGTATTCCAGCATCCCCTTATGGGTGAGTTTCATGGCGAGCCTTTCGGCACTTTCGTCTTCCGGATAGATGATTTCGTCTGCCCCGATTCTCTCCAGGACCTTCGCGTGGATTTCGCTGTTTGCCTTGGCTATGATATGCTCTATTCCGAGTTCTTTGAGATTTACCACAGCCAGAATGCTGGCCGTGAGGTTTTCCCCTATGCTCACCACGATGTGGTCGAAAGAGGCCGGATCCAGCTCTTTGAGGGCATTCATATCGGTTGCATCCAGGATCTTTGCATCGGTCACGAATGGTTCCACATCCTCCACCAGTTTTTCGTCTATATCAACTGCCACCACCTCTCCCCCGTATCGGGCTGCCTTTATGGCAAAGGATTTACCGAAACGGCCCAGACCAATCACCAGTATTTTCATATCCCGGATGGGGGAAATGATAAAGCCCAATACCTTCGGAGCGGGTAGTTAAATTTTGAGTTTTTAGAGCACTTTTCTACTGTCTGGATCAAAATGGATTTTGTGAAAATAGCTCTGGAACTTGACTGCATGTGCACCGTTTTTCATGAAAAAATGTCCCTTCTACTTTAAAATTCCCCTGAATGCACGGGAGGGGTCTTATCAGGAGATTGTACCTGTCCAGTGTGTTCGGTCTTATAGTGGGATTTGTATGCTGGATGGGACTGGTTCACTTGGCCGAACTGGAGAACTGGACTGCAGTGAGCGTCGGCCTTGAGAGGTTTCTGCTGGGATTTGCCATAGGGATATCCCGCCTGAGGCTTGCATGGTGGACTCATGGCGTTATAATGGGCGTGCTCTTTGCCCCTCCCGTTTCCATCCTCCTTCTTCGGGAGGGCACGACCTTATTCATCCTTTCCATTGCCCTCTCAGCTGTATACGGCGTCTGGATAGAATTTATGACCAGCGTTATCTTCGGTGCGAGGAGGTGATTAACCTATCATGATTCTGCCCCGGGGATTTCTGACTTTCTGTCTCCTGATATTGATGAGCGAATAGACGAATGTGAGGATTCCCGCCTTTCCGAGAATCATGTCTGCAATGATGACCATCTTTCCGAATGGGGAAAATCCGGATG
>JALSOK010000142.1 GCA_026986535.1 Caldifarciminota bacterium
GTCGGGCATGCGCTCGATGTCCTTCCATACATCGGCGATTTTGCACGCCTCTATGATTTCATCCTCTGTGGCATCGGGATTGCCGAAGAGGAGGTTCTCCCTTATGGTCATGGAAAAGAGGAAGCTTTCCTGCGGCACATAGGCCATTCCCTCCCTCAGATTTCTCAGGTCCCATTCCCTGATATCCACCCCGTCCACGAATATGGTACCACGGGGAGGTTCGTACAGGCGCAGAAGGAGCTTCACGAGGGTGCTCTTTCCAGAGCCTATCCGTCCCAGAATCCCCACGCTCTGCCCCTCTTCCACCTCGAAGGAAATGTCCTTCAGGACTTTTATCTTTCCATCGTAGGAGAAGTGGAGGTGGTGGAACCTCACATTTCCCCTTACCTTTCCCCTGTGCCTTCCTCCGTACTCCTTCGGGGGAGTGGAGAGGAGCTCCCTGATCCTCCTGTAGGAGGCACTTCCCCTCTGGAATATGTTGACGCTCCAGCCTATTCCCATCATGGGCCACACCAGCATGTTGAGGTATGTGAGGAAGGCCACGAACTGGCCGATGGATATTCCCATTTCAATGGTGGAGATTCCTCCCCACAGCAGCAGTATGGCAATGGAAAATCCGGAGAGCATGGTTATGAGGGGAAAGAAGGCCCCCCACACCTTCACCAGGTCTATGTTGGCTCTCAGGTAGGTGTCGTTCAGTCTTCTGAATTGATGGGAAAACTCGTCCTCCTTTGCGAATGCCTTCACCACATGGATCCCCTCCAGGGTTTCCCTGACGAATTCCGAGAGCCTGCCGAAGAGGTCCTGCACTCTGCGGAATCTCCTGTGGATTGCCCTTCCGAAGAAGAGGGAGGCAGGGGCTATGGCCAGGAGGGGGGTCATCGTTATGAGGGTGAGGCGGGGGGATATGGAGAGCATGGCCACCAGTGCAAAGGTGGTGTATATTATCGTGTCGCTTATGGCTATCAGGCCAAAGCTTATGGCCATCCGGACCGCCTCGAGGTCGTTGGTGGCCTTTGCCATGATGTCCCCCGCTTTCATGCGGTGAAAGACTTCCACATCCAGATACAGCAGGTGGCGGTATATCTCCTGCCTCAGGTCCCTCTGTATCTCCCTGGCGGGCTTGATGATGAACCATCTCCAGAAGAACCTTATGACGGCTATAATGAATCCCAGTCCTGCAAGCAGGAGGAAGTATTCGAAGAGCTGGTGCGCGGTAATCTGGAAGGTGGCTATGCGGTCTATGACCCTCCCCACCACCATGGGGATGATCAGCTGAAGACCGTCCACGATGAGGAGGGCGATTGCCCCCAGCAGGTAGTACTTCCACCTGAGTTTAATCAGACCCAGCAGGTCCCTCATTATACTTACAGCTCACCTTTTTCCCTGAGCCACTTCATGTAAAAGGCCCTGTAAAGGGTTATGGCAGTGGTAACAGTCCCCACTCCTCCGGGAACGGGAGTTATTGCCGATGCTACATCACGAACATCCTCGCAGTCCACATCTCCCACTATGGAATCCCCCACCACATTTATTCCCACATCCACTATTACTGCCCCTTCTTTCACCATGTGCCTTTTGACATGCTTTGCCCTTCCTATGGCCACCACCAGTATGTCCGCCTGTCGGGTGATTTCCTCCGGATTGGGCGTTCTGGAGTGGATAACTGTTGTGGTGGCGTGCCTGTTTGTGAGCATCATGGCCACCGGCTTGCCCACCACGACGCTCCTTCCCATCACCACGGCCCTCTTTCCTTTGATCTCCACTTTGTAGTGTTCGAGGATTTGTATTACGGCGGAAGCGGTGCTGGGAGCGATTTCCTCCCTTCCGTAGTAGATTTTGCCCAGATTCCAGGGGGAGATGCCCTCGATGTCCTTCTTCGGGCAGATGGTGGATGCCACCGCATAGGGGTCAATCTGCGGGGGAAGCGGCATCTCCACGAATATGCCGTCTATGGACTCCTCGTCGTTGAGCCTCCTTATGTGATTCAGGAACTGCTCCTGGGGAATATTCTCATCCAGCTGTAGCACCTCCACCTCTATGCCGTACTTGTTCATCCTCCTGACTTTGGACCGCAGATATGTGAGGGAGCTTTCATCCTTCGTGGCCACCACTATCGCCACATGGGGCTTTAAATGGGAGAATTTCTCCTTTATCTCCTGATAAAGCCTCTGGGCAACGGGCTTTCCTTTGAGCAATTCCATGCGGGAATTTTAAAGGCGGGAAACCGCCTTATTCAGCATAAATCAGAACATTGCCCATCAGGAAGAAGGGGAGGAACCACAGGAGCAGCTCCAGCCTGAAGCCCAGAGTGCTCTTTATGTTCAGGAGATAGGCTATGTCCCCCATTATGAGGACGATTATGCTCACGGACCTGAAGAGCCACTCCTTAGCGATTTCTCCTCCCATGTACATGGTCAGATTCAGAATGATGAGTATAAGGGAGACGGTGTCTATCGCGGCCATGGAGATTGTAAACCAGTTTCTGAGGGGTGCCTGATGCATTATGGCCGCCATCAGGATGAGGGTCATTATTCCCAGGAGGGTGGATATGGTCAGGTGGGAGCCCTTCAGGGGAGCACCGAGCCGGAACTTCAGGTTGTAGAACATGAATATCAGCGCAGTCAACATTAAGATGCGGAAGATCAGGTGCAGTACCGGATTCTCCAGTGCGACGGCCAGACCGATTATTAGACCGACGGGTACGGCTATGAGGAAGAATCTTCCCCTTACTGTGTCGAAACCGAATTCCCTTCCCTTTTCGAATACGATGAGGGAAAATGTCATTCCAAGGAGGAGGAATGCCAGCCTGTAGAGGGACCCGTTTCCGGTGAATATTCCCGCTATTAGAACACCAAGAATTACGATGGACCATAAACTGACTGCAATTCCCAAATATTTGTTTTCGAACATGTTGATAACTTTAAAGGCATGGGTGGGGGTGGATCGGGTGAGTTTTCCGTAAAATTTCACCATGTGGGCAATTTACATCTTCTACGCCTATAAGTTCATAGGTTACATTACAGTAATCGCTTACTGGGTTGTGATGGTGGGGGCCCTGATGAGGGAGGAGGACCTCCTTCGCTACAAGAGGTATGCCGATTATATCTACCTGCTCCACTTCTCCGTGGGATTCATTCTTCTGCTGTTCACATTCGTGGATTTCTTCCCCTACTACATATTCACCGCAGTCCCCCTTCTCCTCATTCCCCTTACGAAGCGCATTGGACCGGGAAAGGCGGCCCTCGTGAACTTCATAGTCCTATCCGCCGCCTTTTTCCCTGCCGTGAGGCACCTGAAGCATATTCTTCTGGGAATGTAGGGCGACCATAAAATTACTGTCATGGAGATGGTCCATAAATTCGTCGGCGTGCTTCTAATATTAGGGTATGGGGTCCTTCTATTCCTGTCCCGCCGCAGGAGCGATGCAAGGACATACTTCCTTTACCTGAACCTGCTATACTTCTTTCAGGTTATGGTGGGAGGGCTTATGGTGCTCATGGGCTCTTCTAATTCCATAATACATTACCTGCTGGGCCTGTTCCCCATTCTGGTCTATATCCTCTCCTCGAGGATATCCATAACCGCCGCTGCTCTCCTGAATCTCCTTGCCCTCCTGGGGGCTGCCATAACCGGTATGGGGGGAGCATCATGAAGCGGATAACCGTTCCCGATATAATTGCAAAAAAGGGCAGGGAGAAAATCACCTCCCTTACAGCCTACGACTACATCACCGCAAAGATTCTGGATGAGGGGGGTGTGGACATCATCCTGGTGGGAGATTCTGCCTCCATGGTGATGCAGGGAAACGATAGCACCATCCCCATTACGATGGACGAAATGATTTATCACACCCGCATGGTCTCCCGGGCTGTCAGCAGGGCTCTCGTGGTGGGGGATATGCCGTTCGGCTCCTATCAGGTTTCCATTTCAGAGGGGATCAGCAGTGCAGTGAGGTTCATGAAGGAGGGGGGTGCCCATGCGGTGAAGGTGGAGGGGGGGATGGAGGTGGTGGAGCTGGTGGAGAGGCTCACATCCTTTGGAATTCCGGTTATGGGCCATATAGGCCTCATGCCCCAGAGGGTGCACCAGCTCGGGGGCTATAGGCTGGTCAGGGATGAAAACATGGTGGAACTGGCAAAGGCCCTCGAGGCGGCCGGAGCCTTTGCCATAGTTCTGGAGAAGGTCCCTGTGGATATGGCCCGCACGATAACCGAAAGCGTGTCCGTCCCCACCATAGGCATCGGTGCGGGTCCCCATGTGGATGGGCAGGTCCTGGTGTTTCATGACATCGTGGGACTGTCCGGGATGAAGCTGAAGTTCGTCCGGCAGTATGTGGATGGGTATTCCATCTTTCTCGATGCCGTAAGGAGGTTCGTGGAGGATGTGAGGGAGGGCCTCTTTCCTTCGGAGGAAGAGAGCTATGGATAGGGTGATGATCGTGACGGGAGGAACCGGAGGGCATATCGCCCCCGCCATAGCGGTTGCCCAGGAACTGCGGGAGAGGGAGATTCCGTACGAAATGGTAATCGTTGGGCCGAAGGTGATGTTCCGCTCTGTGGAGGAGTTCAGGCCCAGGATTTACAGGGGAAGGGGCAGACTCTCCATCCTCAGCGCCATGCTCCGCATCTGGAGAAGGGTGAGCAGGGCCGACAGGGTTCTGGCTTTTGGCTCCTATGCGTCCTTTCCCGCCCTCATGTGGGCCCGCCTCATGGGGAAGAAGTACTACATAGTGGAGCTCAATGCGGTTCCCGGCAGGGTTACCCGCATGTTCTCTCCGGGGGCCAGGGCGGTATTCCTCGAGTTCGAGGAGGCCCGAAGATATCTGAAGGGGAATCTGGTATATACCGGTGGTCCCGTTCGAAGGTATGAGAGGCTCACCAAACAGCAGGCAAGGGAGATTCTGAAGATTCCGAGGAATAAGAAGGTAATCCTCATCGTTGGGGGCAGTCAGGGGGCCAGGAGGCTGGTTCTGTCGGGGATAGAGCTGGCGCGGGAGTTGAAGGATTACGAGTTCATAATCATAGCGGGAAGGCTGTACCGCTATGTCTGGAACAAGATAGAGATTCCGAGGAATGCAAAGGTCTTCCAGTTCTTCGAGGATATGAGCCTTGTGTATCTTGCTTCGGATGTGGCCATCGCCAGGGCCGGAGGCAGTACCATAGCGGAGCTCCTCCACTTCCGCATACCCGCCCTTTACATTCCCTATCCCTATGCGAAGGATGACCACCAGTACCACAATGCCCTCTCTGTGGTCAGCAGGGGGGGAGGCCTTCTGCTGGAGGAAAAGCACTTTTCCATCGATGTCCTCAAGAAGATGACGGTGGAGCTTCTGGAGAGGAGGGAGGAGTTCAAGAGGTCTATAATGAAGATGAGGATAGAAGATGCCACATCGAAGATCGTGGATTACATCCTATCGGAAGGAGATTGAGAAGTACAACAGGGTCCTCCACCTGACATCTTCCTCCGCGGACATAGAGCGCCTCATAAGGGAGAGCCTCTATATAAAGGACCTGATTCCCCATGGGGCGCTGGTCCTGGATGTGGGCTCGGGGGGAGGATTTCCCATGATACCGGTTGCTGTGGAGAGGCCCGATATAAGGGCATATCTGGTGGAGCGCAGCAGGAAGAAGGCGGCCTTCCTGAATCACATCAAATATCTGCTGGGGCTGGAGAATGTGGAGGTGGTCAACAGTGATTACAGGAATCTGCGTCTTCCGGAAAGGGTGGATGTCATAACTGCTAGGGCTGTGGGGCGGAGCGAGGAGGTGGTGCGTTATCTTGCAAAATTCCTGAAGGATGGTGGATTCTTCCTCATCTACGGGGACCTTTCCCACCTTGGGGAGGAGGGACACCGGGTGGAGGTTCTGGAATTTTCAGGTGTTAGAATCAGCCGTGTGGTTCCACATAGGGGGGAGGGGTAGCCCCCCAGCGGTTTCAGTCGTGCTCGAAGTCCCCCTTGATTTCCTGAGTGTATCCCTTCACCTTCTCTATGATCTGGGGCAGGGCGGTGTATTCCATCTCATCCTCCGGGAGCCTGGAGGGCTCGAATATCCCCATGCGCCTCATGATGTTGGCCATTTTGTGTATTTCGTGGCGGACGGGCTCGTAGGCGGGGTCGTCGAAGAGGTCTCTGGGTCCTATGAGCTGGCCGTTGGCCAGCTGGAAGCCCAGTGCCACCACCCTGGGAGGCCCATCGAATCGGGAAACATTGGCCATGTGCATGGGAACGGGCATAAGGGGTCCCATATGGCTTCCCCTCATCCAGCCCTCTACATAGAAGGGCTTCGCAAAGGGCTCCAGTATTTCTCCCACAGCGGGAAATCCGCTCTGGGAGCGAACTATCATCACTGGGTCGTCCTTCCCCACATACTTGCCGGCGATGAGGGACAGCCTCTGGGAGGAGGCGGCGGCGGCAATTTCCCCATCCTTCCTCCTGAATACCCGGGTTACCACATACCGGGTTATGCTTCCCAGGAGGGCCAGCAGGTCGTACAGGCCTTCTGGAGTGGGTATGAGGAAGGTCTCTCCGGTCTTCAGCTCCAGCACCTCGAAGGTGAATCCTTCGTGCATCTTCGGGTCTATGACCAGACCGGAAGTATTCATCGGATTGGCGAACATTTCGTAGAGGGGAAGGTTCCATGCGCTGGGGGAGGTCTTGTCGGCCATGAAGACGATTACGGGCTCGGAGGGCCTTTCCTCGAACTCCATCTCGGCAACTCCCGGTCCCATCCCCTTCACATTTCCGCTGAATGTGTCGGACAGCAGGTCCTGGCCGGCACCGTACAGTTTAAGTTCTTTGGCCACTTCCGTGGCGGCCAGAAACGCATCCCACGCCAGTTTGTGGATTTCCTGATTGTCCACGCCCAGCCTGTGGGTCATGATCAGGTTTATGTCATCCCCCACCTTCCCCACGAAGAAGTCTATGAGAAGCCCTTTGTCTTTGGCTTCCTGCAGTACTTTTTCTGTGGCTTCTATCAGTTTTGGGTGGGTTGCGGAGTGTCCCACATATCCTCCCACATCTGCTTTTATGACGCTCAAAGTAACCTTCATGATCCACCTCCTTTTTCGATTTTAAGGGTTATTCCTGGGAGCTGACTTCCTTCCTCTTTATGTTCAGCTCCTCTTCCGCCATGTTCAGGTTTTCTGCGAATAATTCCGCTTCTTTCATATCCCTGAATCGCACTATGCTGAGGCTCCTGCCCAGGACCTCCAGAGTGGTGGTGGTATGGTATGTGGGGTACTTTTTCTTGAATTCCTTGCGGGCCTCTTCCGTCAGGGGCTGTATCAGATAGTTGACAGCGGTGTCGTGGTCTATGGCGAATACACAGTGGAATTTCTCTCCGCAGGGTATCACCTGAATGGTGGGGACAGTTTCCTGATTTTCTAAGTAGGTTCTGACGATTTCGTAGGCCTGCTTTATCTCACCGGCTATTTCCTCGGGCTCCAGCTCCAGACGGAGAACCTCATCGTACAGGTAGAAGAGCTTTTTCAGGTCGTTTTCCGGCACATGGTCCCTCACGATCTTCATGACCCTGTCCAGCTTTGCCATATTGATATTCCGCAGACCCTCATCGAAATCCCTGACCCCTGTCCCCAGGGCCTTCTCCAGAGCGTTTCTTATTCCCCGGTATATTTCCTTTTCGCTGGTGATGTTCAGCGGACTTATGTTGAGCCGCATGGAGATGACCAGTGCCTCCCTTCCCTCTGCGGTTTTCACTTTCCTGAACTGGGGATTGTGGACCTTCATGAGCAGGCCGTGTTCCTTTCCGTCGGTGAAGGAGCGCACTATATTCACGCTCTTACCGTAAAGGCTTTCCGGAAGGGCCACGAATAGATCGTAGATGAGGTTGACCATGTCGTAGGAGCGTAGCATGAGGAGCATCTGGGGCTTTCCGGAGATGGCGGCTTCCTCTGCTATGCGGGGAGCTATGATGCGCCAGTGGACTTCTGCCCCCGGCCCCATCTGTTCCAGAAAGCTCTGTATCCTCTGAAGGCTGGAGATTCGGGCTTTGATGCTCGATGAGATGTTCTTCTTCTGAATTTCGCTCAAAAATTCGTTCTCTTTGGTGGTAACCTCCACCCTCACCACCTGGGCCCCCTCGCGGGTCACGAAGTACTTGGAGAACTTGAGGACCAGGTTGGGCACGATGTTATACAGGATCTGAAGCACCCTTCCCAGGTCCACCACCTTCGCCTCTCCGGCCACCGTGATGCCCGTAAGCTTCTCACCCCTGCGGGTGGTGAACTGGTGTATCGCCACATGGGTGGACTTTTTGTCCCTCAGGAAGGCTTTCTGAACCCAGTAGGAATCCAGTATGATGTTGATGAGGGTCCACTCATCCCTGTCCCTCAGGTACTCTGTGGACCTGGAGAATGTGAACTTGAACAGCTCCCCCTCCTCCGAAGTTATGTTTTCGTAGTCCTCTTTCGTGAGGGGATATTTGACCCTCTTCCTTATTTCGGGGTTGTTGAGCATGTCCCTCAGCCTCTTGAAAATCTGAATTTTGGATGATGATATGCCAACGAGCTTCCTCACGGGAAGGTTTCCCCTGGCCGCGAACTGGAGGGTGTCCATAATATCCTGCTCTCTTTCCTTCAGTTTTTTCAGTTCCTCCTCCGGTATATCCGTTATCCTTGCGTACAGTATGGCCACCTCCCTGTTCTCCCCCAGCGTGTCTGCGTACAGGGAGTGCAGGTTAAATCCTTCATCGTGGTAAACGCCCGTCACTGCTTCGACGATGCCGGGCCAGTCCTTTGCCGCTATTCCCACCCTGTGGCACTTGTTTTCCTCGTCCGTTTTCATGAGAATTACAGGCTCTTCCCCGCCCTGACTGTAGAATTTTTCCAGGATTTTCTCCATCCATTGGAGTTCCGATTCCTCCAGGAATTTACAGAAGCGGAAATGCCCGTCTGACATGATACTCAAAAGTATAAAGTAATCGGCATTTCTCCCATGCAGGTCCACGATTTGCGCGGCCCTATCTTTCGGCAACTATCCGGCTCTGGAGCGGGACTTATCCATCTTCTGGAGCAGGTTGTGAAGGATGCGGGCTGTGGCTCCCCATATAACACCGCGGGGCATGGGGTATATGTAGTAGAAGCCCGGTATTATGCACCTCTCCACTTCCATTAAATCCCGGATTCTGTAAACGATTACATCCTCCACCTCGTCCGGGTTGGGTTTCAAATTCGTGGATTTCAGTCTGGCCAGGAATGGAACCACATGGTAATTGGTGCGCAGGGTAATGACGCCGGGAAGTCTGTCTATTATCTCTATGCTCTCCGGCTCCACCCCCAGCTCCTCCCGGGTTTCCCTCAGGGCCGCTTTCACGAAGTCCTCCCCCTCTTCCAGCTGTCCGCCGGGGAAGGATATCTCCCCGGAGTGATGCCTCAGTTTACGGCTGCGTTTTATAAACAGTATGCTCTCCCCGTTCAAAAGCGGTACTATCACTGCCGCATCCTTTTTCCCCCTGCCTGTCCCTTTCATCGTATGTCTGCTATTATGGCTGTAAATATGCCCGATGCCACCGGCTGGCCCTGCACCACGGCCTTCCCCTCCATTTTCACCATACGGCTCGACTTTCTCAGAAGCCTTATGTGGAGCACCAGGGTGTCTCCCGGTTTCACCTGCCTCTTAAAGCGCACCTCATCTATTCCCGCGAAAAAGGCCATCTTCCCATCCCCTCCGAACTTTTTGAAGAAGGCCACTGCTCCCACCTGCGCTATGGCTTCCACTATCAGGACTCCAGGCATAACTGGATAATGGGGAAAGTGGCCCTGAAAGAACTCCTCGTTGGCGGTAACCTGCTTTATTCCGACAGCCCTCTTCTCGTCCATGTGTATTATCCGGTCCACCAGAAGGAATGGGTACCTGTGGGGAATGAGCCGCTTTATTTCGTCCAGTTCCACCACGGGCCCCCCTGCCCCCTCTTCCGCCAGCTTCCTCACGAATTCCACATGTATCTCGTGCCCCGGAGCCAGGGCCATGATTCTGCCCACGAATGGCCGTCCCAGAAGGGCCAGGTCCCCCAGAAGGTCCAGAATCTTATGCCTCACCGGCTCGTCGGGGAATCGGGGTTCGTTCATGTATCCATTTTTCGAAATGACCAGAGCATTCTCCAGGGAGCCGCCCGCGGCCAGACCCCTTTTCCTGAGCTCTTCCACCTCTTCCTCAAAGGCATAGGTGCGGGCCGGGGCTATTTCCCTCAGGTATGTTTCGGGGGTGATGGTCAGCTCCAGAAACTGGGAGGGTATGAAGGGGTGCTGGTATCGGATGGCTGTCGAAACCGTGAGTTCGTCTGAGGGAAAGGCTTCCACCCTTCTTCCATCCTTCTCCACCTTTTCCGGGAGCATGAGCCTGTAGGGTTGAATCTCCCCTTCCTGCTTTACGAGATTCTCGTAAAATGCCTCTGCGAATGGGAGGGAGGAGCCATCCATGGCGGGTATTTCCTCCCCCTCCACCTCCACGAGGGCATCCGTTATCCCCAGACCGTACATGGCAGAGAGCAGGTGCTCCACGGTCTCTATGCGGACACCGTCTTTTTCGAGAACAGTCCTCCTGCTGGTCTGTGATACGAACTCGTAGCGGGCAGGAATTTCCACATCCCCTTTCCTGAATACTATTCCCTCCCCTCCCTGTGCTGGATGAACCGTGATGCGGGAGGGCTTTCCCGTATGAAGACCGATTCCTTCGAAATTGAGCGATTTTTTGATAGTAAAGCGGCCTCTCATGGGAAAAGTTTAATGGGCCTGTGGATTCATAGATGTCCGTTTCCGTTCGCGCCTTTTTCAGAAGTCGATTTCCCCAATTCGCCTCATTGCGGTGCATTATACTTTTCGCCATGGCATTGAGCAAGGAGCAGAAGGCCGAAATCATAAAGAAATACCAGTTGCACGATAAGGATACTGGATCCGTGGAGGTGCAGGTGGCTATTCTTACCGAGAGAATCAAGTATCTGACGGAGCATTTGAAGCAGCACAGGAAGGACATTCACACCAGGTACGGACTTCAGAAGCTGGTCAGCAAGCGCAAGAGACTCCTCAAGTACCTCAAGAGGGAAGACTACCAGAAATACCAGCAGCTCATCAGGGCTCTGGGCATCAGGGGTATATGATGGATGCAAAGAGTGTTGAACTGGAGATAGGGGGGCGGAACTTAATCTTAGAGACGGGAAGAATAGGACAGCTGGCCAGCGGCACCGTTCTGGTCCGCTATGCTGATACTGTCGTTCTGGTCAGTGTCGTCTGGAAGAAGTCCGAGGAGAAGAGGGACTTCATGCCCCTTCTGGTGGAATACAGGGAGGGGGCGTACTCCGCAGGTAAGATTCCCGGTGGTTTCATAAAGAGGGAGGGAAGACCCTCCGACAGGGAGATACTTATATCCCGTGCGATAGACCGCTCCCTCAGACCCATGTTTCCCAGGGGTATGATGGACGATGTGGAAGTGGTGGCCCTCATGCTTTCCTACGATAATGAAAACGAACCCCTGGTTCCCGCAATCATAGGTGCCAGCGCCGCCCTTTCCATATCCGAAATTCCCTTCGAAGGCCCCATAGGAGCTGTGGTGGTGGGAAAGGTGGGGGAGCAATTCATCATCAATCCCACCAATAATCAGCTGGAGCAGAGTGAATTCGAACTCCTCCTGGTGGGAACGGAGGATGGGAAAGTCCACATGATAGAGTTCGAGGGGAAGCAGATTCCGGAAGAAACCGTCCTCCAGGCCATAGAGTTTGCCCTTCCGTACATTGAAGAGACCATTCGCTTTCAGAAGAAGCTGGTGGAGGAGGCTGGAAAGCCCAAGGAGGAGCCCACTCTCCTGGTTGTAGAGGATGAAATCGTTCGGGAGGTGGAGAAGTACGCGGATGAGGTCAGGAAGGCGCTGTTTATCAGGGAGAAGAACGAGAGGAACAGGGCCCTGGATGATTTGAAAGAGAGAGTTATTCAGGAGCTTTCCGGGAAGTTTCCGGAGAAGGAGGTGGAGATAGGGGAGGCCCTGTACAGGCTTCAGGCCCGGATAATGCGGGAGGAAATCCTGGAGCATGGAATCCGCCCCGATGGAAGGGGACTGGAGGACCTGAGGCCCATAAGCATCGAGGTGGGACTTCTCCCCAGGACTCACGGTTCTGCCCTCTTCACGAGGGGGGAGACCCAGGCGCTGGTCATAGCCACGCTGGGAACATCCAGGGATGTGCAGATCCTCACGGAGATCGAGGAGGGGGAGGAAAAGCGCTTTATGCTCCACTACAACTTCCATCCCTTCTCCACCGGCGATATCAAGCCCCTCAGGGGTCCGTCCAGAAGAGAAATAGGCCACGGTGCTCTGGCCGAAAAGTCCCTCAGACCCATCATACCCGATGAGGACGAATTTCCCTACACCATAAGAATAGTCTCCGAGATAACCCAGTCCAACGGCTCCACTTCCATGGCCACGGTTACAGGTGGCTCTCTTGCCCTTATGGATGCCGGTGTTCCCATAAAGGCCCCCGTTGCCGGTATATCCATCGGTCTGGTCCTTGAGGATTACAGCAAATATGCTCTGCTGACGGATATTCAGGGCATGGAGGATCATCTGGGGGACATGGATTTCAAGGTGGCCGGCACCGAAAAGGGCATCACGGGTATTCAGCTGGATCTGAAGATCAGGGGCCTGACGCTCGATATAATAAGACAGGCCTTCGAGAGGGCCAGGAAGGCCCGGATAGATATACTCGATAAGATGAGGAAGGTCATTCCCGAGCCCAGGGACCACATTTCCCGCTATGCTCCCAAGATTGCCCAGATGACAGTTCCCATAGAGAAGATAGCCGATATAATAGGGCCCAGCGGAAAGGTCATAAAGAAGATCATCCACGAGACAGACACCACCATAGACATAGATGACACCACGGGGAAGGTCCTCATATACGGAAAGGACCAGGAGGGGGTTGACAGGGCGAGGGAGATGATAGAGGAGATTACGGCGGAGGTGGAAGTGGGCAGGATCTACACGGGCACTGTCGTCAGGGTGGAGGCCTATGGGGTTTTCGTGGAGATACTGCCCGGGAAGGTGGGGCTCGTTCATGTGTCGGAGCTGGACACGAAGCCTGTGCGGGATGCCCGACAGCTCTACAAGGTGGGCGATAAAATAGTGGTGAAGGTGATAGACCTGGACGAGCTGGGGAGACCCAAGCTCTCCAGGAAGCAGGCTCTGAGGGGCCGCATAAAGCCCGAGAAGTAAGGGGAAAACTCCCCTTTTTACACGCTTCGAATTCATCCCGGTATTAGGAGATTTGTCTGCCTTAAACTTCGGACATGACGGGAATCATACTTGCCTATTGCCTTATAGACCTGAAGAGCGGGGAGAGAATTGGATTCGAGGAGTTTATCGACAGCATTTCCGGCGCCCGCCTCGTGTTCCTGGGAGAACATCATACCTCGAAGGAGTGCCACGATTTTCAGCTGGATGTAATTAAAGCCCTCTACAGGAGGGATACCAGTATAGTGATAGGGTGGGAGATGTTTCAGCAGCCGTATCAGGAATGGCTGGACAGATATGTCGAAAAGAAGGTTCACGAAGTGGAATTCCTTTATAAAACCGAATGGCACAGGCGGTGGAAGTACGACATAGGCCTTTACAGGGATATTTGGAAGTTCGCCAGGGAAAAGGGGATTCCGATGGTCGCCCTCAATATACCGACGGAGTTCAGGAAGCAGGTCAGACAAAAGGATATGACCTACGAACAGCTCCGCAGAACCCGATACATGCCCCGGGATCTTCAGCCTCCGGACAGTGCTTATGTGGAGCGGTTTAAAGAGATGGTGGGAAGCCATGAGGGGATGCCGCTGGATAAGATGGTCAGGGGGATGATCCTGTGGGATGAGGGCATGGCCAAAGCCATAGCCGATTACCTTAAAGCCCATCCTGAGAGGAAGATGGTGGTTCTGGTGGGGAGCGGTCATGTTTATGGGAGACTGGGCATCCCCGACAGGGTGGAGCGGATGACGGGCATAAGGGGGGTCGTGGTGTTCCCCGTTTCCAATGTGAAGAAGGATATGGGTCAGGGGGACTACGGTATATGCCTTCAGGATGAAGACTGAGCCCTGGCTCATCTAAAATTATGCCCATGCTCATCTGGGTCCTCCTGGTCTTTCCATCCTACGAGGTGGGATATGCCTCCGTTTATGCTGATAAGTACAATGGGAAGAGGACGGCATCGGGGGAGATATACGACAGGAATGAGCAGGTGGCCGCCCATCCCTATCTTCCATTCGGTACCCTCGTGAAGGTGAAGAATCTGCGCAACGGGAAGTGGGTGGAGGTCAGAATAATAGACCGATTCCTTCCCACGAAGGGGCGCTTCATAAATTTGTCCAGAAGGTCGGCCCGGCTCATCGGATGGAGACCATCCGACAGGGTGAAGGTGAGCATAAGGAGACTCCCCAGGGGGGTCAGGACATTCGTACAGAGGGGGGTGGCATCCTGGTACGGGGGAAAGTTCCACGGGAGAAAGTCCGCCTGCGGGATAAGGTTCGACACATATAAGATGTATGCCGCCCACAAGACCCTTCCATGTGGAGCGGTCGTCAGGGTGGTCAATCTCGACAACGGCAGGAGCGTGAAGGTGAGGATAGTGGACAGGGGTCCGTACAGGAGGGGAAGAATAATAGACCTGTCATACGCTGCTGCCCGGAGACTCGGAATGGTAAGGAGGGGAACTGCGCGGGTCCGCATCGAAGTGGTGAAGTGGCCCCCCGTGGTCAGATGGAGGTAGCATTCCCGGTTTCGGGTATTTTAAATCCGACCTTTACACTTTTGGAAAATTCAAGGAGGTAAAAGATGATTGTAAGCATATTCGTCCACGCAGTCAGGGTCTGGATTCTATTGCTGGCCGCTGTATTCGTCTATTTCTTCTTCAGGGGAGATGTGGGTGGGTTGAACTGGATAATCGTTATCGCTTCACTTACATACAGCATCACTGCGGGGGTAGAAGCGGTTGTGGTGGGGCTGGATACAATGCGGGGGAGATTCATCCTGCTCCTGTCCCTCATGGGCATGGTCGTTTTCCTCACCTTCCTTTTGAACAGTCATGTGCTCCATGTTCTTCTGAGGTTGATGATAGCTTTTGCTGTTGGATACATGTTCTACAACCTGAAGTTCAGGCTCGGTATCCCTCTGGGCAGAGGGCGGATTTTCGTTTCCTTCCTCCTTTTCATGATTATATTCCTCCTCATCCTTCAGCTGGTTCAGGGGATCCATGTGGAGCCCTACAAGTACTTGATGCTCTTTCTGGATGTGGTGTCCTTCATCCTGGTGGTCTTCAATACCCTCATGTACATAGGCGGGGATATAGAAAAGGTGTGGATTGCAGGAATAGTAGTGGTAATGCTCCTCATAATCGGGGACCTCTTTTTCATAATGGATGTCAGTGTTCGGATTTATCTCCTCCTGTGGTTCCTGCCCCTGTTCCTCATGAACCATGTTGCCCTTAGGGTTATCCAGGAGTGACCATGTCCAGAAAGCAGTAGGGGTCTTCTCCAAGATAGTCGCCGCTGAGAGCCATGGCCCTTCCCCTGCATCCGCCGCAGATTTCCCTGAATTTACATGCTCCGCATTTGCCCTTCAGATTGCTCCTATCGCGCAGTTTTTTGAAGACTTCCGAGTTCCTCCATATTTCGTCGAAGGGTTTTTCCCTCACATTTCCAGCGCTGACTGCCACGAAGGGGCACGGCCATACATCCCCGTTGGCCTTTATGTACACCAGTCCCCTTCCGGCGGTGCACCCGTGGAAGAAGGTGTGGGCCAGCTTTCCGGGTTCTTTTCCCTCCCTCTTCAGAATGTAGGGCCAGAACTGGGGCATTGTGACGGGCTCCACTATGGTCCTTACATCCCTCTGCTTGTGCACGAGGGTTCCGGCCAGCTTCATCATCTTCTCCTGCTCCAGGGTGGCATCTCTGATTTTGCTTCCCCTTCCCACGGGAATCAGCTGGTACACCAGCATTATGTCCGCTTCCAGACTGTCTGCAAAATCTATGGTGCCCTCCAGATCCTCGTAGTTGTATCCCATGGCCGTGAAGTTCACCTGAATCACCAGGCCTGCCTTCTTCGCATTCCTTATTCCCCTGACGGCCAGTTCCAGGGCTTTCGGATTCCTCCTGATGAAGTTGTGGACCTCGCTCCTGTAGGAATCTATGCTGACCGCCACCCCTGCAACGCCATGCTCCTTGAGCTTATGGGCCACATCTTCGGTAATCAGGGTGGCGTTGGTGGCCATGACGAAGGAGAATCCCAGCTTCTTTCCGTATGCAAGGAGGTCGAATATGTCTTTCCTTACGAGGGGCTCTCCCCCTGTGATGACCAGCATGCGGAATTCGTCCACACGGGCTATTTCCTCCAGGAGTCTGTACCCTTCCTCTGTTGTCAGCTCGTCGGGGGCTGGTTTTCCCGATGCCGCATGGCAGTGAATACATCTGAGATTGCACGCGAGGGTCACTTCCCATACCGGATGGGCAGGAAATCCGATGCATCCCATACCGTAGGCTCCGGATGCCACGGGCAGGGTTTTGAATCCGCTTTTGAGGAGCCATTCATGTATCCTCTTCCATCTGGTGAGGTGTGCATAGTAAAGGGCACTTCCCAGCTGTCTGGCCACGAGGGTGGGGGGCCAGAAGAAGGGCCTTACTTTTGCCATTTCATCTAACCTCCTGATTTATTTTGGGAAACCGGCAGACAATTCTAATGGTAGAGCAATGGATGTAAATTTGTGAAAGTCATTTGCAAATCCGTATTTTAATCAGTTGTGCATGGGTTATCGTTCGTCCCCGGTCATTTTATCGAGGAATACGCTCAGGGCATAGGCCATCCAGGCGATGGACCACCTCATGTAGGGAATTTTTATCCTGTAATGCCTGTGCTCCTGAAAGTACCAGTGGTTCCTTTTTTCGTCGAACATGCGCTTTGCGGCAGTCTCTATCAATCTGCGGGCATCATCTAATTCTCCCATGCGGGAGAGGAGCACGATGGCAGTGGCGTAGGAGTGAATATCCAGGGGATAGAGGCGGTTGTGGTAGTACTTCGGCAGCATGTCCCGGGAGAAGAAGTTGCCTCTCCAGTAGCGGAATCCCTTCTCCAGGGAGGATTTTATTGCTCCGTTTTCTGTGGCCCTGTATATTTCCATGAGGGCCAGTATGTTGAAGGCAGTGTGGAAGTTGTCTATGTACCTCATGGCCCTGCTTCCAAGCCCGTAATACCATGAGCCATCTTCATTCTGCATCCTGACGGCCAGCATTCCCCCCTTCAGCGCCATATTCAGGAGCTTTTCATCTTTCAGGAGCCTTCCCACCCTGGCCAGGAGGGATGCTCCCAGCAGGCTCGCGTTTAGGACCTTCAGGCGGTCTATGGGGGTGTAGGAGAATATTATGAAGTCTTCTTCCTCGTGCCTGTTCAGGTCTTCGAGTATGAATCTGGTCGAGCTGGTCGCCATCTCCAGCCCCTCGCGGTCGCCCAGCATTTCGAATCCATCCAGGAGGGCGTGGCCGATGAAGGCGGTGTTGACCACTGTGGGTGTAAACGGCGGCACATAGAAGACCCTGCTCTGCCAGGGGAAGTTGTACCCCCACGCATATCCGGAATAGCCCTTAGAGGCGTATTTTTTCAGCAGACCTTTGATGTATTCGTATTTTTCCTTCTTTCCCAGTCTGGCGTATGCGGAAAGGAAGAGGCCCAGACCCTTCGGGTTGTGGCCCATGGGAACCATGAAGAGGGGGCGCAGATTTAACGGACTCCTCCTGAAAGCCTGGATGAAGAGGATTCTCAGGAGGGAATTGATGCCCAGAATTCGCAACAGGGGGCTGTTCAGTGCATCGTAGGGGTCCCATCCCCTGAAGTCCCTCTCCTCCGCATACCGGAGGGTCCTATCCAGGATATTCCGGTTCTCCATATTCCAGTTCTCTCCTGAGTTTCTGTTTCAGTTCCTCCGGGATGTGGCCGAATACCTCAATGGAACTCCTCCTCTTCAGGGAGTGATTCATGCACTCGTCCGGCTCTATCGCCTCTACCGTGAATTTCAATACTGCCCCCTCTGCCCCTTTCAGGACAGAAGACAGTAGTTCTTCCAGAGCATCGTCATCGAAGGCATGAAGGGGACCCACCCTCTCGATTTTCCCCGCTCTTGATACGAATCCCTCCACCAGAATGTGCCTGAAATTCCCGCCCGCGAAGGGCATCTTCATGAACACCGGTAAAGTTTATACGGCATGTGCTTCATCCGGGGGAGGATTTAAAATTTTTTCAAAAGGAGGTGAAACATGGCGAGAAAAGCAGGGTGGATGGTGGCAGTGCTCGGTGCCTGGGAATTCGTTTCGGCTTTCGCTCTGCATGGTGCTCTTCCCGCCATCTGGAGCCCCTTCTTCGTGGGTATCGCTGTTCTCCTGCTCGCTGTCTGGTCTGTCAATACGGATAATGTGTCCACTGCCATAAAGCTTTCCTGGATCAATGCACTCCTGGGAATATGGATACTGGTTTCCCCGTTTGCCGCCGGATTCGCATCGGTCAGGGCTGCCATGCTGAACGATGTGGTGGTGGGGGTGCTCGTGGTGGTCCTGTCGGTGGTGGAGGCTCTTGGCCTGAGAAAGGAGGTTCCTGCATAGGGGCCCCTTTAAACTTATTCACCCGTTTACTGTAAAATTGTAGCACCTGAAAACCTGGTAGGAGGAGTACAGTATGGCAACGAAAAAGGGTGGTGGTTCCACTAAAAATGGAAGGGACAGTAATCCCAAGTATCTTGGGGTGAAGGTGGGCGACACCCAGAAGGTGCTCGCCGGATATGTCCTGGTCAGGCAGAGGGGAACGAAGTACCATCCCGGCCACAATGTGAAAAGGGGCGGGGATGATACCCTCTTTGCGCTGGTCGATGGTATTGTAAAGTTCGAGAAGAGGAAAGGCAGGAGATTCGTATCCGTTTACACACCGGAGGAATTCGAAAAGTTCTATGGAAACGGAGGGAAGGCATAATGCCGACGATCAATCAGCTGGTCAGACACGGAAGAAAGCCCAGGAGGAAGAAGAGCAAGTCCCCTGCTCTTGAGGGAAATCCCCAGAAAGCGGGAACCTGTATCCGTGTCTATACCACCACACCCAAGAAGCCCAATTCCGCTCTGCGTAAGGTGGCGAAAGTCAAGCTATCCAACGGTCGTGAGGTTATAGCCTATATACCCGGCGAGGGACACAACCTCCAGGAGCACTCCAAAGTTCTGGTGCGGGGTGGCCGTGTTAAGGACCTTCCCGGAGTGAAGTACCATATCGTCAGGGGTGCGAGGAAGTACGACGCCGCCGGTGTGGAGGGAAGGCGCAACAGCAGAAGCAAGTATGGTACAAAGAGACCCAAGGATGCCAAGTAGGGGGGTGAGTTATGAGAAGAAGAAGAGCACCTGAGAGAAAAATTCAGCCGGATCCCAGATACAATTCCACCCTCGTTTCCAAGTTCATCAATAACCTCATGTGGGATGGGAAGAAGACCGTTGCCCAGAAGATTTTCTATCGAGCCCTTGAGATTATAGAGAAGAAGACCGGAGAGGATGGTTATCAGGTCTTCCTGAGGGCGATAGAGAATGTGAAGCCCGAGATAGAGGTCAGACCCAGGAGGGTGGGTGGTGCCACCTATCAGGTGCCTGTTGAAGTCAGGCCCAAGAGGCAGATCTCCCTTGCAATCAAGTGGATCATAAAGGCGGCCCGCCAGCGCTCTGAGAGGAGAATGTACGAGCGTCTTGCCAATGAGCTCATGGATGCCGCGAAGGGGGTGGGTGCCGCCATTAAGATCAAGGAAAACACCCACAAGATGGCGGAAGCCAACAGGGTATTCGCCCATTACAGGTGGTAGTGATTCCCCGACACCCGTCGGGGTTCTCGTTTATATTTTTGGGCGTGATCATCGCCGGATTCGAGAGTCTGGAGGAGCTCGAGTATCTGATTTCGATTCACATTCCCGGTCTGTTCATCCCTTCCTGGATGGGGGAGGATCCCCGGGTCTTCAGAATCATACGCGAGAGCAACTATGGGGGAATCGTATGCACGGACAATGAGGGGGGGTATGCCAGCTGGGTGGTGAAAGGCTACCCTTCCCCTTCCGATGTGGGCAGGATGCTGGATGATGCGGACAATTATGCGAAGGTGTACCAGATTTACAGACAGATGGCCCGCAGGCTCAGGAACCTTGGTATCAATATGAACCTGGCTCCCGTTGTGGACCTGTATCATCCAGACAACCATGTGATAGGGGGAAAGGGGAGGGCCTATTCCGGGAATCCGGACAGGGTCATCGTTGCCGCAGAGCTATTCCGCAGGGCCCACAGTATGGAAGGAGTGGAGGTTGTTTTCAAGCACTTCGCCGGACAGGGAAGGAGCGTGGGGGACCCCCACAGGAAGAAGAGCATATACCCCTATGGGTGGGAGGAATTCAATGAGGATCTGAGGCCCTTTTCCTATTTCATCTCCTCCGGGGCCAGGTACATCATGGCATCCCATGTGTCCATTCCCCTGATTGATGGGGAGTTTCCCGCCAGCCTTTCCCGGAAGATTCTGGGGGAGCTCCTCAGGGGGAGGCTGGGATTTCGGGGGAAGGTGATAACCGATGATATACGCATGTCGGCTGTGGAAGAAGAGTTTGGATTCGAGGATGCTGTCAGGTTATCGCTGGAAGCGGGGGCGGATTACATACTTATATCCAGGGAGATAACCCTCGTAGAGAGGGCCCTCAGGCTTGTACAAAACCTTTAAACTTAAAAGTGAATGAAGAGCCTCAATTACCCGAGCGTGGTGGAAGGGGATGGCAAATCCACCGTGCTGTTCATACCGGGCCTTCTGGGGGATGAGCGTTCTTTCGAAGAGGTGGGGAAGTATTTTCTGCGCGATGGGTACAGGGTTATGAGGGTTTCCTACCCGTGCCATCCCTTCTCCCTTCAGGAGTTTGCCGAGCACCTTCTGTCCCGGCTGGATGGCCCCGCCACTGTTGTCGGAACCTCCATGGGGGGGTATGTGGCCCAGCTCATGGCCAGGGCAGAGCCGGGGAAGGTGAGGAATCTCGTTCTGGTGAATACCTTCCCATCCGCAAGAGCCATCCTGGGAGGTACCAGGTGGTTGATAAAGCTCTTCAGATTTCTGCCCAAATCCCTTATAAAAGGTCAGATTAAGAAGGGTATGAGGGATGACCACTTCGGCAATAATCCCGCTGTGCGCAGGAGAATAGAGCAGTTCATTGAATCCACGGAGCCCCGGGTCCTTTACTACCGCCTCGAGGCCCTTGCAAATGCCCCTGACATTAGATGTTTTCCCGAGGGCATCCACACCATAATCTTTTATACGAAGGGGGACCCCACGGTTGGGGAATCTCTGAAGGAACAGCTCATAGAAAAGGTCAATCCCCATCTGGTCTATGAGTTCGAGGAGGGGGGGCATTTTCCGTACCTGCACAACCCGGAGAAGTTCTACCGCATACTGAAGTCCGCCCTCGAGGAATAAAACTTGCCTCTTCGCAGGGGGTATGGAAGCTTTTTAGCAAATTGCTGTAAAATTTAATTAGTTAACAGTTTACGAAACGGAGGTGTAGCCATGGTGGTGAGTCCGAAATTAAGGGAGTGCGATCTTTACAGGCCTTTAAAGAACGGTGTGGTTCAGTGCCTTGCATGCAATCACTACTGTGCGATCAGACCCGGCGAGTCGGGTATATGCGGTGTCAGGAGGAACTTCGATGGAAAACTCTACCTCGTGACCTATGGAAGGGCCGCCGCTGTCCACATAGACCCCGTGGAGAAGAAGCCCCTTTATCACTTCCTTCCCGGGAGCCCCATATTTTCCGTAGGCACTGTGGGCTGTAATTTCAGGTGCCAGTTCTGTCAGAACTGGGAGATAAGCCAGTTCAGGGAGTTCTATGTGGATCCTGCGACGGGGGAGCCCGACAGGTGGATCGGGGAGTACTGGCCTCCAGAGAGGATCGTGGAGACGGCGGAAGCTTACGGCGTAAAGCTGATAGCCTACACATACAACGAACCCACCGTTTGGATAGAGTATGCCCATGATACCGCAAAGCTGGCTGTGGAGAGGGGAATGAGGAATGTGTTCGTATCCAGCGGATTCGAAACGAAGCACGCATGGGATTATATCGAGCCATACCTTCATGCCGTAAACATAGACCTGAAGGCCTTCTCTGAGGAATTCTACAGGAGGATCACAGGAACCCGCCTCAAGCCGGTCCTGGAGAATATAGAGTACATTGGAGGGGAGAAGTGGGGCAGGATATGGCTGGAGGTGACCACGCTCATAATAGAGGGCTATAACGACGATGAGGAACAGCTGAGGGGCATTGCCAGATTTCTGGCCGGTGTGAATCCCAATATACCCTGGCATGTGACTGCCGCCCATCCCGCATACAGGATGCTGGATATACCCATCACCTCCCACAGGACCCTCATAAAGGCCTATGAGATTGGAAAGGAGGAGGGGCTCAAGTTCGTGTATGTGGGCAATGTCAGGGACCCTGAGCGCAGCAGCACATACTGTCCCAGATGCGGCGAGCTCCTGATATACAGAGATGGGTATCATGTGGAGGAGAAGTGGAAAGAGCGGGGAGTCTGCCACAGGTGCGGGGAGAAAATACCGGGAGTGTGGCTGTGAAGCGTAAAAGGGGAGGTGTATTATGATACGGAGGCCGGCGGTGGCAGGTGCCTTTTATCCGGCGGATCCGGAGGAACTGGTCTCCATGATGGAGGTTTTCCTCTCCAGAGTCCCACAGCCGCCGGAGATTCCCCCCGTTGCTGTTGTGGCTCCCCATGCCGGATACATCTATTCCGGGCCCGTTGCCGCCCACAGCTTCAAACAGCTGTTGCCCCTCAGGGGGAAGAATGTCAGGGTTTTCCTGATGGGGCCGTCCCATTATGTCCCCTTCGAAGGGGTGTCCACTGGATCCTATTCCTACTGGAAGACCCCTCTGGGACTGGTGCCCGTGGATGAAGACAAGGTCAGGGAGATCCTTACCCTTTCGGATCTCTTCATCGATGCCGATGAGCCCCTCATAAGGGAGCATTCCCTCGAAGTGGAGCTCCCCTTCCTCCAGCTTGTGCTGGATGAATTTCGTCTGGTTCCCCTCGTCTTCGGATTCGTGGATCCATTTCGTGTTGCCCGTCTTCTCCTGAAGGTGGTGGAGCCCGGCGATGTTATTGTGGTTTCCACCGACCTGTCCCACTATCATCCCGATTCCATAGCCAGGGCAATAGATTCCAGAACCATAGAGATGGCCCTCCGGGGTGATACGGAGGGGATTTTGAATGCGGAGGCGTGCGGCAGCCATCCGTGGGCCACCCTCGTTGAGATGGCCAATTTAATGGGATGGACCCCCCGGTTGCTGGCCTATGCCACGAGCGCCGATACATCGGGTGATGCGAGCAGGGTGGTGGGGTATGCTGCATTCAGGTACGATAAATAGCAGGAGGAACTGCCATGGGCAGGCTGACGAAGGATGAGAAGAGAATTCTCCTGGACATTGCCCACTCTGCAATATCGAAGGCTTTCAGGGGTGATTACACCCCGCCCGACCTGGAGGAGGTTCCTCCCCGTCTCAGGGAGAGGGGGGCGAGTTTCGTGACCCTTACGCAGCATGGGGAGCTTCGGGGATGCATCGGGAGCGTCGAGGCATACAGGCCCCTGGCCCTCGATGTGCACCACAACGCAATCGCTGCCGCTTTCAGGGACCCCCGATTCCCTCCCCTTACACTTCAGGAGTGGCCCTACACAGAGGTGGAGGTAAGCGTTCTGTCCGAGCCCCGTGTTCTTGAGTACTCCTCTCTGGATGAGCTGATTTCCAGGCTCAGGCCCGATATGGGACTCATCCTGGAGCATCCATACGGAAGGGCCACATTCCTTCCGCAGGTGTGGGAGAAGATTCCCGATCCCGTGATGTTCCTGCGGGAGCTGGCCCACAAGGCGGGGCTTCCCCTCGATGTGTATATGGATCCCCGAACAGTGGTCAGGTATTACACGGTGGAGAAATTCACATACAGGGATCTGGAGGAGGACGGGGATTAGATGCTCTACCCTTCCTATTTGAATCTGTATGAGAGCGGTGAGTTGAGGAGAAGGGTGGAGGAGGCCCTCGACCGCCTCCAGAGGTGCTACATGTGTCCCCGGGTATGTGGGGCGCGTCGCATCGAGGGGGAGGTGGGGGAGTGTGGTGTGGGCAGATATGCCCTCGTCTCATCCTACGGACCCCATCATGGAGAAGAGCGGGTCCTGAGGGGATGGAGGGGTTCGGGCACTGTCTTCTTCGCCGGATGCAACATGCGGTGTGTTTACTGTCAGAACTGGGAAATCAGTCAATTGCGTCTGGGAAGTGAAGCCCCTCCACATCTCCTGGCCCGCGTCTTCCTGAGAATTCAGGATATGGGATGCCACAATCTCAATCTGGTCACGCCCAGCCATGTGGTTGCCCAGTTCATGGAGGCTCTGTACATTGCGGTGGAGAGGGGATTCAGACTCCCCATAGTCTATAACACAGGCGGGTACGATTCCATATCCACCCTCCGGCTCCTCGACGGCATAGTGGACATATACATGCCGGACATGAAGTATGGGGACTCTGCGGTTGCGGAGCGATATTCGGGGGTGAAGCATTACTGGGAGGTGGCGACCCGTGCCCTGAAGGAGATGCATCGCCAGGTGGGGGATCTGGAGATAGGGGAAGATGGGCTGGCGCGCAGGGGCCTGCTGATAAGGCACCTGGTTCTTCCCGGTGATATTGCCAATTCCAGGAAGGTGCTCCGGTTCATCGCCAGGGAGATTTCCATCCATTCCTGGGTGAACATAATGGACCAGTACTATCCTGCCTACAGGGCTCTGGAGTATCCGGAGCTCTCGTACGGGATAGCCCGCCGGGAGTACGATGAGGTTGTCGAGTATGCCCGCAGTCTGGGCCTTTACAGGGGGATACCGCTGGAATATCCCGATTGAGGGAAAGACGGGAGAACCCCGTCAGTAGATGATGAATTTCGTGCTCTTTTCGTTCCACTTCAGTATGTAAGAGCCGGCGGGCAGGAGTATTCTCTGCATTCCACTGCCGTTCAATCTCCCCTCTCTTACCTTCCTTCCATTTGCGGTGTATATGGTGTAGTTGCCTTCTCCCCGGAGCACTATCTGACCTTTTTCGACCCTCCAGAAGAGCACATCCTTCGCCTCTTCGGAAACTCCTGTGGGCTGGAATGGTTCCAGTATGCGGAATCCCCCTTCGTAATCGGGGGTCAGGATGTTTTCGCCGTACAGGGCGACCCGATATACGAGGCCCGGCGTCAGGTAATTTCCGGTAAAGTACATATTCCCGGGGTCGGATATGCTGACGATTCTCACACCGGAGCCCACATCCGCCACGACCAGCACTGTATCGCTGATGTCCACATACCTGGCGTCGCTCGTGTCGAGGCTGTCGAGTATGGTGGGATTGTGGGGGTCCGAGATATCTACGGAGTACACGCCCCTTATTCCCGCGGCCAGATAGGCGATGTTCCCATTTACTCTGAGCGACCAGATGAGTCCCAGGTCCATCGTGCTCACCACGAAGGGATTGTAGGGATTGCTGACATCCACGATTATCAGTCCACTGCTCGTGCTGGAGAGTACGGCGTAGTTCCCGTAGAGGTCTATGCCGCGAACATGGGCATTCAGGCTGGTAGTCGATACAATGGATGGGGCATAGGGGTCCGTTATATCCACTATGGTCAGCCCGCTGTCCCCATCTGCGATATACAGGTAGTTTCCTGAAAGTTTTATGGCGAAGACATCGCCGGGGGTGTTCAGAGTGCTCACCTCCGCGGGACTGGTGGGGTCCCTTACATCGATTACCCGCAGGTAATTGCTGGCCGTGTAGAGATAACTGCCGTCGGTTTCCAGGTCGTAGTCGTAGCTGAAGAGGGTCCAGGGGGCAATATCGACGGGGTTTTGGATGTCCGATATGTCGAGAATGCGCAGTTTTCCGGAATATCCCGTTATGTAGGCCCTGCCCCCGTAGGCCTTTGCCGCGAACTGGAGACCCGGCAGGGGGATTTCGGACACCACAACGGGGGAGGTGATATCGTTTATGTCGAGCAGATGGAGTCCCCCGGTGTAGTCAGCTGTATAGACCTGGGGGCTTCCGGTCCTGACGGCAACCCTTCTTGTGAGGCCGGGAAGGTCCTGTATGCTCTCCACCTGTGGATCTGCGGGGTCCGATGCGTCCACTATCATGAATCCCATGTATCCATTGGCCACCAGAAGCGTGTCTCCCAGAGGCAGAATATGATACACGCTTCCCACTGTGTCCAGATGGCTGATCACGGATGGGGATGTGGGGTCGCTTATATCCACGATGTACAGTCCAGAGTAGACTGCTGGCAGGTACGCATACTGCCCCCGAACCGAAATCGAGGGGAGGTATTCGTTTATGTCCAGACCTCCTGTTCGAGCCGGATTCTCCGGGTCGGTTATATCGAATACGATGAATTCCTCGGGCACATAGGTGTACTGCGAAGCATAGGCATAGTTCCCCTGAATGGCCACATCCCTGAGGTTGTATCCCGAAATCACATTGATTTCCACGGGAGATGCGGGGTTTGTAATGTCCAGGACCACGAGGCCCCTGCCCCCATCGGCCAGGTATAGATATGGGGGGTATATGTCCAGTCCGTATCCAAAGCCGGCAGGGGTATCGTACACGGAAATCACCCGGGGGTTGGCCACATCCTGTACATCGATGACGATCAGGTCCCTCTTGTATCCCGCCACATACAGATGGCCATCGTAGTACTTCAT
>JALSOK010000143.1 GCA_026986535.1 Caldifarciminota bacterium
CTTCCTTGGATGGGTCTCCAGAAGGCTCAGGAGGAGATGGGACAGGATCAACTATTACATGGGGGAGATTGCGGGATACATCAATTCCATCTCCAGGGGCATAAAGGTAATAAAGGTATTCTCCACCATTGAAAGGGAATTCGAGAGGTTCAGGAGAATCTCCAGAAAGTACTTCGTCTCTGCCCTGAAACTGGAGGCCCTGGGAAAGTTCGCCCAGCAGTCTTCGGAGTTCCTCGTGGCCATTCCCATAGTAATGCTTCTCATATACAGCAGTCATCTGATATTCGTGGAAAAGAGTCTGACCAGCGACCAGTTCATGGTATTCCTCCTGGTGGTCATATCCACCATAAGTCCCGTGAAGAGAATATTCCGATCGAACAACTTCATACAGCAGGGGGTGGCGGCATATCACAGATGTCTGGAACTGCTGAATCTTCCACCGGAACCCCGGGGAGGAAACAGACCCTTTGAAGGATTGAAGGAGAAAATAGAAATAAAGGACCTGTGGTTCTCCCACGGGAAACAGCCCGTTCTGAAAGGATTGAATCTGGAGATAAAGAAAGGGCAGAAGGTGGCCATAATCGGACCATCCGGAGCGGGAAAGACCACCCTCCTCGAGCTTCTGGCAGGACTCCTCAAACCCGGGAAGGGGGGAATCCTTGTTGATGGAGAAAACCTGTGGGACTTCGACATATACACATACCGCAGAAGAATATCCATCGTTCCGCAGGAAACATATCTATTCGAGGGCACCATATACGAAAATCTGACGATGGGGGAAGATATACCCATGGAAAGGGTAGTTGAAGCATGCAAAATCGCCAATGCCCACGAATTCATAGAGAAACTGCCCGGCGGCTACTTCTACCGACTCGACGAAGGGGGGACCAACCTCTCCGGTGGCCAGAAGCAGAGGCTTGCCATAGCCAGGGCAATCCTGAGGAATCCCGACCTTATACTGCTGGATGAGCCCACATCTAACCTCGATGCCGAAAGCGAGGAAAAGGTGAAGAATGCCCTCTCAAAAGCCCTCAGGGGCAAGACCTCTATAATCGTAACCCACAGACTATCCACAATCGTGGATTCGGATCTTATAGTGGTGATGGACGCGGGCCGCATCCTGGATTCGGGGACCCATCAGGAACTGCTCAATAGGTGCAGGGTCTATAGAAATCTCGTATCCCTGCAATCGATTCCATAACTACAAACTTTCCGCAGTAGTACCCAAAATTGGAAAATCATACAGCCTGATTTGGGGCGATGGACTTTGCATGGATACAGGCTTGAGTGGTGATGTCTTTTTCAGGGTAGAAGCATTAGCTTTTCCCATCACACCGAGTACACTCATCACATATTGCCTTTGGGAAGTTTTCCCTTTGCCTCTGCCAGCAGTCATAACTTGGGACATACACTTAAAATTGTGTAAAGGGAGGTAGCAGAGATGCCAGGGGGAAGGAGGAGGAAGATGAGCGAGAGGAAGCTAAGGGAGATGGCCGTGGAGATAGTGGAGAGCCCGGGATTTGGGAAGTCCATAAGAGCCGGGAGGAAAGAATACACGAAGAGGAACCCCGAGGATCCTGCCAATGGACATTACGAGAGGAAGTAAAGGTTCCCCGAACCAGAAAGCTCCTGCCAGAGAGATGTAAGAGGGATCTG
>JALSOK010000144.1 GCA_026986535.1 Caldifarciminota bacterium
TCGGTGTCCGAAATGTCCAGGTTCAAATCCTCGATGCTCCATGCGATTTTCTGACCGTTCGCATGCTGCTTTATGCTCTGTACCCTTGCGTGCACATACTGGACATAATAGACGGGATTCTCTTTCCCTATCCTGCTTGCCAGAGTCATGTCGAAGTCCAGGTGGGCTGATGGGGAGCGCATGAGGAAGAAGAATCTCGCGGCATCCACCCCCACCTCATCCAGCAGTTCGTCCATGGTGTAGAGCTGTCCCTTTCTCTTGCTCATGCGGACCTTCTTCCCTTCCTTCAGGAGATTGGTCTGCTGTACTATCTCTACATGGAAGTGGTTTACATCGAACCCGAGGGCACTGAGGGCGGCTCTGAGCCTGCCGATGTATCCGTGATGGTCCGGACCCAGGAAGTCCACGATGTAGTCGTATCCCCTTTCCATCTTGTAGAAATGGTATGCGATGTCCCAGAAGAAGTATGTGGGCAATCCGCTGGAGCGAATTATTACCCTGTCTTTATCATCCCCGAAATCGGTTGTTTTCAGGTAGAGGGCCATATCCCCGAAGTGGCTGAGGTAGAAATCCCTGTTCAGCAGTCTTTCGAATGGCTCGCCGGTTTTGAGGAATTCGTCGAAGGGCTTTCTGGTCCCATCCTTCGCCTCGAAGTACAGGAGTTCCCTTTCCGAAAGTTTCCTCAGGGCTCTTACGGGATACTCCGACTGCCTTATGAAGCCCTCGCGGGTTATCCTGTCATAGCGGACCCGGAAGCGATGGAGGGTCTTCATCTGACTCTGGAGTATGTGGTCCGCTCCCATCTTTCCTGTGGAGTATGCTATGGACTGCAGGTCCTTCGATTCCCGGACCATCTTTTCCACTTCGCTCCTGAGGGCCTCCGCTATGTCCTTAACATATTCGCCCCTGTATGCGTCTTCCGGCAGTTCCTCCTGAGAGATGAATCCGAGGCGCCAGAGTATAGCCCATCCGAGCATCTCTATCTGGGTCCCCTCGTCGTTCACATAGTATTCAGCATCGGATTCGTAGCCCAGAAATCTTCCGATTCTCACCAGGGAATCCCCTATGGCGGCCGCCCTTGCATTCACCACATTGAGGGGTCCCGTGGGGTTGGCGGAGACGAATTCCAGGTTGTATCTGTTTCCCCTCCTGTGGAGCGCTGTGGGGGGTCTTCCGCTCTCCCATCCCGCATCGGGAAGTCTCCCGTGAAGGGAAAGGAGGAACTGGCGCAGGAACTCCTTCTTCAGAAATATGTTGACAAATCCGCCCGCCACCTCCACCCTCTCCACCCTCTCGTCCTTTTCTATTGCAGATGCGATTTCGAGGGCCACCTCCGGAGGCTTCTTTCCCGCTTTCTTTGCCAGTTTGAATGCCAGATTGGTGGTAAGGTGTCCGAATTTGAGTCCTTTTGTTTCTTCGGGAATTACAATTCCATGCGGGGTTTTGAATTGGAACATGGGCAAAAGTTTACAGTAATGCGGCCCAATGGCATGGGCCCCGCTTGTGCGAATCCTGTTCAGGTAATTCCATTGATTTTCATGGATTGTGCCGCCCTGCATTAATTGACCCCCTCCGTGTGTAATTTGATACATTAAAATTGGAATTATGAGGTGGTCGTGGGTTCTGCTCGTAGTTTCGCTGGCGGTTCGGGCCGATCTTCTGCATGCACAGATGATGCGCCTGCCGGTCTCCTTCTTCATCCGTCGGGGCAGTTCCCTGTTCGTGTCCGCTGATGGCAGGGTGAAAGTAGATGGCCTGCGTATTTATCTCGATGGGGTGGAGCTCTATCCGGATGGTGCACGGGAAAGGACGGTCATCAGGGGTGTGGACGGGGTGGATCCCGGCGGGTTTCTGTTCAAAGCTGTTGTCATGGAGGATGTTTATCCCGGGGTGGACCTGCTCGTGAGGGCTCTGGGTGGGGGAGCATACTCCCTTCAGTGGTTCGTATCCCCCGGGGCCAGGCCTCAGGATATAGGGATGAGGGTTCGGGGTGCAGGGGTCCTTCTCAGGGGTTCCGTGCTGGAGTTGGGTTCGATGACTCTGGGACGGGTGCGGGCGTTTCAGGGGAGCAGGGAGGTGCCCGTGGAGTACCGGGTGGAGGACGGCGTTATACGGTTTGCAGTGGGTCCCTATGATAGGGATGAGGCTCTGATTATCGATCCCGTGCTGGTGGTGGGAAGCACGCAGGAGGAGTGGGCCAGGGCCCTCGCGTATCGCGGGGGGTATGTCTATGTGGTGGGCACATTCTATACTTCCACAGGGGTGGATTCCCTGTCGTTTCCCGGCGGCTTCAATACATCTATTCTGGGAGACAGCGATGTGGTTGTTCTGAAGATAGATGCCACGACGCTCCAGCTCGTGGCGGGAACCTACTTCGGGGGAAGCGGTGCCGACATGGGTACGGACATTTCTGTCAGTAATGACGGGGTTTACATTACGGGATGGACGGAATCGACCGATATGTACACCACAGGGGGAACCCGTTCGTACTCCGGCGGGATAGATGCCTTCGTAGCGCGGCTCGACCTGGACCTCGGGAGTGTAATCTGGAGCACATACCTGGGTGGTAGCCGCAACGATATGGCCTATGGAATAGCGGTGGGAGATAGCGGTGTTTATGTGGTTGGACATACCAATTCGAGGGACTTTCCGGTCAGCAATGGAACTGTCCTTATCGGGGGGAGCGACGCCTTCGTCAGCAGGCTGGATGCCCGCAGTGGTGCCATAATCGGAGGGACCTATGTGGGGGGTGAGTATGTGACGGATGTGGGAAGGGCAATCGCCCTCTCAGATTCCGGTGTTTACATGGCCGGTCAGACATGGGGAACCAGATTCAAAGGCACTCCCGGTTCTTATGACCCCACCTGCAACGGTTCCTACGATGGCTTTGTGGTCAGGCTGAGCACAGAGCTCGACAGTGTGCTGGCCGCCACATGCCTGGGGGGAAGTGCCAATGAACTTCCCGATGCGCTGGTTGCAGGTCCGGATGGGATCTATGTGGCGGGGGTCACCAGTTCCGTCCTGTTTCCTGATGATGCACTGAGGGGGGCTGAATGCCCCGGAAATCCCGAGGCCTTCGTGAGCAAACTGGACTTCAGTCTATCCAGTCTCGAAGGTGCAATATGTATCGGCGGGTCGGGAGCGGATACCGCCCTTGCCCTCCTTCTGCTGGATACTCTGGTTTATGTGTCGGGCATTACCTACTCCAGCGATTTCCCCGTATCCGACGGGGCTGTGGATGGGACCTTCGATGGAGAGGCGGAGGTATTCGTGGGCGCTCTGAGCGGGAATCTGGATACCCTCGTCGCGGCCACATTTCTGGGGGGATCCGGTCTGGAGGCGGGAACGGGTCTTACAACTGATTACAGTTATGTGTATGTGGCAGGATATACCAGCTCCATTTCGTTTCCCGATGTGGGTCCGTATGTGTATGGGGGCAACGATATTTTCGTGGCTCTCATCGATCCGCGCCTTACCCCTGTGGATGTATCGGAGGAAGGTGGGGAAAGCACTGTGGGGATCGCCGATGGGATGCTCGTTCTGCTGATGAAGGAGCCTGCCTATGTGGGATTCGATGTGGTGGCACCATCCGGAAGGGTTCTGGCGGTTCGCTCCGCTGGATTCCGTCCCCCCGGCATCTGGAAATTCTCCCTTCCTTCTCTTGCGCCGGGCATTTACATAATACGGTTGAGGGTGGGGGAGCATGTCAGGACCCTTCCTTATGTGAGGCATTAGTTCGGATGGGAGGTTGTCCTCCCCCGCCTCAGCTCCGGGTCCCGGAGTAGAATCTTTTCAAAAATATTCCGATGAACAGCCCCACAAGGAAACCGACGAAAACCCCCAGCAGAAAATTGAAGACCACCATACGGAAATTGTAAAGGTTAGATGCCTAATCTATCCTCCTGAGGGCATCCACCACCTTCATCCGCACTATGCTTCTGAGGGGAATGATGGAAAAGATGATAACCACGAGCATGGCCATGGCCGATATGAGTAAAAAGTCCCTCGGGGTCACCTCTATGGGAATCCTGTCGATGAAATAGACATCGGGCGGGAGCCTTATGAGGCCCAGGTCGGAAATCACGAAGGCAACAGCCAGCCCCAGCACATCTCCTATAAGGACCCCCAGACCTCCGATGGACACCCCTATGAGGAAGAAAACCCTCATGAGGTCGGAGGGGTTCATCCCCATGGCCCTGAGTATCCCAATCTCGTGCCCCTTGTTGCGAACCAGTATTACGAGGGTGGATATGATGTTGAAGGATGCCACCAGGGTGATGAGCAGGAGAACCAGGAACATCCCCAGTTTTTCCAGCTGGAGGGCGGAGAAGAGGCTCTTATTCATCTCTATCCATGTGGTCACATACACATTGGGGATTTCCTTTTTCAATCTGGCGGCCATGGAAGGGGCTTTCGAGGGCCTGTCTATATAGATCTCGAGCCCTTCCACGCCGGATGTCTTCAGGAGTCCCTGAACCTTCTTCAGGTCCACCAGAATGAAGGTGTTGTTTATGTCGTATATGCCGGCATCGATAATCCCCGCCACGGGCAGTTTAACGGAGCGGAACCGGGTTCCGAAGGGGGTTTCTATGGGAATTGGGGAGAAGATCTCAATGCTGTCCCCCTCCGTTACTTTCAGGGCCGATGCCATACCCAGACCCAGGACGGCCCCCCTCTTCACATCCGCACTCCCCATGACCACATTCTCCTCTATGAAGGAGTAGGGCATATCCACCCCCTTTATGATGGCGCCATCCATTACATCCCCGTGCCGCACTATCGTCTTCATGGTGATGAAGGGGTGAACCTCCTGCACCCCCTTCTGCTTCTGTACATACTGCCTGATCTGCTCGTAATCCCTCATGTATGGGGCGTACAGGTCCATTATGGTTATGTGGGGGGTGAATCTGACGAGGCGGTTTTCCAGTTCCCGTGTAAATCCCGTCATTATACCCAGTACGATGATGAGAGAGGCCACGCCCAGCGCTATTCCCACTATGGAAAAGGTGGAGAGGAATGAAAGGACGCCGCGCCGTGTGGATTTCAGAAACCGCCTCCAGAGTAAAAGGTACAGATTCATGGTCGGGATTAAGTTTACAGTTTCCCCTTTAAAATTCCACCGGATGCTTCCCGATTGGCTGAGGCGCAAAAGAAGGGATAAATTTTCCCATTACAGGCATTTTCTCGTCCTGGATATCGAGACCATTCCCGACGGGAGGATGATGGACGATGTAATGGATGAGAGGGAGAGGAAGAGGTATGAGGAAGGGGAGTTCCCCCACCCCGCCTATCACAGGGTGGTGGCCCTGTCCATCATGGAAGCAGTCGATGGAAGCGTGAAGGGATTCTGTTCGTGTGCATCGAGGGATGAGGCCTCTCTTCTGAAGGAGTTCTGGAGCACATTTTCGAACGCCGTTCCCCCCAATGAAGAAAGGTTCCCTGTGCTGATAACTGTGAACGGAAAAGGATTCGATATACCCGTAATCCTCATGCGTTCCCTGAAGTACGCACATCTGTTCGATGCCCATCACCTGAGGGGTATAACGCATTTCACCGACACCAGCGCCGATAGATTCGACATCATGCATCCCAATTACACGAACCCCTTCACCCGATACCATATAGACCTCGCCCGGGATATTTTCGGGCACAGGATTTCCCTGAAAAAACTTGCCCATCTCTCCGGTGTGGATGCGAAGACGGAGGGGAGGGGGGAGGATGTCGCCCGGTATTTTCAGGATGGGAATCTGGAGAGGATAGCCCGATACTGTGCGGAGGATGTGAAGGTGACCGCCCTGGTATTTTCCCGCATCAATCGGTTTTTTTACGCAAATCTTTACAGGGCCTTTCCCCTCTTCGGGGTCATAGAGGGGGTTTATCCGGAAATTTCGATTATTTGAGCGGTCGCTGTATGGAGTCTATGTGTTTCCTCAGCCACGGGCTCCCCCACAGCAGATCGATGGGCATGATCTCCTCCTCGAACTCGTATGGGGGTTCCTTCCACGCAAACTCCTCCGGATAGAGTCCCTTTACGGTCTCCAGAATTCTGACGGCTGTTTCCACGGGTCTGAACCTCTTCCTGTCCATCACATGGAGCTGAAAACCCCCTATCACCTGACCCGCATACTTGTTGAAGGTGGGCCTGAAGTGGAGGGGTCTCAGGACTGCCCCTTCCACCTCTATGTACTTTACCATTTCGAAGGGGTCTATGTACGGGGCTCCGAAGATTTCGAAGGGTCGCGTTGTTCCCCTCCCTTCGGACAGATTGGTCCCCTCCAGGAGGCACATCCCCGGATAGACCAGGGCGGTTTCAACGGTGGGCATGTTGGGGGAGGGCATTACCCATGGCAGTTCCAGCTGGTCGAAGTACTTTTCCCTGTCCCATCCCTCGAGGTGATATACCAGAACATCCATGTTTTCCCTCCGGGCTATCTCCTCTATGATTTCCCCGTAGGTTTTTCCATGCCTGATGGGAATCGGATACAGGCCCACGAAGGAGAGAATTTCGTTCACGGGCCCTTCGACATCCACTCCGTTTATGGGATTGGGTCTGTCCAGCACTATCACCTTCTTCCCTGCACGGGAGAAGGCTCTGGCGACGATGAGGGCACTCCACACATAGGTGTAGTAGCGGGAGCCCACATCCTGCAGGTCTATGATGATGCCATCCAGGTCCTCCATGTGCTCCGGCTTCGGCTTCAGGGATTCCCTGGTTTCTCCATAGAGGGGAACCACTTCCAGGTCTGTGAAGGTGTCTTTCAGCACGGCCTCCTGGTCCTGGGCGGTGGCGAAGAAACCGTGTTCGGGGGTGAATAGCCGTTTGATATTCAGCCCGTGT
>JALSOK010000145.1 GCA_026986535.1 Caldifarciminota bacterium
TTCATAATTTTGTGGTAAGGGGTTGCCCCTTACCACTCTTGTCCAATTTTTGGTACGGATTTCAGATGTAGTAAAGCGTTCTCCTCAGGATTTTTCAGAGGATCCATCCGGGTACATGTATGTCTCCCTGTCCTTAACGGAGGTTATTTCCAGAAGGGGCAGTACACCTTCGCTCCCCTCTTCGATTTTCTCCTTTCCCGACGATTTAAGGCATTCCTCCAGAGCGGATTCGATCTTCTCCTTTTCCTCTTCCACTATCATCTCCACCATCACCCTGCTCAACTTCTCCCCGGGAATCCGCTTCACATCCTTTATCCGTATGTACCTTACGGTTAAACGGTCTTTCAGGCATTCCAGAAAGTCCCCCAGCAGGTACAGGCCCTTTACGGTCCGGTAGAAGATGTTCCTGTTTATTCGGGCCCCTATTTTATCCTGAACAATTCTGAGAAGCCCATGGATGCTCACCCTTTTCATCGGGTGTATGAGCATAGCCATCCCCGAATTTATCCCCGGGAGTATATCGGAAATCTGCTCTATTATGGAAAAGCTCTGGGCCATGAGCAGGTCTTCCTTGAGTTGCTCGTGCATTTTCCTGTGGGCCACTATCCTGTGATATGCATTTTCGAGGAAGGTCTTACCGCAGTCCCTACACCTGTACCTCTGCACCCCTTCCACTTTACCGAATTTTATAATGTTCCTGCTTCCGCAGTACGGGCAGGTATCGATGTTCCCCTTCCTGCGCAGGTGCCGGAATTTCCTTCTCAGAGTGCTGTACACCCATGAGGGCAGATGCTCCATATCCCTGAGGAAGTAGAGTACGGGCAGGTTCGTAAAGTGCAGTGCTTCGGGGATAAAGGGGAATTCCTCCCCTATCAGGTCCAGTTTGCCTTCCGCGAACCAGTTTTCCTGTTTCCTGACCATGGATTTCAGGTATCTGATTATGTAATGCGCCTGCTCCCCCTTATTTCTTAAGTATTCCTTTGCTTCCGATGGCAGATTATCCACTGAAGCACTGGACAGCACGAACAGAAGGAGGGCATCCATGTAGTAGCTGTTCTTCCGCAGTCTTTCGACTCCAATGTAAAGGCTTCTGTTCTTCTCGGAGAAGGATGCCCAGACCGTGTCTATGCCCCCTATCATAAAGGCGTACCACAGGGTTGCCCTCTGGGGTGTGCTTACATCTTTGATAGCATCCAGTATGCCCGATTTTGCAAGGGCTTCGTAAGGGGAGGCTTTCTCCTCCACATCCCCTATTATGTGGAAGAGCTCCAGCGCCTCCTGCATGGAGAGGAAGGCGGAGTGCAGGTTCCTATAACCCGGATGCTCCTTCAGAATTCCCGTTTCATCCGGCTCAACTGTCTCCTGCGGGTCTATCAGATGATGGAATATCCTGGCCAGTGCGTATCCCACCTGTGAGCCCCTTCTTCTGGAGCTGTCCGCGGCCATCTCCAGCCACATGGTGCTCTTTTCGAAGATGCCCCTGAGCAGGAGCGTATAGTGGAATGCCCCTTCGTCTTCATAAGCATTTCTCATGACCCTGTCCGCCACCTCGTTGAACTGTTTGAGTCTTCCGCTAAGGCCTGCAAGGTGCAGCAGTACAGGGCCCATCAGGGGGGATTCCGTGAGCTGCCTGTCGAATATGAAGTGTCTGGGGGGCCTGAAGAACTGAAAATTTCTGAACCTCTGGACCAGAGGCCTGTCCGTTTCCCCTTCGTAGAGGAGGGAATACTGCCTGTAGTATTCGTCTATGGGATTGGCCCCTTCCACCGGAAAAAGTTTAATGGTTTTCCGTTTAGCAACAAAAAGTGAAAAGCCACCTCCCCATCTCCCGGAGACTGCCGGGATGACATCTGAGAGAGACTTATCCATGTTTATCACACTATGTCGTATTCTCCGGCGGACCCCTTTCGGGGGTTTAACAACAAAAAATGAAACGAATAATAGCAAATTTGACATAGATTAGATTTGCACCTTAAAATTTGGGCATGAGAGTGGTGGGAAGATTCGATATAAAGGATGGAATCTCCGGAGTATTCGTGCAGGGTGAGTCCCTGATACCGGGTCTGGTGGCATATCCGGAAGTGAGGGACAGGGTGAGAATACTGGAAAGCGGTTCTGTGAATCACCTATATCTCATTAACGAGAACGACCTGCCTGTCATAATAATCGATGGGGAAGCCCTCGAGGGGGGAAAACAGAACAGGACGCTTCGCTTTGCTCTGGTTCTGGAGAAGGGAGAACATAAAATTCCCGTCTTCTGCATAGAGGAGGGAAGGTGGGGAGGACGGTATCCGGGGGAAGTGGATAATCTGCGCAGAGCGGTGGAGAGCATGGATATTCTCATGGAGGTTGCTGAGTATCTGTGTGGTTCGCAGCCCTACCACCGCAGGGTTTATGGGTATATAGCTGACCTTTCCATGTTGCTTCTGAACGAGCTGAAGTCCGGCGGCAGGCATCTGGAGGAGATCGCTCTGCTCGTTAAGGTGTTCCACCTGCTCTTCATATACAGGGGACTGCGGGACCCTCGATTTATCTACATTGCCGGGGATGTCCCGGATGAGGTCCATTATCTGAGCGCCGATGAGCTCCGTTCCATCCTGCACCGGCTTCCCGTTTCCGAAAGGTATAAGCAGAGCATCCTGAGGAAGCTGAGCCAGGTCGATGGCATGGAGCTTCCGGAGGCCATGAGGAGGGTCAGGCGGATGAGAATCGGAGAGGAAGAGATATGCGATTATGCCTTCGATTTACTCGGCAGATACAGACGATTCTATCTGCGCCGCATGGGGGAGATTCGCCCGGAGCACTTCTCCCGCGCGGGGGTCCTGCCCCATGCTTTCAGGATGATGTACCTGGGAGCGGATCAGGGAAAGGTCTGGGGGACGGTTAATCGTTTCATGAGGATGGAGGGAGTGGAGAGTCCCACTTTCAATTTCATAGAAGTAATCGAAAAGAGGAATCGGAAACTGGACATTCCCCGCATAGAAGTTCCGTCCCCCGCCACTTCCGTAATCTTTCTGAAAGACGGTGTTCCCCTGATGATGGAGGAGATTGCCAGTCCCAGGGCCTTCAGAGCATACTTTCCCCACCTGCTCGGCTCCTTCCTTTCGTTTTACGAATATTTAGAGCCCCGTCAGCGGATGGACACGGAGGAATTCCTTTCCCGCTCCAGAATGGAAGATGTCCACAGGGAGTACAGGGTATCCCATAATCTCATACGGGAGGGGAAGTACAAACGGGAAACCCTGTACAGTGGAGTCATTCCCCAAAAGACCAAGGATTTAGGTGTGTATATCCTTGCCCACAGGGTTGTGTACAACGCGGTGGTTCGGACCTGATGTCGCAGGGGGTGCGGTTCCATGCTCTGGGTTCTGCTTGCATCCGATAGTTCTTATGTGGAAGTGAGCGGTGTGTGGGACTGGGGGGATATCCTGATACGCCGTATATACAGGGAGGGGGAGAGGAAGGACGGGGTTGGCTGGCCCTGGATAGAGTTCGTGGACAGGCAGACGGGAAGAATACTGTTCAAATCGTACATGTACGACGAGACTCTGAGGGTTTCCCTGCCCCTCGATGTTTACCTGAGGGATTTCGACGGGGATGGAATGGATGAGGCCCTTCTGACATTCACCACAGGCGGTTCTGCATGCTGTTTCGAGAGCTATCTATTTGACAGGAACTGGCATGATTTCAGAGCAGTGCTTAAACTGGAGGGACCCATTCTGAAGCGCATCGAGGACATCGATGGGGATGGGGATCTGGAGCTGATTTTCCTGGACGATATCTGGTACCCGTACCTCTCCAATGCGGATCAGGCGATGTATTATCTGGTGTATTCGTACGATGAGGAGAGGCGCAGGTGGGGCTGTTCCAGGAGGATGACCATCGAACTTAATTCGCAACACCTCTGGAGCGGTGAGAAGATTTCCCCCCCTGGAAAAACCGGGTGGGGGGATTTCCCTGTATATCCCTACGAATACCAGAATATGAACTTTCTCATCTTCTCCGGCAGACTGGCTCAGGCCAGGAAGTACTTTATGGGCCGCTACAGGGGGGAGGATCCCGAAAGGGTATGGAGGGAAGTGCTGGAAATTGCCTCATCGCATCCGGGTTTTGGGTGCGTGTACCCCCATTTCAGGGTGGGAGATTAGGAAATCATGCCCATGGGGTAAAATTTCCCCGTGGCGGAAAGGACTTCCCCCATTTACCGGCAGTACAGGAGGCTCAAGGAGAAGTACAGGGATGCCATACTCCTGTTTCGCCTGGGGGACTTCTACGAGATGTTCTTCGAGGACGCATATAAGGCTTCCAGGGTGCTCAACCTAACCCTGACATCCAAACCGATGGGGAAGAACCTGCGGGTACCCATGTGCGGTATTCCGGTCAAGGCGGCGAATTCCTACATAAAGCGTCTCCTGGATGCGGGGTATAAAGTGGCCATTGCGGAGCAGATGGACGAAATGGAAACGAAGAGGCTGATGAAGAGGGATGTTGTCGAGGTCCTGACGCCAGGCACCATCATGGATGAAGACTTCCTGAGCGATTCGGAGAACAATTACATTGCCGCTATATTCAGGGATGTGGGTCGGGTGGGTCTTGCCCTTCTGGATGTTTCCACGGGGGAGTTTACGCTGTACGAGGGGAGGATGGACGAGGTGGTGGATTTCCTCAATCGCATGGATGTGCGCGAGATAATAGTGCCGGAGGGTATGGATTTTGCCCGCCGACTCAACAGGAGCGTCCATCAGGTGGAGTTCCCTTCCGTGGAGTTCGATTTCGTTTCTGCGAAGGAGACGATTAAGGATTTCTTCGGAAAGGGGATAGAGTCGTTTGCGGGTTTGAAGATACCCGTGGCAATGGTCAGGGCTGCCGGAGCCCTCCTCAAGTACATCCGTCAGAACAAGGGGGGGCTGGTGGGTCATATCAGAACCCTGAGGGTGGGCAGGCTGGGGAATTACATGATTCTGGATCCCCAGACCATACGCAATCTGGAGCTGGTGGAGAACATACGGGGGGATGCCTCGGGCATGACCCTGCTGAGGGTCCTGGACAGGTGTGTGACTCCCGTGGGCAAGAGGGCCCTTCGCAGGGCCATTCTCAACCCCTACCGGAAGCTTGAGAAGATAGAAAAGAGGCTCGACAGGATAGAAACCCTGGTGGAGCTGGACAGGAAGCTCCGGCGGGTGAGGGATATACTGTCGGGGATGGGGGACCCCGAGAGGAAGATGGGGAAGGTTTCCATGGGGAGGATTTCTCCAATGGAGATGCACAATCTTGCCTCCTCTATTGCTCTGTGGAAGGAGGTGGAGGAGGAGCTCTCCGCCCTTGCCCCCTTCGAAGGATTCTTTCGGGAATCGAAAACCCTTGAGGAAATTGCCCGAACCATACTGGACACCCTTTCGGATAATCCCCCCTACAGTATTTCGGAGGGGAATGTAATACGGGAGGGAATCGATGAGAATCTGGACAAATACAGGGAGGTTCTGGAAGATGCGGCGCAGAGGTTGAAGGAGCTCGAAAGGAAAGAGAAGGAGGCCACCGGTATCCCCACCCTTCGCATTGGGTACAATTCCGTTTTCGGATACTACATAGAAATCACCAAGCCCCACAGGGACAGGGTTCCGGAGCACTGGGAGGGCATTCAGACTCTGGTAAATGCCATTCGATTCAAGAGCCCCGAGCTGGCCGAAATAGAGAGGGAAATCGTCCACGCGAAGGAGAGGATCCTTTCCATAGAGAAGCTGATCTTCGACCGGTTAAGGGGCCTTCTCCTCTCGAATGCTCCGGTCCTGAGGCGCTTCTTCGAATTTCTTGGGGAGCTGGATCTGGATGCCTCCATTGCCGCTCTCTCCATAGAGAAAGGATTTACCCGCCCCGCTTTCAATACAGAGGGGGTGTACGAAATCAAAGGGGGAAGACATCCCGTGGTAGAGGAGACTGCGGAGGAATTTATACCCAATGACCTGAGGCTGAACGATGAGCAAACTGTTGTGATTCTTACGGGCCCCAATATGTCGGGTAAGTCCACCTACCTCCGGCAGAATGCCCTTATCGTTCTCATGGCCCATATGGGTTTCTTCGTCCCGGCTGAGTCTGCCAGCATAAACCTCACAGATAGGGTTTTCAGCAGGGTTGGGGCATCGGATGACATATCCCGGGGCCTTTCCACATTCATGGCCGAGATGGTGGAAACCGCCACCATACTCAACAACGCCACCCGCAACAGCTTCGTTATACTAGATGAAGTGGGAAGGGGCACTTCCACCTTCGATGGCATGGCAATTGCAAGGGCTGTGGTGGAGTATATTTCGAAGTTCATCCGGGCGAGAACCCTTTTCGCGACCCATTACTCGGAGCTCTCCTCCCTGGAGGATGAGCTGGAAAATGTGGCCGCCTTCACGATGGAGGTAAAGGAGTTCGGGGATGAGGTCATATTTACCAGAAGGGTTATAAGGGGCAGGAGCGACCGCAGTTATGGGGTGTATGTGGCCCGCATAGCGGGGCTGCCCGAGTGGGTGGTCAGCAGGGCGCAGGAGCTTCTGCTCTTGTATGAATCGGGCCGGGGATCGGACTTCCTCATAGATCTGGACCCCGATAACCTGACCCCCCGCCAGGCCCTCGAAATCCTGTACCGGCTGAAGGAGAATCTCGAGAAGGGGGAGTCCTGAGGAAGGGAACTTACTGGAGCTCCTTTGCTATCAGATGGAGAATTTCCCTCCAGTATGCAAAGGGCCTTCTGGAGGAGGCCGCGCACACCAGCGCCTTTTGGGGGGCCACTTTCAGCACTATGAGGGTCCATTCCTTCCCCGCTGCCATCATTTCGTCCATCTGAAGTTCATCCATTTTCGAAAGCAGTTTCGAAAGGTTTTCCCTGCTGATGAAACTTTCCATACCCGTATCCTCGATGTACTCATTCTTCTCTGTGTGGAAGAGGGCCAGTGCCAGAATATCATCGTACTTATCCTTCAGCTCCTCCATGGACATGCTTTTTCAGCCTCCTGACCGTCTGCCTGAGGATTCCCAGAAACTTCCTGTTTATGCAGTATCCGATTATTATCGCATTCCCTTCCTCCATCATGTAGATGCCACCCCCTCTTCCTGCCAGTATCAACTCCGAGAGGGCATTCACGCTGTCCTTTACCAGATGCCATATCTGGATGAGCTCGTGAATTTTTTCCTCATCTGCATTGCGGCTCTTCACGATTCTGTTATTC
>JALSOK010000146.1 GCA_026986535.1 Caldifarciminota bacterium
CTCGAATACAGGTTTTCGGATGTTCCTCCCCACCTCTCGAAGGGAATGGATATTCTGTCCAATTTCAGTATTTCAAGACAGATGGGGAATTTCTTATTTCGGGCGTCGGGAATCTTAAACTACAGAAATGGCATAGTTTACAAAAATTTATCCCTTGGTGTTTCTCGTCAATTCTAAATCTTTACGGTCTCCCGTCGTTTATTAATCCGTCAACTTTATGAAAATGGCTTCTGAAGGATGTTGTGGATAACCCCCTTGACAAAAACGGCTCCCCACTTGACACAGGTTCACTTTAGCCTTTAAAATTCATCACCGGATGGAGGGGGATGTAAAAAGCCTTACTTGTGAAGGTAAAAATAAAACAGGAGGTGTACTATGAACAAGACAGAACTGGTCGATGCCATTGCGAAGAAGACGGGCCTGACGAAGAAGCAGGCCAAGATGGCCGTGGATGCATTCATAGATGTGGTGAAGGGTGAGCTGATGCAGGGTGGTAAGGTTCGTCTCATAGGATTTGGAACTTTCGAGGTTCGCAAGAGGGCCGCGAGGAAGGGGATGAACCCCAGAACCAAGAAGCCCATAACCATCCCTGCGAGGAAGGTTCCCGCTTTCAAGCCTTCCAATGAACTGAAGAAGCTCATAAAATAAAAAAACTGAAGACTGGGAGGGTGTCCCCCTCCATCCACCAGATATTCTACTCTTCAGTCTTTTTCCCTTATGGGTTCCAGAATGAAGAAGATGATACCGGGAGAAAAAGCCAGAATTGTGGTGAAGTAGTAGATGAGGGACAGGGCTATCGCTCCCTCCCTTCCTATTTCCTGACCCAGCAGGAAGACGAATGCCCCTTCCCTTATACCTATCCCGCTGAAGCTAATCGGAATCATGGTGATGAAGTTTACGGATGCAGTTATGAATATAGCCTTAACGGGATCCAGGTGAAATCCCATGGACAGTGCTATGAAATACACGCTGAGTCCAAACAGGCTCTGCATTGTTAGGGATATGAAGAAGCAGAGCACGAGGGCGGCCTTGTTCTCCCGATACATGCTGAAAGTTTTCACGAACTTTTCCATTCTCTCCCCGATCCGCAGTGTCTGTATATTGCCGAATATTTTGAGGGTGATGCGGTCGAAAGCCTCCGACAGGAGGAATACGAGGGTTATGATGAAACCGGCAAGGATAAGCCATATAACCCTTTTGATGGTCTCAAGCCCTTTGACATCCATGTATATCCCCACCAGAGCCAGGAATATAAGGGAGGTCAGCCCTATGAATCTGTCCATGAATATGGAGGAGAGAAGCTGGGCCCTCATGTGGCGGTTCTTCTTCTGTCCGTACAGGAATCGAACAACATCCGGTCCCGCCCCCGCGGGCAGGATTATGCCCACTGAAAGGGCAATCATTACGAATTTTATTGCCTCCCATACGGTGATGTCGAGCCCGTAGGCTCTGATGAAGACATACCATCGGATTGCCGATAATACGAAGGCGGTCATGGCTATCAGAACAGAGGGGATGTACAGAGGAATGTGGATTGAGCTTATGTAATCCCACAGCTTCCGGAGGTCCACATTGTGTAGCACCAGCCAGAGCAGAAAAACACTTATGCCCAGCTTGAGCAGATTTTCCACCAGTTTCCTCACTTCAATCCTCCAGATTTATCCAGAGGGCCAGACGATAGTAGTGCCCGTTCCAGAGGTTGTAAAACCCCGCATTGCCCTCGTATGCCAGGTCCAGAATCACGGCGTTGTAGAATACGAACCTCCCCCCCGCCGTCAGGTGAAATGTATGGGGCGGGTTTATGGTGGGGAAGTGATTTCTCCAGTACCTGACCTCCATGTGGGGGACAAATTTTACATGTTTCCATGGCCTGGTGGGTTTTGAGAGGGAAAGTGCCGCTTCCAGAGGGATTGCGGATGCCGGAATCCAGAGGATTCTGGCAGTGAAATGGTTGAACTTCACACGCAGTCCCGAGCGGAAGAAGTCCCGCTCCTCCCAGCCGCCGGTGTCCACCGGAAGGGGCTGATGGCCCAATCCAGCTTCCACATAGAAGGGTCCGTATTCCAGCCCGATGGTGTGCATGTGGGCTTTCACCACCGTGTCCATCGTTTCCATGTAATAGGGCTCGAAGCGGGACGAAATCCGGATTATCGAAGGGGAAAGCCTTATGGAGTAGTAGGGCAGTATTCCTCCCCTGTAGCCGTAAATTCCCCCCTCCCCCCTGAACCAGCCTCTGCGGTATGGAAAGAAGGCATAAGCTTCCCACATGTCGTTCATCAGATATCCCCGCAGGAATGGGGCATGGAGGGACAGGGTCCTGAAGGTGTCCAGCTGTTGAAGGGCGATGTGGTACGATTCGAATCCGGCGAACAGAAGTTGCAGATGATTCCCGCCCGCATATTGCCCCGCCTCATCTCTGTACAGCTTGAAGGTCTCCACATATCCTGCCTGCCAGGAATTCCACTGGAGGAATACCGTTGCCTGCTTGAAAGTTCCCGCATAATCGTAGTAGAACTGGAGTTCCCCCTGCTTCGCGGCGGGTTGTGTCGTGTCGGGCCGGGTTATAAGGGGTTTTCTTATGGAGGCGCCGAATACATAGAATGTGTCGCTTATCTGATAGGAGTATATCCGGCTCAGGGCGGTCGAGTCGTTTCCGGAAGCATCGAGACCGGTGCGCAGGAGTATCCCGTAGTCGTCCGTTCCCCTGATGGGGATTTCCATCTGCAATGCATGGAAGCGGGGCCTTTCGAATATGGGGTTTATATTCCTGCTTATGTGGGGGGCGAGCCCCCACAGCTGAAAGGGCAGGAGCAGAAGTGTATCCATTACTCGGGTTTTGCTATGGTGAACTCGGGAGGTATGTATTTCTCGGGCACTTTATCAGTTGGCGCACCGAGCGGTGCTTTTTGTGCCCTCTTCTTTTCCTTCTTCATGCCCAGGCTCATGAGGACCAGGTCCCTCTTGAGGTACTGGATGGCCATGGCTGGATCGACCCCCTTGGGACATACGAATGTGCAGGACTGGGCAAAATGACATCTCCAGCATCCCTGCGGATTGTCCACGATTGCATAGCGGATTTCCTCCCCCTCATCCCTGGTATCGCTTATGTATCTGAATGCCTGTGCAAGGGCCTGTGGTCCGTAGAATTCGGGGTCGCTCTGGGAGACGGGGCATGCCGATACGCAGGCACCGCACTTTATGCAGTACGAGAACTGCAGGAAGGCCTCCAGTTCTTCGGGGGATTGGAGGAATTCTTCCGTGGGCTCCTCTTCCGTGAGCTCCTCCTCGTTTTCTCTGATTATGTAGGGTTTCACATGGGTGTGGTGCCTGAAGAGATTCTGCAGGTCCGGGGCGAGGTCCTTTATGACGGGGAAGGACTTGAGGGGCTCTATGGTGATAACATCGGTGTCTAATTTCAGGACCTGTGTCTGGCACGCGAGGGCCGGTTTTCCGTTTATAACCATTGCACAGCTTCCGCATACCCCCATGCGGCAGGATTGTCTCCAGGAAAGGGTTGGGTCCTGATCCGCCTTTATTTCGTTGAGGGCATCCAGGACGCTCATACCCTTCCATGCTTCTATGGTATATTCGCTGTAGTGGGGCTTATCGTCCCTTTCGGGGTCGTATCTGAAGACCCTGAATTTAACTTTTTTAACGGGTTTCCCCATGTCGTATCCCATTGTATTCCTCCTTACTTAAAAAAGGGTATCCATGTGGTTGCCAGAGCGTACAGGAACCACACTGTTCCCAGGAAAGAGAGGAGCCAGTTTATCACCTTCTGGGAAAATGGAGTGTGGAATCTCTCGAAGAGGATTCCCCTCAGGCCGTACAGCCCGTGATACAGGGCGGCGGCCACGAATATGGTGTACATGAGTGGAAAAGCGATATTCTTCGCCCTGGCGAAGGTCTCCTCCACCGAGAGGGGCTCCCCGCCTGCCATGTGCATGAAGAAAATATGGCTGCCCAGGAGGAAGAACATGAGGAATCCCGCAATCAGATGCAACAGCCAGAGTCTGCCCTCACGCATGGCTTCCACCTCCCATAAAGAACGCAAATATGCTCCATATTACGAAGATGCTGGCCAGGATCATCATGATCCATGTGAATATCCTCTGCCTGTCTATGGATGTCCTGTAGGGATAGACGGGACGGCTGGGCTTCCCGACGAAGAATCCCAGTTCCAGGAATATGAGCCGCATTCCGTTGAACATGTGGAATATCACGGCCAGAACCAGCAGCCATTCGAAGAAGAGAATTACGGGATTGGCATGGCCAGAAATCCTTCCCATGACCATTTCCCACATCTGTGGGCTGTAGGCCCTGAATCCCACCACTATGATGTGGGCGAACAGGTAGAAAATCAATGCCAGCCCGGTGATCCTGTGCAGGAGGAACAGGACCCTCTCGAAGTTCAGATTCCCCCCGTAAATCCATCCCACAACTCCGGGAAAGTTGGGATAATGTCTTTTCTTCCTTTCCATGACCCTCCTCCTTTAATACTTCCTTTCCACGGGTTTCCAGTAAAGGACCCTTACGGGTTTGTAATCGAATCTGGGTGCGTCGTTCTCCGCATCGTAGTATGCAAGGGTGTGCCTGAGCCAGTTCTCGTCGTCCCTCTTTGGAAAGTCCCTGCGGAAGTGGGCTCCTCTGGATTCCTCCCGGCGCAGGGCCCCCTCTGCGACCACCTCCGCCATGTCCAGGAGGTTCTTCAGTTCGAATGCCATTACCAGGTCGGTGTTGTATATGAGGGATTTGTCCTTCACATGTATGTTCCTGTAGCGTTTCTTCAGCTCTTTTATGGTGTGGAGTGCTTCTTCGAGATTCTGCTTATCCCGGAATACTCCCACCTTGTTGTCCATGGTCTTGTTCAGTTCCCGCTTTATCTGATAGGGGCTTTCCGGTCCGTCCTTGGCGAGCATATCTTCGATCTTCTTTACCTCTTCATCGGCCAGCTCCTGTGGAAGTTCGGACAGTTCCTTTTCCCTTGCATATTTTGCCACATCCTTGCCCACGAAGTAGCCCCATGCGAGGCATTCCGCTGTGGAGTTGGAGCCCAGTCTGTTGGCTCCGTGGACGGATACGCATGCGGCTTCTCCTGCGGCCCATATACCATCGATTATGGTCCTTCCATCCAGATCCACATCTATCCCGCCCATGGAGTAGTGGGATACGGGCCTTATTGGGATGGGCTCCTCTATGGGATCCACGCCCGCGAACTTTATGGCCAGCTCCCTTATGAGGGGCAGCCGGCGGTTTATCTTCTCTGCACCCAGATGCCTGAGGTCCAGGAGAACATAGTCCAGTCCGTATGGTCCCTCGAATCCTCTTCCTTCCTCTATTTCCGTCATGATGGAGCGGGAGACTATATCTCTGGGAGCCAGTTCCATGAATTTGGGGGCATAGCGCTTCATGAACCTCTCGCCCCTGTTGTTGATGAGGTATCCCCCTTCTCCCCTTGCACCCTCGGTAATCAATATGCCGCTGGGAATCAGTCCGCTGGGATGAAACTGTATGAATTCCATGTCCTTTACAGGTATTCCCAGCCGGTATGCCATCGCCATTCCATCACCTGTGGAGGATATGGATGTGGTGGTAAATCCATACATCCTGTTGGCAGAACCGGTGGCGATTACGAGGGCCTTTGCGCGCAGGATGTAGATTTCCCCCTCGGGCATGCTTATTCCGACCAGGGCCCTGAAGGACTTATCCTGAACGATTATGCCTGTGGCGTAGAATTCGTCGTAGCGGGTGTATCTGTCCGTATACTTCTGAAGGGTATCGTACAGGGTCTGCATCTCGAAGAATCCCGTCTTGTCGGCGGCGAATACCGTCCTGAAGAAGGTATGTCCTCCGAAGGGGCGCTGGGCTATTCTCCCATCGGGCCGTCTGCTCCAGGGAATTCCCCATCTGTCCAGAAGAAGAATCTCATGGGGCATGCGTTTGACGAACTTCCATACCGCATCCTGATCAGCCAGGAAGTCGCTACCCTTTATGGTATCCCATGCATGGAGTTCCAGGGAGTCGCCCTCATCCTGCCGCAACACCGCTGCCGTCCCGCCCTCGGCCGAAACCGAGTGGGACCTCATGATCTGGACCTTGGAAACGAGAGCTATGTTCAGCTCTCCCTTTGTCTCCATTGCGATTTGAAGGGCGGCCCGCAGTCCGGCGAGTCCTGTACCCAGTATGATGATGTCGTGTTCGATGACTTTCGGCATTGCAAAATTATAAAGACGGGGATATGGCGAAAAATGTATTCTTTACAGGGGAAATCGGGTCCTGTCAGTATCTCACTTCGAAGGTTTCGAATTCCTCATCCGGAGGTATTTCCTGAACCTCCATGTCCTCCACTATCGCCAGAGGAGGGCCTTCCCGGAGTTCCTGTATGAATTTTTCCATCGCCCCGGGACTTCCTTCTGCCACCACCTCCACTGTCCCGTCGGGCAGGTTCCTCACATAGCCCTTTATTCCCAGCTCCAGAGCAGTCCTCTGCGTAAAAAAGCGGTATCCTACCCCCTGAACCCTACCCCTGACTATTATCCGGAGCCGCATCGAGTTCCTCCGCATTTTCATAGCGGGATGGGCACTTGGTCATAAGGGTGTGGGCTTTGACCAGCATCGAAGCCCTGTCGAACTTGCCCTCTGCGATTACCTCGTTGTCTTCCGCAAATGCATCCGGGAGAATTCCCCTGTAAACGACTTTTATCTCCCGGCCCCCCTCGGTCAGGATGAATTCCACCCTGTCCATGTCCTTTTTCACCGACCCCTTCTTTACGGTTCCGGTGACCTTCACATCGGCGTTATTACGGGGAGGGGTCTGGACGATTTCCGATACGGTGAAGTAATAGACGAAGGATTTTTGAAAGCCCGCGTATATCACATAGGTCAATCCCAGAAGGATGGCCAGCCCGAGAAAGAGGAATTTAAGTTTCCGCATTGGTCAAATTTTACAGGAAATGAAAGTTTCTGGCATAGGATGTAGTACTCACTTCCTGACAAAAAATTGGACACCGTCTAAGTGGGGTCCATGGAATTGTTCTGGGAGGAGGGAGAGCAGAAGGGACCTATCTCTTAGAGGAAGCAGACGGAAGAAATTG
>JALSOK010000147.1 GCA_026986535.1 Caldifarciminota bacterium
TATAAACTGGAGCAGGGACACCACCAGCAGGCAGTACGAAGAGGCCTACAACCTTGCCACGCAGAGAATCTACCCCCTCCTGCACGAGAAAATAAACATGATAAACAGGAAAATATACGAATCGGGATTCATGGACAGACTTCCAGAGCCGCTTCGGAGAAAAATAATGAATTCCATAGAACTCTTCACTCCCAGAAACATAGAACTCCTGAAGCAGGAATCCAGCATAGTGAAGGAGTACGGGAAACTCAACTCCTCCTTCCAGTTCGAATGGGAAGGCAGAAAACTCACCCTCTCCGAAATCACCAGCCTCCTTACATCCGAGGACAGGAGCGTGCGCAGGAATGCCTTCCTGGTGATGAACAAAACCATATACGAAGAACACGGGAGCACCATCCACCACATAATGGACAGGCTGGTGGAAACGAGGACCAGAATAGCAAAGAATGCTGGATTCGACAATTACAGGGATTTCCGCTGGAAAGAGCTGGGAAGGGAGGATTACACTCCCGCGGACATAGAAAAGTACAGAAATGCAGTAATAGAGCATGTAAGACCGGCCTATCGGGAGGTGCTCGAGCGCCTCAGGAAACTGCTGAGAATAGACGAAATCCGGCCCTGGGATACATCCGCCAACCCCTTCGGCCACATCAGACTCTTCGAGACTCAGGAAGAGCTGATCCATCTGGCCAGAAAGGTCCTCGAGCGAATCGACCCCTTCTTCGCCGAAGTTCTGGACTATATGAAGGAAAACGACCGCCTCGACCTCATCGCCCGGAAAGGGAAGATGCAGGGGGGATACATGTACCATTCCTCCGACAGGAGGATTCCCTTCATATTCATGAATGCCAGCGGCTCCGCAAAGGACCTGATGACTTTTATTCACGAAATGGGTCATTCCATAAATTACATGCTCTCCCGCCACATCGATTATCCATCCCTCAGGATGGGACCTGCGGAGTTCTCCGAAGTGGGGTCCATGACGATGGAATTCTTTGCCATAGAGGTAATGGGAGACCTGCTGGACGAAAGGACCTACAAACACATAGTGTACCGCCAGCTCTCCTCCGCCCTATCCCTCTTCATCCACATAGCCCGCATAGACAAGTTCCAGCACTGGCTTTACCTCAATCCAGGCCATAGCCATCGGGAGAGGGAAAATGCGTGGGAAAGCATAGATACCGAATTCTCAGCCCCCAACATCTCGTGGGAGGGTCTGGAAAAGTACAGAAATGTCATCTGGATGAAGCAGGGCCACATATTCAGCTCCCCTTTCTACTACATAGACTATGGAATTGCCCAGCTGGGGGCTCTCACTCTCTGGAGGATATTCCGCCAGAACAGACGAAAAGCACTGCAGATGTACAGGAGGGGGATGTCGATAGGGGGAACGAAGATCCTTCCGGAGCTCTTCCGGGAAGCAGGACTGGAATTTCGATTCGACAGCAGAATCATGGAGCCGGTGGTGAGGGAGATAATGGAAAAGCTGGAAGAAATCCTCTAAGGCGGCCCGGCCGCCTTCTATTCCCATCCCATCTCCCGGAGAATCTCCTCCCGGGTGATTGCATGGGTCCCCAGTCGCCTTATGACTATGCCCGCCGCCAGGTTGGCCAGCTCCAGCATGGCTCCCACATCCATCCCCGCAAGCCATCCATAAACGAGAGCCGCCATAACTGTATCGCCGGCCCCCGAGACATCGAAAACCTCCTGCGCCGTGGTGGGGACATGTATCGCCTCATCCATGCTTACATACGAAATACCCTTTTCAGAGCGAGTTATAACAAGCCTTTCCAGACCGAACTTCTTCAGTGCCACCCTGCCCCACTTCTCCACATCCCCATCGGTATTGGACACTTCCTCCCCGACCGCCAGGGACAGCTCCCTCAGGTTTGGGGTCACGATGTGGGCACCCCTGTACCTGAGCCAGTCCCTCCCCTTGGGATCCACGAAGAAGGGCTTCCCCATTCTCCTGACCACATCCATGACATCGGGGGTTATTAGCCCCTTCGCATAATCGGAGACCACGATTACATCGAACAGGCCCTCCACTCCATCCAGAACCCCCTTCACCCGGGCCCCATCCACCGGATGGGTGTCCTCGAAATCTATCCGGAGGAGATGCTGATTCCGGGCTATGACCCTCACTTTGACCGTGGTCCTCCTGTAATCCCTGAACAGATAATCGGGACTGAAGCCCCTCTCCGTAAGCAAACCCATCAGCAACTCCCCCTCCCCATCCACCCCCACCATGCCCACGAGTTTCACATCCAGACCCAGCCCCCTGAGATTCATGGCGGTATTGGCCGCACCCCCCGGAACATCCCGAACCTCCCTCACAGCCACTACGGGAACGGGGGCTTCGGGGGATATTCTCACAGCATCTCCCATGAAATATCTGTCGAGTATTATATCCCCGATTACAAGCACCCTGCCGGAGATACCTCTTCTCAGAACCTCTGCAATGCTCATATTATCAAATCGAAGATGCCCAGAATAAGGTTAACTGCATGGAAGAGATAAATTCCCAGAAGATTACCCCCCAGAAAAACCAGAAGGAGCAGGGCTATGAACCCATAGGTCTCCAGCCGTCTATCGAACATGAGGCGGGGAAAGAAGATGGAGGCAACTCTCCAGCCATCGAGCGGAGGAAGAGGAATCAGATTAAACACAGCAAGGATGAGGTTTATCCACACATTCCACCTGAGGAGTTCTCCCACCGCTCCCCCCACGGGAACCCATTTAATGACAGCGTAGGAAACGAAAGCAATGATAATGTTCATAACCGGCCCTGCGATCGCCACCAGGGCGGAATCTCTGACTGGATTTTTGAAATTGGATGGATTAACGGGAACGGGTTTGGCCCACCCGAACTTAAAGAGGATGAAGGCCAGGAGTCCCAGCAGGTCTATATGACTGAGGGGATTGAGGGTAAGCCTTCCCAGATTCTTCGCCGTAGAGTCCCCCAGCCTGTAAGCCACATACGCATGAGCATATTCATGAAATGTCAGAGCAATCAGAACAGCCGGAAACAGATACACATACTCCATCAAACTGCTCATTGCAGGCGAAATTTTACACTTGGGAACATCCCCTTCTGAACCACTTTCAAAAGTTATTGTAAATAAATGTCTTACGCCCGTTAATAAATCGTCAACACTTCCCATCCATAATTGAGTCATGTACGCCAGGATAGAGTCGGGAAGCATTGTGGGGGTAGAAGGGCTCCCGATAGAAATCGAAGTGGATGTATCCAGTGGTCTGCCCGGGATGGTAATAGTGGGCCTTCCCGAAACATCCGTCAGGGAGTCGAAGGAAAGGGTGCATTCAGCCATAAAGAATCAGGGCTTTTCCCTTCCGCAGAAGAAGTACAGGATCAATCTGGCCCCCGCCGATATAAGGAAGGAGGGCTCCCTGTTCGACCTTCCCATAGCACTTGGAATACTATGCGCTCTCGGTCATTGCGATTACACCACATTCTACAGGAAAATCATGGTGGTGGGCGAGCTCTCCCTGGAGGGCAATCTCCGGAAAGTCAGGGGAGTACTGCCCATAACGATTATGGCAAAGGAATCGGGCTACGAGGGAATTATCGTGCCATTCGAAAACAGATTCGAGGCGGGGGCCATAGAAGGGATAAATGTTTATCCGGTGAAGACACTGAGCGAGGCCATCGAGTTTCTCAGCGGTCGGATCAAGCTGGAGCCCTTTTCGGAGGGTATCACCTCTTCCAATGGGAAAGATTATGGGGTGGATATGCAGGATGTAAGGGGGCAGGAAGGGGCAAAGAGGGCACTGGAAATAGCAGTCGCCGGTGGTCACAATGTTCTAATGGTGGGCCCGCCCGGAAGCGGGAAAACCATGCTGGCAAGGCGGGTTCCCACAATAATGCCTCCCATGTCTCTGGAAGAATCCCTTGAGACCACCAGAATATACTCTGTAGCAGGATTGGTGGATGACAATATTATAACCACTCGCCCCTTCCGCAGCCCCCACCACTCCATATCGGATGTGGGTCTCATAGGTGGTGGGAGCAGATTTTCACCGGGGGAGGTTTCCCTTGCCCATAACGGTGTGTTATTCCTGGACGAAATGCCCGAATTTTCCCGCAGAGCACTGGAGGTCCTTCGCCAGCCGCTGGAGGACGGTTTCGTCGTAATATCGAGGGCCGGATACAAGGTAACGATACCGGCCAGATTTATGCTCATAGGGGCCATGAATCCCTGTCCATGCGGCTACTTCGGATACGAACATCAGAAGTGCAAATGCACCATAAACCAGATCAAGAACTACCAGAGCAGGATTTCGGGACCCCTGCTGGACAGGATCGACATCCACATAGATGTACCCTCCATTCCATACGAGGAGCTCCAGAAGAGGCCGCCCGGAGAATCCTCCAGCAGGATAAGGGAAAGAATCATAAGGGCCCGCCGGATTCAGGAGAGGAGATTTGAAAATAGAGCCATAAACTTCAATGCCCACATGGGTGAAAGGGAGATAAGGGAGTTCTGCAAACTGGATGAGGAGGGCCATGGACTCCTGTCGGGGGCGATGGACAGATTTGGATTTTCTTCCAGAGCCATAAAGAGAATCCTTAAGGTGGCCCGAACCATAGCGGACCTCGATGGGAGCGAAAGAATAAGAGTACATCACCTCGCAGAAGCCATAAATTACCGGATAGTTGACAAGCTCTCCCTGACCAACATTATGTTCGTTTGAGAAAATCCGAAAGCCAGTGCAGGACCTCCCGCCTCCCTCCCCTTCTTCCCTCTATCTTTTTCAGAAAAGTCTTCTGGCGCCGGGCAAAATCCTTAGTATCCCTTATCGTATCTGCTATGGCCCTCTCCAGAGAGATTTTTCCCTCCAGGTATGGGATAAACTCGAAATAATCTATGGTCTTGCGGAGGGCCACAGCATCGGGACCGTACCTTTCCACCAGAGTCCTGACCTCCTGAAGCAGACCCTCTTCCAGCATATCGTAAACCCGCTTTTCTATGGAGCGATAAAGCTCCCCAACCGGAATGGACAGCACAAAGGGTTCGTAACGGAAGGAAGGGGGGACGAAGCGCTCACGGGACACCTCTTCGAAGCTTCTCCCGGCCACCAGAACCACATACAGGGACCTGAGTATCCTGAACCTGTCGGATGGGTGAATCCGGGATGCCCTACGGGGATCCCTTTCGTAAAGCAGACGGTACAGGCTGGAAGTATCCATGGATTCCAGCTCCCGGACCAGAGACTCCGGAACGGGAGGATAATCGCTCAATCCCTCCATAAGGGCCCGAATATAGAATACGGTACCCCCTTCCACCAGGACCCGCCTCCCCTCCGAGAGGGCCCTTCTTATCTCCTCCTCTGCCTTCCTGTAGTATCTCCATACATTGTACTGCTCATCCGGTTCCACGATATCCAGCATCCTGTACCTGTACCTGCAGGGATAATGGGGCTTGGCGGTTCCGATATCCATATACCTGTAAATCTTCCTTGAATCGGCAGATATCACTATTAGGTCATCGAATTCTTCCACCAGCCGGCATGCGATTTCCGTCTTTCCCGATGCGGTCTGTCCGGTAAGGATGGGAATTCTCTCCAACTGCAAAAGTTTAACGGAGCAGGCCAACAGACCGGAATTAAAATTTCAAAAGAATGGTGCAATTCAGCCAGGTATTCCTGAAAGATACCCGGTACATCGAGAAGATCGTGCTGGCTCTGACAGAGGATATGTCCCTTTTGACTTTCGTGGAAGTGGGGCCGGGGGAAGGGGTGATAACCAGAGAACTGCTGAAGAGGGGCGCCACGGTATATGCCATCGAAGTGGATCTGAGGCTCGTGGACAAACTGAAGAAGGACCTGGAGCTCAAACTGGTTATGAATAGAAGATTCTTCATATACCACGCGGACTTCCTGAAGTTCGATATGGGAAATCTGCCCTCACCCATCAGGTTCTTCTCCAACCTCCCCTATGCAATCACCTCGGAGGCCATACACAGAGTCATCTCATACAGGGATATGTTCCACGATGTCCATCTGCTTCTTCAGAAGGAAGTAGTGGACAAGCTGCTATCGGAAAGCACTTACCTGTCCCTGTGGACCCGCTACCACTTCGAGATTGAGAGGCTCTTCAATGTCCCCCGGACAGCCTTCCACCCCATTCCGAAGGTTCACTCCTCTTTCATAAGGATGAAGCCGAAGAAGAGACTGCTGAATGAGCAGGGGGAGAAGATTTTAAAGCGCATACTGAAGCAGGCTTTCAAAAACAGGAGGAAAAAGTTAAAGAATGCCCTCACCGGCTTTAAAATTCCACAGGAAATGTCCGAAAAAAGAGCAGAGGAACTCCGTCTGGAGGACTTCATTCGAATAGCGGAGGTCAACAGATGAAGATAACCGACATCGGCATCAGAAAAGCGGTTATGAGAATCTACAGGCTCACCATACACAGCATCTTCTACTTCGTAATAATCACCCTTCTGATAGCCCTCTTCATAGGGGTAATAAGGACAACGCTCAACCTGATGGTCCTGGCGGGGGAGAGCGACCTGATGACGGGATTCAAAGAGTTCATAAGCGCCATCCTCTATATCATCGTGATAATCGAGCTGGTAAAGGTCTTCGTGGAGTACTTCGAATACGAAAGAGTTAGACTGGGAATACTGACGGAAGTAATCATCGCATTTACCCTGAGGGAAATGATCCTCAAGGTTTTCGAAATGAATGTGAGCGGTCTGGACATATTCTTCTGGAGCATGGCTATATTTGCCCTCATCGGGGGAAGGGTGCTTATTCTTTACTTCAATCTGGACAAAAGCGAAACCCCCTATGTCAGGAAGATAAGGCGCACCCTCAGGAGGGCAAACCCTCCCGGATAGAAGTCCATCATTTAAACTTTTCCTTCATGATTATACTGAAACAGGAATCCGAAATCCAGCAGA
>JALSOK010000148.1 GCA_026986535.1 Caldifarciminota bacterium
AGGGGCATCCCCGGATGTCCGGAATTGGCCTTCTGTACAGCTTCGGCAGACAGAACCCTTATGGTGTCAACGACCCTCTGACGAATATCTCTCTTCTCCATCGCATTTCTCCTGTTTAGGAGAGAAGTTTAAAGACTCAGAATATTATCCTTGAGAGCGGGTACCCAAAATTTCAGAGCTCTCTTCAAGCATTGTGAGATAATTGGACGAAGGAAGAAATAGACTTTTCAGATACTGAACCAATTCCTTTTCCTTCAGGTGACTCAGAAAGTCGCCCGGATTCTTTCCTTTACTAGAGGATTTTACCGTCTGAAATTTCAGGGCTGTTCTTTCCAGTATTCTAAGCAGGCCGTCCTCTATACCAAAAATTTTTCTCAAGCGCCTGAGATCCTCTGGAAGTGGTATAGAGCCACCAAAATCCTTCCTGAACCAGTGGCCCACTGTATGCTTATAGCTGTCAGGGAATTTCTCTACAATATCCCGGATCGTTAGACCTCTCGCCTTTCTCAGCAGGTTAAGGTACTGCGCAACGATTGGCTGTTCTATTCTATATAGTCGCATTTTGGTAAAGTACTCTCCCAGCATCAATTTCCTTGCTCCCGGCGAAGCACCCCAATTAATCCTCTCAAGATGAGCAAATTTAGTAAATTTAATGGTCTTCTGTCCGTTGTTGTCCTTTGTCCTTCTAAATCCATCGTCTGAGGTCTTCAGTAAGCCCATTTCCACATCATGTATTCGAGAAGTTATATTCTTGGTTTCTTCTGGCTCCCTTACCAGAGGGACAGTATCTATACTTTCCCACAATTTAACACCACACACAGGACAGACATTCTCCCCTATAGGGTCATAGGGCTCATCTAAGACACTCCTGCAATTGGGGCAATAAAATCTAATTCCCTCCCTCATAAACTCTTCTTTTTCAGGATGAATTACTAATTCTACAGAAGAGCTTTCCCGCCAATTAACCAGCACTATTCTGGGAAATCCATCATCGTACCTCTCCAGAATCTCAGCTATATACCCCCCCTCAGATGTTTTTTCCAGTATATCTTTTACCCTCATACCCAAGAAATTGATATTCTGCCACCTTCTTCTTTCCTTTAACCTATGCTCAACTCTTACCCTATCAAGATAGAACCTGTACGACACGCGCGTGGTGTCGCGAGCAAACATAAACACAGGATACCAGTAATCCTCATTACTGGACACCACTATCATATTACGCAAAACATACCCATAACGATAAATTGTATGCGCATAATACAATGATTCCAGATTCCATTTTCTTAACCCAAAGAAGAAAATAGCATCCTCCCTATGAAAGTCCTTGAATTCCTTCGTCGTTATACCCTTCAAAACGGAGATAAATCTTCCATAATCGGGAGCAATAAACACTTCTCCATACTTACTTTCCAATAGGGGTTCCGGTTTAATATTTTCTGGAAAGTCATATTCCTCTACAGGAGACCAGTGGTATTCTTCTTCATCCGCAGAAATAATATTTCCTATGCCTGTTCTCTCTTTGATTATTTGAACAAATTCCTCGCCCTTCTCGATCATGACAGAATAAATATCTTTCCCATAAAAGCTTTCCCTTAACCTCTTAACTACAGCAGCCGTTGTGCCGGTACCGGCAAATGGATCCAGAATCAAGTCTCCATCAGAGAGACGAACACGGTTCAAAAGTTCCTCGACAAGCCTTTCAGGATACACGGCAGTGTGTCTCCAGGGTGTTTGCTGAAGGGGAATCTCCAACACCGCCGGACGCTTTCGACTATAAATGTTGTCCCTGCTTCTGGAAAACACCAGAATGGGCTCATATGTATTGGTAAATCTATCTTTGACAGAAGAAGGCATGTGATTCGGCTTATGCCATACGAGAATATCCTCCAGAATCCACCCATTTCGCACCATGTGATAAGCTATTCTGTATGGGAGCTGCAAAAGATGGGATTTTCCATACCTTCCCAGATACTTATCCCCTACATTGAGAAAAAAGACCCCATCTCTCCTCAATTTTCCACGGAGTCTTTCGAAAATCTTAACCAGACGACCGATATACTCCTCGGGAGCAGATTCCTGCCCCACCTGCCCTTCGAACCTGTAATCCCTCTGCTTCCAGTATGGGGGTGAAGTTATGGCAATAGCAATGGACTCATCATCAATTATCCCAAGACCCCCATAAACATCCCCGTGAATTATTATATCTCTCATCATCTTTCCACCCATACGGGAATCCTGTATCTGTTCTCCGGTATTCCAATCAGAGTTTCCTGATCATACCGCTTGTTCTTCAAAAGAAACTCCACCCTGAATCGAGTATTTTGACTCGCGGAAAGTAATACGAACCTTGGCTCCTCCTTAAAAGCATATCTAACACTATTCTTGGTCTTTCCTGCCTGCAAAATGCGATCACCGTAAACACTATACAATCTGCCGTTAGGCATAGAAATAAGGAGTATGCTATATATTTCAGGGGAGGCATGCCTGTGAAGAATGTACACGAAATAAGTCAAAGCAGGTTTTTTGAAACTTCTGCCATTTCTCTCAAAAGTTGTACAATAAAATTCAGGCAAGTTGGGAGACAATCCAAAACGACCCAGGGGATAAGAAGTTTGATTGGGTTGAACGGCAATCTTTCCTTTATAATCTCCCCAGTTGCTTTCCGAAACAGTTTTTACATCAATATGTATAAATGCGTCAAAGGTTTCGTACATTAGATCCGAACCAATGGGTGAGGAATTTGGATGCTTCATTATGTTAGAATAAACATGGTGAAAAATCCTCTCTGCTCCCATGTCCAGATCCGAAGCTTTATTTTTCTTTGTGGATATGAATTGCTTATACCAGTCCCTCTTGATCTTCAATCTGGAGTTGAGTCCTTCAATAATGTCTTCAATATTATCCAGAAAGTGATACCGAATACGCTCCATATGTACCCACTCGAGTTTCTCTATTTCCAGGAGTTCAAATTCCATATAGTTTTAAATTATATTGCCCGCGGCTCAATCCCCCAGGCCATCCCTCCAGGAAACCTTCAGCTCCTTTGCCGCCCGCACCTCATCGAGGCGTCCGACGGGAGTGTTATGGGGAGCAGTGCGCACCAGGTCCGGATTCTCCAGAGACTCCTCGTAGATCTTCCTCATGACCTCGGCGAAGTTATCCAGACTGCGCTTACTCTCGCTCTCCGTCGGCTCTATCATAAAGGCCTCTTCCACGATGAGGGGGAAGTAAACGGTGGGGGCATGTACACCATAGTCGAGAAGCCTCTTGGCTACATCCAGCGCCTTAACTCCGAATTCCTTCTTGATGTTCGAGAGGGAAAGGACGAATTCGTGCATGGTGGGGCGGTTGAACTTGGTCCTGTAGCCCCTGTTCTCCAGTTTCTTCCTGAGGTAAGTTGCATTGAGAACCGCTATCTCGGAAATCTTCTTCAGCCCCTCATCTGACATCATCAGGATGTATGTCAGGGCTCTGGGATAAATGTTGTAATTGCCGTAGAAGGCATGCAGTTTCCCTATGCTCCGGGGGTGGTCCCAGCTCAGCACATACCTGTCTCCCTCCTTTTCTATCCTGGGCACGGGGAGGAAGGGCTCCAGGTGTTTCTTTACACCCACAGCGCCGCTTCCGGGACCCCCTCCACCGTGAGGTGTGGAAAAGGTTTTGTGCAGATTGAAGTGCATGACATCCACCCCCAGCTCGGCGGGAAGTATATGGCCCACCAGCGCATTCATGTTGGCGCCATCCATATAGAGCTGGGCATCGATGCTGTGGAGAACCTCCGCGATTTCCATTATCTGTGCCTCGAATATTCCGAGGGTATTGGGGTTAGTAATCATTAGGCCGGCAATTCGCTCCCCGTACCTGTCCACCATTTCCTTCACCCTGTCAGCTGTCAGGATGCCTTCCGTATCCTCCGTTTTGATTTCGATGGCTTTGAGGCCGGCGAGGGTGGCAGTGGCGGGATTGGTGCCATGGGCCGAATCGGGGATGAGTATCAGGTCCCTCTTCTCCCCCTTGCTCCTGTGATACGCCTGAATGATGAAGACGCCCGTAAGCTCCCCCTGCGCACCGGCCACCGGCTGGAGGCTCACCGCATCCATTCCCGAAATGATCTTCAAAAGCTCCTGAAGCTCGTAAGCCACCCTGAGACTGCCCTGAACGAACTCATCCGGTGTGTGGGGATGCACATTCAGAAATCCGGGAATGCGGGCCACATCCTCGTTTATCTTCGGATTGTACTTCATGGTGCAGGAGCCGAGGGGATAAATGTTCTGGTCCACCGCGTAATTCAGTCTGGACAGCCTGAAGAAGTGGCGAAAAGCCTCGTTCTCCGAAAGAGAAGGAAGATTAATTTCCTCTTTCCTTAAAAGTTTCTGGGGTATTTTCTGCTCCGGATCGAAGGCGGGTACATCCAGCGGTCTGAGGGAAAAGCCCACCGCTTCCCCGCCAGAAAGCTCGATGGAAAGGGGCTCGATAACCTTATTCATGAAAAAATTTTAAGGGCGCAGATAGGGGAAAACAGTAAAATTTCGCAATGCTCTCTGCCCTCATGGCTCTCTGGACGGACCTTCAGGCGTACGCCCGTGCCATAGACTCCATCCGCCGGGTCCACGGCGCCGATTCCATCGCGATATTCGTGAACAGAAATCCCGATGAGGATGGGATATACCGCATGAAAGTCTTTACCTTCAGGGGCACCTCCGGGACGAATCCCGCCCCGCTCCTCTCCAGAATAGAGCAATTCATCACGGGAGACTACGATGCCGTTTATCTGTCTCAGGAGGGGAAGGGGCTCCGCATCGCCCTGGTGAAATGGAAGAAACGGAAAAGCAAAAGGGTGAATCTGCGGCAGGGGGAGAAAGACCTGTTCATCGCCCTGAACGAATACCGGCAGTACAGCGGACTGAAACCCATAAACTGGAGCCAGAGGCTATATTCCCTCGCCCTTCAGCACAGCAGGGATATGGTGCGGAGGAAGCAGCTGGACCACAGAGGATTCGGGGAGAGGTTCGAAAAATCCGGCTTCAACAGGTGCGTGGAGAATGTGGCCCTCACACCACTGGAGCAGATGGACATAGCCATAGAACTATGGAAGAAGAGCAAAAATCACCGGAAAAACATGCTGGAGAAAACCATAACCCACGGCGCCATCGCTGTGGATACGACCGGGGAAATGGCCTATATAACCTTCTTTGCATGCGGAAAGGGAATCAGACCCTGAGGATGGGATAGAGCAGAAGGAAGAACAGACCCATAACCGCAAGCGCCCAGCCCACACCCATGGCATCCGCCATGTACCCCAGCACGGGGGAGAGAATCATGGAAACCACGATTTTCAGATTGCTCTCAACGCTCATACCCGTGGCAAGCATCCGGGAGGGGATGAGGGTGGATATGTAGGAGAGCATGAAGGGCCTTCTCAGATTCAGCATGAGGAACATGCCCAGGAAAACGAAAAAAGACAAAAGGTGCTCTCCGGCATGGTGGAGCAATCCTGCGAAAACAACGGACAGGGCACCCGTAATATAGGTGAGGTTTATGACCGCGGATTCGTCCCCGAATTTCCGCAATCTGTGGGCATTCCTGGCCGCATACGAATTCATGGCGAAGATGAGGAAATAGGCCATCCCAACGACCACAGCTGTCCTCTTCTCCCCCTCCAGAAACAGGAAAACGGGCAGGGACACAGCGAAGCTCTTCAGGATGGGCTGAACATAATCCTTAACGGTGCGAAACATGGCCATATAGAGGGAAGAATTCAAAATAATCCTTGCGTATTTCCAGCTGTTCATAAAGGAGAGGTCCAGACGGGTCCTCCTGCGCTCCGAAGCCCCCTTCACATCAGGAAGGGTCCCCACATTGAACAGGTTCAGAAAGTGGGGGACGAATGTTACGGCAAAGAGCCACCTGTAATCGGGGACCAGGAAGAGGAACAGTCCGGACAGCAGTCCATTCATGGCGAGGCCCATCTGGCCCCATCCCCTTACAGCCCCCAGATACTCCACCCTCCTGTCCGAGAGGCCCCTGCTGTCTATATAATCGATAACAAGGGCATTATAACTGCCCGCCATCAGGGCCTCCCCGAGTCCATAAAGGCCCATGGCAACCGCAAAATGTTCGAAATCCATCCCCATGAAGAAGAGGAGAAAGGACAGGAGGTAGGATATGGTGGAGAAGATCAAAACCCTCTTCTTTCCGGAGATGTCCGCCAGCATCCCCGATGGCACCCCGGCCACCAGTATGACGGTTTCCTTTACCGAATAGAGGAGCCCTATCTGAAAGAAGGACAGGCCCACATGGCGGAAAAATATAATCAGGAAGGGCTCGAATATACGGAGGTTCCGCAGGAAAATGTACAGGGAAAAGCGAAATATAGTCCAGTCCCGCATCCCCCACAATTTTGATGCCCGAAGGCCGTCCGTATATGCCTACACCACCTCCACCACTACGGGGAAAGGCACTCCGGCACCGGAGAGTATGCCCACACCCGTTCTGAGGGCCGGCAGGGTGGAAAGGATATCCTCCCCGGCGAATTCCACAAACTCTCTGACCGCATCTATATCCTGCGAATTGACCGTCCTGAACATCATCTGCGTATTCATCTGGGCAAGGACATACTTGCTCACCTGTGCGGGCCTCTGGGTTATGGTGACCAGACCCACACCGAACTTCCTTCCCTCGCTGGCAATCTTCCTGGCCCAGACGAGAGCCGGATTGTCCCTGCCGGCGGACACCTCCCCGTAGCCCCTCTCGGGGGCAAAGTTGTGGGCCTCCTCCAGCACTATAAGGGCGTCGTATGCTTCCTCCCTACGGGCCTTAAGAAACAGACTCCTCATC
>JALSOK010000149.1 GCA_026986535.1 Caldifarciminota bacterium
AGATACTGAAGGAGAGGGGGGACATTTAGCCCCCTCTATCCGAAGAGATTTTTGAATACAAACCACACATTGGCGGGCCTTTCGGCCAGTCTCCTCATGAAGTAGGGATACCAGTGGGTTCCATAGGGGACATACATGCCGGTATTGAATCCCTCCCCTTTCAACTTCCGCAGTAGATTTCCCTTTATTCCGTACAGGAACTGGAATTCGAATCTTTCTGTGGGTATCTTCCTCTCCCTGATGAACCGGAGCATGCGGTTTATTATTTTTTCATCGTGGGTTGCAACGAGGGTGTAGGGAATGTTCTCCAGCAAATAAAAGAGCAGTTTCACATAGTTTTCATCCACTTTCTTTTTGTTCTGAATGGCCACATCTCTGGGCTCCTTATATGCCCCCTTCACGAGACGGATGCAGGGTTTCAGGTCCGTCAGGTCTTTCACATCCTGCTCCGAGCGGTAGAGGTATGCCTGAATGGCAACGGCTATTTTCCTGTCGGGGAATTCTTCTTTCAGCTTTCTGTAGATCCAGAGAGTATCGTTTACATACCGGGAGGCCTCCATATCTATTTCGATGAAGTCACCCTTCTGAAGCAGTTTCCTGAAATTGTCCAGCGCCACCTCCCTCGATATGTCCAGCCCCACGCTGGTGGGCTTCACTGCCACCGAGTTATTCGTCCCCTTCAGCACATCCAGTATCTTGAGATACTCGTTCACGGTTTCATCCACCAGGGATTTGTCCAGAACGCTTTCCCCCAGCCGGTCCAGAGTCACCCTTATCCCCTCCGCGTTGAGGGATTTCACCACCTCTATGGCATCGTCCAGTGTGCGACCCGCCACGAAGCGGTCCACCAGTCTTCGCGTTGGGGGAAATCTGCTTATAAAATTCTCCAAACCCCTTCTTTCCGAAAGGTATAGAAAGAATTCCCTCAATGGTTGCATGGCAAACGAAATTTTAAAGGGGTTGTGGGGAAGGGAACCCTACCTGAAGATGCTGTTCCAGAGCAGATATCCGACGAATATCCCCACTATACCCATGATTCCCGCAAGGGTGGGCGGGGCGGGTATGGGCAGTTTGAAGGCAGAGAATATGATGCCCACCACGAATCCTGTTGCAAAGCTGAGCAGTACTTCCTTCATCGGCGGACAATTTTAAAGGCCCGGACGAATCCGGGCAGGGATTATCTCCTGATGGACTGAGCTTTCTGCAGGCCCTTCATGTACTCTTCCATATTCCTGGGAGGTATGGGGTGGACCACGATGACATTCATGTTCCGGGTGTCCAGGTATTTATTCGCCGCTTTCATCACATCCTCCCTGGTGACCTTCTGTAGCATCTCTGGATAGCGGTTCAGGTAATCGGGGTCTCCGGTCATTATGAGGCTGGAGCCCAGGGCCATTGCCTGACCCATGACCGTTTCCTTGTTGTAAATCATGCTGGCCAGGTTCTTGTTCTTCGCTCTCTGGAGCTCCTCCTCGCTGATTCCCTCTTTCTTGAACTTCTCTATTTCTTCCAGAATGGCGGATTCCAGCTCCTTCGCATCCTTCCCCTGCTGAAGGACTGCCCAGATGATAAACAGGCCGTGGTCGTGGAGGGAGTAATTGAAGGCGCTTATGGACGAAGCCAGCCCCTTTTCATCCACTATTGCCCTGTACAGGCGGGAGGATTTTCCGCTTCCGAATAGTTCCGAAAGGAGGTCGAATACCGGGGTCTCTTCGCTACCGTAGGCGGGTATGGGGAAGGTTATTGCCAGATATGTGGCGAAGCCCTCCTTCTTCAGCTCTGTTCTTCTTACATTCTTCCTTTCGGATTCCCGCGTATAGAAGGGGGGTATCTTCTGGGGATCGTATCTGCCGAAGTACTTTTCGGCCCACTGGAAGACCTGATGGGGATTTACATCCCCCACCACGATGAGGTAGGCATTGTTGGGGGCATAGTAGGTCCTGTAGAAGTCCTTCAACTGCTCCAGAGTTACATTTTCCAGGTCGCTCCTCCATCCAATCACGGGATGATGATAGGGGTGCTCCCAGAAGCTGGTGGCGAATATGGCTTCCCAGAGGGCCCCCTCCGGATTGTTCTCCGTCCTCCAGCGCCTTTCCTCTAAAACCACATTCCTCTCCTCATCGAATCCCTCGAAGGTGAGATTCCTCATGCGATCCGCTTCCATTCGCATTACTTCTTCCACGCGGGAGGAGGGTATTTCGCTGAAGTAGGCGGTCATATCGAAGCTGGTAAATGCGTTGTCCATACCTCCCATTCGGTCTATAATCTGGCTGTAATCCCCCTTTACATTCTTGCTTCCGCGGAACATCATGTGCTCCAGCAGGTGTGCGGAACCGGTCATGCCGAGGGGTTCGTTTTTGGAACCCACCCTGTACCATACCTGAACTGTGGCAACGGGTGCCGAGTGGTCTTCCACCACGAAGACTTTCAGGCCGTTCTTCAGTTGATGGGTCTTTACTTCCACCTTCGGGATGTTAACGAATGTTGTCATCATAATGAGCATGGGATAATTTTAATGGGAAGGTCTGAATATTTATCCCGAAGGGGATATTCGGTCCTTATCCCGTGCATCCGGGTGTAAAATTGAAATTATGCTGGACCTGTCTTATCTTCGGGACAAAGTGGATGTTCTTCGGGATGCCCTCAGGAAGAGGAATTACGATACCGAAATCCTGGACAGGATTTTAGAAGTGGATGCCCGCAGGAGGGAACTCATTAAGAAGACAGATGAACTGAGGGCCCTCAAGAATGAGAAGTCCAGACTCATAGGTCGCTTCAAGAGGGAAGGGAAACCGGTGGATGAGGTCCTTTCCACCCTGAAGGAAATAGATGAGCAGTTGAAGGTTCTTGAGGAGGAAAGGAAGAAAGTGGAGGAGGAGTTCTGGTACCTGTGGTCCATGATTCCCAATATCCCCCACGAGAGTGTTCCCGTGGGGCCGGATGAGAGTGCCAATGTGGAGGTAAGGCGGTGGGGTGAGGTTCCCCGATTCGACTTCGAGCCCCTTGCCCACTGGGACCTGGGTGAGAAACTTGGAATTCTCGACATAAAGAAGGGGGGAGAGCTTGCCGGTTCCCGATTCGTGGTCTACAAGGGAGCCGGGGCCCGGCTCGAGTGGGCGCTGATCAACTACTTCAGGGATAAGGCGAGGGAAAACGGATATACGGAGATACTGCCCCCGTTCCTGGTAAACGAGAGGACCATGTTCAATTCGGGCCAGCTACCCCGGTTCAGAGAGGAAATGTATTACATTGAAAAAGACGAGCTCTTCCTGGTTCCAACCGCAGAGGTGCCCCTCACCAGTCTGCACGCGGGGGAGACTCTGGAGGAAGACCTGTTGCCCCTTTACTACTTTGCCTATACTCCATGTTTCAGAAGGGAGGCCGGTGCCCATGGCAGGGATGTGAGGGGCATAAAGAGGATGCATCAGTTCAATAAGGTGGAGCTCTATAAGTTCACTCTTCCCGAGCAATCTTACGATGAGCTGGAGAAGATGGTAAGGAATGTGGAGGGAATCCTGCAGGAGCTGAACATTCCCTACAGGGTGGTCCTTCTTTCTACCGGAGATATGGGTTTTGCAGCCGCCAAAACCTACGATATAGAGGTGTGGGCGGCCGGGCAGAACACATGGCTGGAGGCCAGCTCTATCAGTAATGTGGAGGACTTTCAGGCCCGAAGGGCCGGCATAAGGGTCAGGAGAAAGGGGGGGAGAAAGGAGTTCGTGCATACGCTGAATGGTTCTGGACTTGCGACTCCGAGAGTCCTGATAGCCCTTCTGGAGAATAATCAGAAGAAGGATGGGTCCATCGTTATTCCGGAGGCCCTGAGACCCTATGTGGGAGAGGAGGTGATAAGGCCGTGAAGTACTGGGTGGAGGTGGATGGGGAGCTGTTCGAGATACAGTCGGATGTTCCCGTGGAGGTCAATCGGCTGACGGATGGTGTATTTACTGTCCATATAGCTGGGAGGCTGTGGGTTGTTTCCCTTGAAGAGGGGCAGGATGGCATGATTCTGGAGGATGGTCGTAGGCAGTACCACATCCGGATTCAGAGGGCAGTAGGAAGCAGGGAGACATTTCAGAAACAGCATTCCCATGCGGATATACGCTCGCCCATTCCCGGTCTCGTGGTGGAGGTGCTCGTGGAGGAAGGGCAGAGGGTGGAGAAGGGGCAGTCCCTCGTCATTATAGAAGCGATGAAGATGAGGAATCACATAAAGAGTCCCATCGACGGGGTTGTTAGGGACCTGAAGGTTTCCGGAGGGAAAGCAGTTGGTATGCGGGAGTTTTTGATGAGGATAGAGTCCTGAGGAGGGATATTCCCCTCCATTTCTACTTCTTGCCAACCCTTTCTATATACCTGTCGTCCCGGGTGTCGATCTTTATGATGTCTCCCGTTTCGATAAAAAACGGAACCTTTATCACCTTACCGGTTTCTATCTTCGCCGGTTTCGTTCCACCGGAGGCGGTGTCCCCCTTGAAGTTGGGTTCGGTTTCCACCACTTCCATCTCCACGAATGTGGGCAGTTCTATGGTTATGGGTCTATTATCCGCATAGAGAATCTTCACCTCCATTCCTTCTTTCAGGTATCCGAGGGCATGCTCTATGTCCGATTCGGAGAAGTGCACCTCTTCGTATGTCTGATTGTCGAAGAATACGAAGGTGTCCCCCATGCGGTAGGAATACACGGCCTCGTGCCTGTCGACCGGCACCTCTTCCACATCTTCGTCCGCCTTGAAGGTGGCGGTTATTACATTTCCGCTCACTATATTCTTCAGTTTGACAGTTATGGTGGCTCCTCCCCTTCCCTTGTGGGTGTGCTTGAAGTCCAGAACCAGGTGGGGTTCATCCCTGTAAAGAATAGCCATTCCCTTTCTAATCTGCGCCATGGGTTAATTTTAAAGGGAAGTGGAAATTCTCCAATCCTCACGGGATTTTCAACTCTGGAGGCTTCGCATCCGGCTCGCTTTCCTCGGTATGTCTGGAAGGAGTTGCTACCCGTTATCGGCCGGTGCAGAGGAGTTAATTTTCTCATAAAATCAATCGGATATTAAACATTGAAAATCAAGCACAAAAAGATTATAATTCTGCCAGACGGAGGGTATGGAAACAGGCGCTTTATCTCTGATAATTCCTGCGGGGGTGTTTTCGATTTTTACGCTCATAGAGACCTTCCGGTATCAGGCCCATCTGTATCGCCTGAGGCGAATAAAGCACAGGATACATGTCAACGGCTCGAGGGGAAAATCCTCCGTTACCAGGCTCGTGGGGGCCGTTTTGAGACCCGATATGCGGACCGTTGTCAAGACCACCGGAACCAGCGCCCGCTTCATATACCCCGATGGAAGGGAGGTGCCCGTATTCAGACCGGGAAAACCCAACATCATAGAACAGTTGAAGGTGGTGAAGAAGGCCCACGAATTGAAGGCGGAGGCCCTCGTGGTCGAGTGTATGGCAATAACCCCTGACTACATTCGAATACTGGAAGAGAAAATAATCAGGAGCACCGTTGGAATCATAACCAATGTGCGGGAGGACCATCTCGATGTAATGGGACCCACAATGGAGCATGTCGCGCATCATATCGCCCTGTCGCTTCCTTACAACGGTGTCGCTTTTACCGCGGAGAAAAGGTGGTTCCATGTTCTCGAGAGGGTTGCCCGTAGCAGGGGTACGAGGCTCATAGGCGTATCTGCAGATGATGTTTCGGATGAGGAGATGAGGGGATTTTCCTATCTGGAGCACAGGGAGAATGTGGCTCTGGCTCTTGCCGTTGCAGAACACTTTGGGGTGGAGAGAAGGGAGGCTCTCAGGCGGATGTACGCTGTCAATCCGGATCCCGGTGCCCTCAGGGAGCTGGTGGTGGAGCTGGGGGGAAAGAGGATTTACTTCCTGAATGCCATGGCGGCCAACGATGTGGAATCCACGATGCGCATCTGGAATATGGCTTTAGATAGACATCCCGATTCTCCCAGGGTGGCTCTCCTTACCTTAAGAGGGGACAGGCCCCAGAGGACCGAAAGTTTCGCCCGGGTTATGGGAAGGGATATAGTGGCTGATTTGTATATAATAGCCGGCAGTATGACTTCTTTCGTCGAACGGGCCATGCACCGCAGGGGTGTGGATCCGGACAGGATGGTGGTTCTGGAGGGGGCCCGTGCTGAGGATGTTATAGAGGTCCTCTTGGACAGAGTGCCCGATGGCTCTGTCGTGGTGGCGATGGGTAATATAGTGGGACTGGGACAGGAGATAGTGGATAAACTGGAGGAACTGGCATGATACTGGTTCAGGCTATAGCTCTTGGTCTGATTATATCCCTTTATACGGCGGAGTATCTGGGTCTGCTGGCGGGGGGCCTGGTGGTTCCGGGTTATTTCGTGGTCATTTCTTCACGGCCCATGATGCTTTTAGCAACAATCCTCGCTTCCCTTCTGGCCCTTGGTATCCTGAAGCTCCTTTCATCTTTTATGCTGCTCTATGGCCGCAGGAGACTCCTCGTGGCTGTACTGATAGGTTTTATACTCGCCCAGCTCAGCAGGGAAGTAGTAAATGTGTATCCCCATCCGGTACTGATGCAACTTCAGGCATTCGGATTTATCATTCCAGGGCTCCTTGCCTACTGGATGGATAAGCAGGGGATTCTTCCAACTCTCGGTATGCTGGCCATAAATGTGACTATAGTGCGGTTTATCCTTATAATACTGCATGGGGGGCAGGAGGTGCTATGATATTCCGAAAACACAGGTTGAGTACCGGCGAGATTCTGTTTCTGGGAATTCTCGGTGGCATGTTTATCTTTATATCCCGCATCAGCCTGACCGTTCGGGAGGCACCCCTGTACGACCTGAAGATGAAAGCCGCAAGCAGGACCCTCGAAGCCTATCGCCTCATAAAAGCCGAGAGGCTCAAGAGAGGCATTCCCATTGATCCCGTGGATGACCCAATGGAAAGTGGATTCATAGGATACAAAGATTCTCCGATAACCACGAGTGGTGGAAACTACGATGCGAAGCTTACTTCTATAAATCCCAACTGGGCCGCTCTGGTTGTTCAGATGCTCCGGGAGCTGGGAGTTAAGGAAGGGGATACGGTTGCACTGCACATGACGGGCTCCTTTCCTGCCCTCGATGTGGCTGTGATCATCGGGGTGGAGGAATACGGGGCTGTTCCCGTCTGGGGGTCCTCTATAGGGTCATCCAGCTGGGGAGCCAACATTCCGGAATTCACCTGGGCCGATATGGAGAAGGTTCTGTATGACCGGGGGTTGATACACGGGCGCTCTGTGGTGGCATCCATCGGGGGAAACAACGATGTCGGTGCAGGGCTTCCAGATTCGAGCAGGGAACTGATAAGGGAGGCTATCAGGAGAAATGGGCTCAAACTGCTGGAGGTCCTGCCCCTGCAGGCGGCTGTGGATTCCGAGTACAGGTATCTGACGGCCGGTGGAGAGCCTGTCCTGTACATAAACATTGGCGGTGGTGTAATTAGTCTTGGAACTGTAGAGGTCAAGAGGATTCTGAGGGAGGGGATCAACGGACCCTCTATTTATCCCATGATTATGGACGAACCGGTGGAGGGACTGGTGGCCCGATTCCTCAAGCAGGGAAAGTATGTCATAAATTTCCTGGAGATAGTGAGGCTGGCCAGGAGGTATGGATTGCCGGTTTCCCCTGCATCCATGCCGGAGGTGGGAACCGGACCGCTGTTTTATCAGCCCAGATATCCCGTTGTGCTGCATGTTTTTCTGCTCGTGGTGTATATCGTGATTATAATCCTTACCCTGAATGGGGTCTTTGGAAAGGTTTTTGGAAATCCGCCAAGAAAGGAGGAAATGCTATGATGGAGCTGTTTTTGCTCGTCTACTGGAAGGAGATTACTCCATCCCTTAAGGGTTCGAAAGTGGTGATAGATGGGAAGCCCTATGTTCATCTTTCCGCGGGTGATACTTTTCGCATCCGGTTTCGGGGAGACAGGAGCACCCGCTGGATCATTCGGGCTCAGGGGAAGGGGAAGCTGGTTATACTGAAGAGGGGCCGTAAGTATGCCATCCGCAGTCTGCGGAAGGGGAAGAACGATGTAAGGCTCCACTTCCTGAAGGGCAGGTATGAGGTGGTTAGCAGTGTGGATGCTGTGGCCCGCATCTATGTATGGAAGAAGAGGAAATGGCAGCCCCTCCAGCTGGTGGGGGGTGGATATCCCATCATACTCCAGAAGGGTAATCGAAAATACACATACTATATCGTGGAGGAGGGCAGGGGTGCGAGACTGAAGTCGAAGGGGCCGGCGAAATTGTATATCTACTACAGGGCATTCGTTGACCCTGGCAGGAAGAATACCCCGGTGGAGATAGTGGTAAAGAGGGATGGAAGGGTCGTGATAAAGGAGAGGAAGACCCTGAAGCCGTCCAGCAAATACACTTTCTTCGATGGAAAGAGGACAATACGGGCCTCCAGACCCCTGATTCTCAGGATAGATATTCCCGATGGAGTTCATGAATTCGAAATAGAGGTTCGGAAGGGAAGGGGAGCCATAAAGGTATACAGGGAGTTCGCTGGAAAGGTAAAGAGGAGGAAGGCCGCCCGCATTAATTTCATGTTCGGCATGCACAGGACCACCAATGCATACAGGTATTCCCAGTCTGCCATAGATACCTTTTATCTGGGAGTGAAGAGCTACAGGTATCCGGATGTCAACAGCATATACGATGATGTACTCTCAGCGCGGCTTTCGGCCCTGTGGTCCCCCGGAAGGGGATTCGTCGGGGCTTCTGTTTCCTACAACAAGTATCTCCGCAACGGACAGCTGGACAGGCTTTCTATCAGTCTTTATGGGGGATTTAGGCCCTTCGAGTTGAGGCTCGGATATGTCCCTTACCGGCCTGTGAGGCCCACCTATGTGGCACCACTGCAGTACCAATTGCTCTGGTTCTCGTATGCATACGGAAAGTTTTCCTACAGGGGAAGGTTTCTGGAGTCTTCCTTTACTTACGGAAGAATGGATTTCAATACTACATTCGATAACTATGATGCCTCCATCTACAGATTAGAAACCACATTGAAAACGATACCCGTTTTAAGGCCGCTTTTACAGATTGCCTATATTCGTGCGCAGAATCCCGACCCCAATCTCCACAGGGACTGGAGCAATTACTATCTGGGCGGGGGGTTCGAGATGCAGAAGATGGGGGTGAATATGGGGTTTCTGGTCAGGCGCAGGGTATATACCACAGCGGATGCTCTGGATACCCATTATGGAAGGGTGGACCTGGAGGGGAAGTTTAATCTCTCCTACAGGGTGAATCTCAGCAGGTGGCTTTACCTGAAGGCGGGATACACCTATTCCTTCCGCAATTCCACCGTGCCTCAGAATCAGCTGGTGGATGTGCTGAAAGATTATAATGAGCACATATTCTTCCTGCGTCTCTTCAGTAGATTCAATGTGGGGTAGGGAGGGATTCCCTCCCAGTTTATTTGATGCGCTCCCCCGGTTTTGCGTTCCACTTTTCCGTGGTCAGGAGAATGGGTTCTTCCCCGGCCGCCAGGAGCATGCCCTGGCTTTCGTATCCCATGAGTTTACGGGGCTGCAGGTTCGCCACTATAACGATGTTCTTCCCTATGAGGTCTTCGGGATCATAGTACTGGGCTATTCCTGCCACTATCTGCCTCTCCTCATCTCCCAGATCCACTATTAGGCGCAGGAGTTTCCTGGATTTGGGTATGCGTTCCGCATGTTTTACCCGCGCAACCCTCAGCTCCACCTTCATGAACTCATCGTAGGTTATGTATTCCTTCCTGCTTTCCTGCTTCTTCTCTTCCACCTGTGCACCTCCCGATGCTCTCTTCTTCAAAAGTTCAATCAGTTCTTCGATCTGCTTATCTTCTATTTTCTTATACAGGGGGCCAATGTTCTCCACCTTTCTCCCGGCCAGGGATTCGTCTATCTCCTTTGCCCTGTCCCATTCCACATCCTCTATGCCCATTGCGGAGAGCACCTTTCTTGTGGAGAAGGGAACATAGGGCTCGAATCCCAGGGTTATACTCCTGAGCATGTTGGCCATCAGGAAGAGTTCCCTTTCGGCCTCCTCTGGATTTTCCTTTATCAGGGCCCAGGGCTTTATCCTGTCTATGTAGGCGTTTATGTATTCAGCTCCGGAGATGAGCGTATAGAGGGCCTTCCTGAACTCGAAGTTTTCTATCGCGTCTTCCGCTTCCTCTATGATTTTCACCAGTTGCTGAAAGGCTTCCCTCTGGCGGGAATTTAGGTCTGTCCTCCGGGGAATCATGCCCCCGAAGAATCGATTCAGGAATCCGAAGATCCTGCTGACCAGATTTCCGTACTTGTTTATGAGTTCCTTGTTGACTCTGTCCCTGAATTCATGGGGGTCGAAATCGGAGTCCTTGTTTTCGGGCAGTATGTATGCTATTCCAAATCGTATATAGTCGGCGGGGAATCTCTCCAGAAGCTCGTCAACCCAGAAGGCCCATCCCCTGCTGGTGGAGAGCTTTTCACCCATGAGGTTCAGGAATTCGTTGGCGGGAATTTCATCGGGCAGGACATACTCCCCGTGGGCCATGAGCATGGCCGGCCATACCACTGCATGGAACACTATATTGTCCTTCCCTATGAAGTGAATAAGCCGGGTGTCGTTGCTCTTCCAGAACTCCTCCCACCTTTCGGGATTCCATTCCTTAGTGGAGGAGATGTATCCTATTGGGGCATCGAACCACACATAGAGGACCTTCCCCTTTGCCTCCTCCAGGGGTACGGGGACTCCCCACTCCAGGTCCCTGGTTATGGCTCTGGGTTTGAGGCCCTCCTTCACCCAGCCGAGGGCGAATTTGACCACATTGGGTTTCCACTTCCTGCTCTTTCCCTCGAGCCATTCTCTGAGCCTGTCCTGCAGTTTATTCAGCAGGAAGAAGTAGTGGAAGCTGTTCTTCAGCTCCGGAGTGGCTCCACATATTGCACACCTGGGGTTTATGAGGTCAGTGGGCTCCAGCCACCTTCCGCACTTCTCACACTGATCCCCCCTGGCCTTCTCGTATCCGCAGTAGGGGCAGGTTCCCACCACATATCTGTCGGGGAGGAACATCCTGTCGTTGGGGCAGTAGAACTGCTGGACTTCCCTTTTTTCGATATAGCCTTCGTTATACAGCTTCAGGAAGAACTGCTGTGAAAGTTCGTAGTGGACGGATCTGGTGGTGCGGGAGAAGTTGTCGAAGTAAATCCCCAGGTTCTCGAAAGACTTCTTAATATTCTCGTGGTAATAATCTACCAGCTCCTGTGGAGTTTTCCCTTCCTTTCGGGCTGCTATGGTTATGGCCACGCCGTGTTCATCGGTTCCGCAGATGTGGATTACATCCCTCTTCTTTGCCCGCTGAAATCGGGTGTATATGTCGGCGGGCAGGTAAGCCCCCGCAATGTGCCCTATGTGAAGGGGGCCGTTTGCATAGGGAAGGGCGCTCGTGACGAGCAACCTCCTGAACCTGCTCAATATTCCTCCTCCTCTTCCCCGTAATAATCGTCGTCTATGTAATCGTATTGATCCGCTTCTTCCCTCAGCCTGAGGATTTCATCTTCCATCCGGGTCAGCAGGTCTCCGGCCCTCCTGAATTCCTCCTCCACATCTATGGTGGTGAGCTCCCCCGCGAGGGCCTGCTTTACTATCTGTCTGATATGGCGGCGCATGTTTCGGACTTCTTCCTTCAGGGAATCTATGGAGACCTGTTCGTCTTCGAAGTATGCGTCGAAATCCTCCTCACCCGATTCCTCTTCTAAAATTACGCTCAGACTGTCCAGCTCTTCGAGAATTTCCGCAAACTTGGTTTCCCAGTCCTCCACATATCCGGTTATGCTCTGCCAGAGCTCCAGGAGCCTGTCCTCGTTCATTATAACACCCCTCCGGTTAATTTTGGTGAGAAATTTTAAAGTTGGAAGCCTGTATAATTTCGCCATGAAGGTCTATAAGAAAATAACGCTGGTGGGAACGAGCAGTGAGAGTCTGGAGGATGCAATAAAGAATGCAATTGCAAAGGCATCGGAGACTCTGAGGGGGCTTTCCTGGTTCGAGGTGAAGGAGATCAGGGGGAGCATAGAAGGGGGGAAGGTCAGGGAGTATCAGGTGGTGATCGAGGTGGGTTTCGTGGTGGAGTAGTGTAAAATTTGCCCTTCGATGCCGCCGAGGACCTATGTTTCGATTTCTCTCGATGCCATAGTGCATAATATAGATACGATTGTGGCCCACACGGGCCGTCCTGTGATTGCCGTTGTCAAGGCAGATGCCTATGGCCATGGTCTGAAGAGGGTTTCCCGCCATATATCGGACCGGGTTCTGATGCTGGCGGTTGCCACCATGGAGGAGGCCCTGGAAGTGGAACGGGGGCGGGTCCTCATATTTCAGCCCCTCTTTTCCCCCGACGATGTGCGGGAGGCGTCCAGGAGGGGCTTCGCATTCAACCTTTCTTCCTTCGAACAGCTCGATGTGGTTCGAAAAGTGGGGATGAGGGTCAGGGTTCACATAGAAGTGGATACGGGGATGGGGAGGACGGGGATATGGTATGGGGAATTCCCCCGATTCTACGGAGAGGTCCTTTCTCTGCAGGAAGAGGGGCTTGTGGAGGTGGAGGGGGTCTTTACCCACTTCTCCAGCGCCGATGTGCTGGATGATGATTTTACAGAGGTCCAGGTGAGGAGATTCGAGGAGTCCCTCGGAAAAGCCGGGGTCAGGAATGTTTTGATACATGCCGCCAATACCTCCGCCACCCTCCGATATCCTTTTTCATACTTCGATGCTGTCAGGGTGGGTATAGGCCTTTACGGGGTGGTACCTTCCCCCTTTCTCAGGGACAGGCTGGACCTCAGACCTGCCATGAGTTTTCGGGCGAGGGTCGTTCAGAAGAGGATTCTCAGAAGAGGGGAGAGCACCGGATATGGCAGGACATTCTTTGCCGACAGGGATATGGATGTGGCGGTGGTGGGAGTGGGATATGCAGATGGATACCCCTGGGAGGGGTCCAACCTCCTTCGAGTATATGCCGCAGGGAGATACAGGCGGGTGCTGGGAAGGGTTTCGATGGACCTCATAGTCGTGGAGGGGGATGGATTGGATGTAGGGGATGAGGTGGAACTGTGGGGGGAACATGTCAGGGTGGAGGATGTGGCATCGGCTATAGGGAAAATTCCATATGATCTGCTGGTGGGGGTGGGAAGGAGGGTAAAGAGGGTATACTCCTATCCGGATAGTATAAATCGCTCCACATAATCGCTCCAGTAGGATTTCCTCCCGTGAAGTTCAGCTTCTTCGAGGTATTCCATGAGCTTACTGTATACGCTGCTGTCGTTGGTCCTGTACATGGCCTCCTCCAGTATCGATATGGCGAGGTAAATCTCTCCCCGTTTTATAAGTATGTTGGATACTATGAGGACTGTCTGGGCGTAAAGGGATCTCAGCCTTTCCCTCTCCCATTCCACCCATTCGTAGTTGTCGGCGGGAAGGAGGTCCCCCGTGTAAAGTCTCAGGGCTTCCTGGAGGAGCCTCATGCCCCTTTCTTCATCTCCGAATAGGGCAATTTTACCATCCCTGTAGTAGCGCTCGAATTCCTCCGCATCTATGTAAAATCTGTCGTCCGGATAGAATCCCACCTCCCCCCTGGTTCCCTTTATGGTATTCCTGTCCTCGCCCAGTGGATGAAGAATCTTCCTCAGGTGGCTCAATATGGTGTTCAGGGTCCTGTGGGTCTTTTCGGTCTGCTTTTCTCCCCATATATCTTCGATGATTTTTTCCTTGGGCAGATTGAGGTTGCGGTTTATTATGAGGTATTTCATGACTCTGACATGTATGGGCCTCTGGAAGTCCTTTTCTCTCAAGGCTTTGTTGCTTATTTCGATGGAAAATCCTCCCATGACTTTTATCCTGTATCTCAGTTTTTTTGCATAGATTTCTGGAAATCGGGGGTTCAGCTGCTTGAGGACATTCAGATGTTTCTCCACCGTTTCGAAGTCCAGAAATCGGGAGGCGGCTTCCAGGTTTATGGAGGGCGGATTCTTTCTTATCAGATTGCCCCTTAGAGCCATCTTCAGCAGGTATGGTTCCAGCTCTCTGGAACGCCTCATGTGATGCCTTATGATGGGCTCCAGCTTTTCGAGGGTATCCTCCAGATTGGTGGTCCAGTAATGGTGAAGGTTGTGCTCTTCCGTAAACTTCAGCATTTTTAGAAACTGCTCGTAGGCCTCTTCCTTTCTCTTCAGCCTGTGGAGGGCGGCGCTTCGGAGGGCCATCATCTCCAGGGTGAGGAACTTCCTTCCGGGAAAGTGGTTCTTCATATACTCTTGCGTTATTTCCAGCACTTTCCGGGGATTATTGTCCAGGAGTTCCACCTCTGCGAGGAAGTAGAGGAGGGTGGGAATCTTGTACCTGTAGTCTGTCTCCCGGAGGGATGAGAGCAATTTCTGTATTCTCGTTCGGGCGTGAATGAGCTCCCTGTTCCGTATGAGGTCCATTATCGTGTCCATCTCCACTTCCGTCTGCATAATCCTGTCCTCCGACAGTTCAATCAGGGTTCTGGCGAGGTTGTAGCTCTCGGCGTCCTCTTTGCCCATGATTTTTTCGACTATGTAGGTGTAATAATGGACCAGCCCCTGAAGGAGCCTGGAACCGGTCAGACCGGCGAGGGTTGAAGCTCTCCTCAGCAGGTTGAGGGCAGTGGATCCCTCCCCCATGAATGCCCTGTAGTATGCCAGCTGGATAAGGGCGAGCACCTGCCTGCCCACATTCTTCCTCTCCTCTAAACCCTTGCTGGCGATTTCGAGGGAGGAAATTGCTCCCTCCATGTCTCCATTCAGCACCTTGACTCTTGCCCTGTGTATCTCGGCCATCCACTGATATGCGGCCAGGTCGTTGATTATGGCAATCTCGATTAGCTGTTTGTGCAGTTCTTCCACCGCTCCTGTATCATTGTTGAGGATTCTGAGGTTCATCAGGGTATAGAGGGCCTCTGCTTTCAGATACGGATTCTCGCCTGTTCGTCTGTATTCCTCCAGCTTTTCGAATGCATCTTCGAATTGCAGTCTCTTCATGCTTATTATTGCTCTTCCCACGAGCGTGTCCACCATGCTCAGTTTGTCGAAGAGGTGTTCGGCACCGATCAGATTGTCCATGAAGAGGAGACTATAGGCCTTCAGGAGCAGGGATTCCTCATCATCCCTTCCTTCAATGCTGTCGAGGGCATCCCTCGGTCTGCTCATGAGAAAAAGGAGGTCGTAAACATTCCTGTACATTGGAATCCAGCAGTTTAATTTTATAGGCCCTTTCCGGGAAATCGATTTGCAGCCGTTTCAGATGTTTAAAATACTCCGGAAGTACTGGATGGTTTTCCTCAGGCCCTCCTCAAGAGGAACTTCCGGCTTCCATCCCAGGAGTTTTCTGGCTTTGGTTATGTCGGGCCTCCTCTTCCTGGGGTCGTCCGGTACGGGCGGCAGGTATTCTATCCCCGCTGCTGAGGGTATCAGCTTCATTATCGTGTCGGCCAGTTCCTTTACCGTTATTTCGGCGGGGTTTCCGATGTTTACCACCTCTCCCTCAAGCCCTCCGTATGTGGCGAGCCTGAATATGCCCTCCACCGTATCTGCCACATATCCGAAACTCCTCGTCTGGCTCCCATCCCCGTATATGGTCAGTTTCTTTCCCGTCAGGGCCTGGGTGATGAAGTTGGAGACGACGCGTCCATCGTTGGGCCTCATGCGGGGTCCGTAGGTGTTGAAAATGCGGACGATGCGCACATCCAGTTCGAACAGCCTCCTGTAGGCCATGGTCATTGCTTCCCCGTACCTCTTGCTTTCATCGTAAACGGCTCTCGGGCCGATTGGATTCACATTTCCCCAGTAGGTTTCGGGCTGGGGATGTATTTCCGGATCCCCATAGACCTCGCTGGTGGAGGCGAAGAGGAAGCGGGCTCCTGCTCTCCGGGCCACTTCCAGCATCTTCCTCGTGCCTTCGGAGTTGACGAGCATGGTCTCTATGGGCATGTTGAAGTAGTCCACGGGGCTCGCGGGGGATGCCATGTGCATCACAAGTGAGGGCTCGAAATCCAGCAGGGAAGAGGGGTCTATCTTCACCACATCCATTTCCATGAATCTGAATGCGGGATTTTCCTTCAGGGTCCTGAGGTTCTCGGGTGTGGATGTGATGAAGTTGTCTATTCCCAGCACTTCCCACCCCTCGTTCAAAAATTTCTCTGCCAGGTGGGAACCCACGAAACCGGCTGCTCCCGTTATGATTACTCTCTTCTGCATTTCCTTCTCCCCATCGGATAGTATTCGAATCCCAGCGGCTGTAGAAATTCGCAGTCGTATATGTTCCTTCCATCGACGATGATGGGGGTTCTCATGAGCTCTTTTACCTTCTCGAAGTCCACATTCCCGGGCATGAATTCATCCCACTCCGTTATGAGGAGCAGTGCATGGGCATCCCTCAGGGCATCGTACTTATCGTTCACATAGTTTATGTCGGGAAACAGCTTCCTGAAGTTGTCCATCGCTTTGGGGTCGTAGGCGTGTATGTCGGCCCCCTCGTCCAGAAGCCTCTGGACCACCTTTATGCTGGGGGCCTCCCTAATATCATCGGTGTTGGGTTTGAAGGACAGGCCCCATACTGCAATCTTCTTATTCCTGAGGTACCACAGGGCTTCCTTCACATGGTCCATGAATCGGTCTATGCGGCTGTTGTTGATTTCCTCCACCTTTTCCAGGAGGGAAAAATCCGCCCCGTTTTTTATTCCAATGTGGTGGAATGCCTTTACATCCTTGGGGAAGCAACTGCCTCCGTATCCTATTCCGGCGTTGAGGAAGGCTCTTCCTATCCGTCTGTCGTAGCCCATTCCATCGGCTACCAGTTTTACATCGGCTCCCGTCCTCTCGCACAGGTCTGCCACCATGTTGATGAAGGAAATCTTCATCGCAAGGAATGCATTGGAGGCATGTTTGATGATTTCCGCCGTATTGATGTCCACCACCAGTTTGGGGGCATCTATATTTTCATACAGTTTGAGCAGGAGTTCCTTCGCCCTTTCGCTTTCGACCCCTATGACTATCCGGTCCGGATTGAAGGTGTCCTGAAGGGCATTTCCCTCCCTGAGGAATTCGGGATTGCTTGCCACATCGAAGCTGGCATCCTTTCCGGCATAAAGTTTTATGGTCCTTTCTATCCAGCGGGCTGTACCCACCGGAACTGTCGATTTTTCCACAATTAATTTATATCCATTGAGATTCTCCGCAATACCCCTGGCCACCTCTTCTATATAGACCAGATTGGGCGAACCGTCTGGATTTGTGGGGGTTCCAACGCATATAAAAAGGATGTCCGACTCCCTTACTGTCCTTTCGAAATCCTCTGTGGGCTCGAAGAGATTATTGTCCATTACCTCTTTCAGAAGTTCATCCAGTCCGGGTTCGTAGATGGGGGATCTCTTCTGCTTCAGCAGATTGATCTTTTCCCTGTCTATGTCGTTCCCCAGAACCCGGAATCCCAGTCTGGCGAATGTAACGGCCGTTACGAGACCCACATATCCAAGTCCTATAACACCAATCCGGGGATTGTTATTCATGGAAAAAAGTTTATAGGGGCCCCGGCGATGCAGTATTTCCGGGCGGACCTTTTTGTTTCGATCCGGGGCGGGTGCGTGCCAGCGGTGGAAAAAGTTTCCCGTTTTCCTGTAAAATTTAAATGCTCATAAAAGGTTAACTAAATAAAATCGGAGGTGGAATTATGGAGTGGAAAGGAAAGAAGGTTTCACAAAGCGCAGAGGTGATTTTAAAGAAGGCAGAGGATTTTGCCCGCTCGAGGGGTGAGAATGTGGTGGATACGGATCACCTCCTGCGGGCGCTGTTTTATGCAGACGGGAAGAATCCTTTCCGCAAGTGGCTGGAGAAGAAGGGTGTTCCAGTGGAGACTGCCCGTCAGGAGGTGGACAGGGCTCTGGAGGTCCTGTATTCCCAGATCGACCAGCTGACGGATTCCTACATGAAGGCTTTTCGGGATCTGAGGAATCAGCTGGAGTACAATTACTCCGCTTCCTTTGCAGATGAGATACTGAGGGAATTCCTCCGCCATGTGGAAAAGTCCATAGAGGATTACCTGAGGGGCAAGAGGGAGAGGGATTTCGTCCAGATTACCGTCCGCAGGTGGGTCCCTTCCCATCGCAGGAGCATAACCCGCTCCCTGATAGAGGAGTTCTTCGGCGACATATTCGAAGAATTCTTCCCGGAGGAGTTCGGTGAGGGCTGGATGATACGGGAGCAGACTATCAGCGTTCCCCGCTCCCTTGTGGATTCCATACGGGAAGTGGCTGGAAGATATGGGTACAGGGATGTTGATAGCCTTATAACCACGCTGGCCGACCTGGAGGACAAGATACGCTCTTCCCTCATACACCTGTACGATAACGGCATCGACCCCCGCAGGATTATCCGCCTGGTCAAGCGGAGAATGGGGCTGGATGGCAGGGAGCCCCTCATTTACTCCGTATTCGTCGAGAGCATCCTGAACAAGGCGGCGGCCGACAGGGATGCTGTGGAGGCCAATGCCATAATAGAGTCTCTCTCCGAAATGACGAAGACCATCGGGGGGAGCATATTGAGTCAGTTGCTTGCAAGCATCAGGCAGGCAACAGGAGAAACAGGAAAAAGGAGTGAGAACATGGGCAAGTTTGCAGATGAACTCAAAGAGGAAGAAAAGAGCGCACTGGAGCGTTTTACAATTGATCTTACCGAACTTGCCCGTCAGGGCAAGCTGGATCCTGTTATAGGCAGGGAAAAGGAGATCGCACAGGTCATAGAGGTCCTCGGACGCAAGCAGAAGAACAATCCCGTTCTCGTTGGACCTGCCGGAACTGGTAAGACGGCAATAGTGGAGGGGCTGGCCCAGAGGATAGTGAAAGGCGAGGTTCCCGATTTCCTGAAGAATAAGAGGATTCTCCAGCTGGATGTGGGCGCCCTTCTGGCCGGTACCAAATACCGGGGCGAGATGGAGGAGAGGACCAAACAGCTTCTGGAGGAACTGAAGAACAGGGATGACATAATCCTCTTCATAGATGAGCTCCACACCATCGTTGGTGCGGGGCGCGCGGAGGGGGCCCCCATGGATCTGTCCAATATGCTCAAGCCCCTCCTGGCCCGTGGTGAGATAAAGGTGATAGGGGCCACCACTCCCGAGGAGTACAGGAAGTATATAGAAAAGGATCCTGCTCTGGAAAGGAGATTCCAGCCCGTATGGGTGGATGAGCCCGATTACGAATCCACGCTCCAGATACTGAAGGGCCTGAGGCCCCGTTACGAAGAATACCATAAGGTGAAGATAACGGACGATGCCCTCGAGGCGGCGGTCAAGCTTTCCTCCAGGTACATACAGGACAGGAAGCTCCCGGATAAGGCCATAGATGTTATGGATAGGGCTGCCGCCCGCAAGAAGATGAAGGTCCTCTACGAGAAGGAAACCCCCGAGAAGATAAAGGCGGAGCTGGACAGAATTGAAAGGGAAATGGCCAAGGCCCGTGAGGAGAAGGATCAGGAGAAGGTGGAGGAACTCCAGAAGAGGAAACAGGAGCTGGAGAGCAAACTGAAGGTGCTCCAGCAGATGGAGAAGGGCGAGGAGGAGATCAAAAAGCAGATAGAAGAGCTGGAAAAGAAGGTCAAAGAGGCCGAGGAGAAAGCGGATTTAGAGGCATGGGAGAAGTACGATAAACAGCTGAGGGAACTCAAGAAGCAGCTCCTGGAGCTCAAGAGAAAGAAGGAAGGCAAAGGGGAGGTGGTGGTTACCGCCGACGATGTTGCGGAGGTGGTGTCCGAAATCACCGGTATCCCCGTATCCAAAATGATGGAGGAGGAGAGGCAGAAACTTCTGAAGATGGAGGATTTCCTCCATCAGCGCATAGTGGACCAGGAGGAAGCGGTAAGAGCCGTCTCGGAGGCCATAAGGAGGGCGAGGGCCGGAATATCCGATCCCCGCAGACCGCTGGGCTCCTTCCTATTCCTGGGTCCCACCGGTGTGGGTAAGACCGAGCTGGCGAAGGCACTGGCAGAATTCCTGTTCGGTTCCGAGGATGCCCTCATAAGGCTCGATATGTCCGAGTTTAAAGAAGAACACTCTGTGGCCAAACTCATAGGTGCCCCTCCGGGCTATGTGGGATACGAGGAGGGAGGAAAACTCACAGAGGCGGTAAGGCGCAAACCCTATTCCGTTATACTGCTGGATGAAATAGAGAAGGCCCATCCCAGGGTATTCGACCTCTTCCTTCAGGTGCTGGATGATGGGCGTCTGACGGACAGTCAGGGCAGAACAGTCTCCTTCCGCAATACTGTAATCATAATGACCTCCAACCTGGGGGCCGAGTACCTCCGGGAGCTGATGGAGAAGTATCAGGAGCGCTTCAGGGATGTTTACAAGAGGGGAACAGAGGAGGAAAAGAGGAAGCTGGAGGAGGAGTTCCAGAGGGACTTCGAGGTGGCAAAGCAGAGGGTCCTGGATACGGTCAAGAGGTACTTCAGGCCCGAATTCCTAAACCGTATAGACGAGATTATCGTGTTCAAGCCACTGCTGTGGAATCACATTCTCCAGATTGCCAGGCTCCTGTTCAGTAAACTGGCGAAGAGGCTCCAGGAGCAGGGTATTGAAATCGAGATTACCGATGAGGCCCTCGAACTTCTGGCCCTCAAGGGATTCGATCCCCTCCTGGGTGCGAGGCCCCTCAGAAGGGTTATACAGAGGGAGATAGAGAACGAAATAAGCAAACTCATCCTCTCCGGAGAAGTCCAGCAGGGCGATAGAATAGTCGTGGACAGGGAGGGGGATAACTTCACCTTCAGGGTGGAGAAAGGGAAAGAGGAGAGCAAATAACTGTCGGGGGCCCGTGCCCCCGTTTTATTTCTGCAGGTCTTTTTTCAATTCATTCAGAAATCTATCGAAGTTCCTTTCCCAGTTCGCCTTCTCCTCTATGAGCATCCTGTTGAAGGGGATGGCCTTTTCTATGAGATTGAAATCCATTGCCCTCTGGAGGGTGTCGGCTATGTCCTGCGGATTATCGGGGGAGAATAGAAATCCATTGAATCCGTGGAAAATCCATTCGTGGTTGGGAATGATGTCGGAGACCACGGGCAGGGCTCCCATGGCCATGGCCTCCAGGAGAGATACGGAAGTGGAATCCACCAGGGAGGCGCTTATGTATATGTGGGCCTTCTGGAGCATCTTGAGGATTGCCTGCCGGGATGAGCCTCCGGTAATCGTCACAAAATCCTCTATATCCAGATCCTGGACCATCTTTCTGTACCTGTTCGTGTCCCTTCCGGATGACATGACCCACAGGTGGAAGTTTCCCACGCCCCTCTTCCTGAGAATATCGATTGCCTGGAGGATGCGGGACTGATTGTATATCCAGTCGTAGTGCCTTCTGAACTCCACCATCCTGAACATGCTCCTGCCCTTCCTTTCGGGTGCCATCTGGCGAATTTCCTGTGTGATTCCGAAGGGGAATATGCGGATCTTCGAGGGGGAGATGTCCAGTCTCTCCGTCATGATTTTCTTGAGAATATAGGCATCGGCGTGGATGAGGAGGGCCTTATTCAGGATGTTCCTGTAGAGTATCGTCCGGGAAGGTTTCATCCAGAGGATATCCCTTCCCCAGGGGGAAATCACATAGGGATGACCGGAGAGGTAGGCCATGGTCCCGTAGTTGGGAACCATGTGGGCATGCAGAATGTGGGGGCGGAAGGCCTTTATGCTTCTCCTCAGGTCCGGAATTTTGAGCAGATACCTGAATTTGTGGGGAGGGATTCCATCGGGGTGGAAAAGCTCCACGCCCCCGGGAATGCTGGAGGATGGCTCTTCGAGGGTAAACAGCCCCACATCCACCCCTGCATTCAGATAACTCTTTATCCACAGAAGGGTATGGATTGAAGAGCCGTCCCCCAGAAGCATTACCCTCATCACCTTCCCCCTTTGAGGGTGGAGAGGACCTCCTCCAGTCTCTCTTTCAGCTGTGGGGTGTATCCAATCTGATTGAATACGATTCTCCCCTCCCGATTTATCACATAGTGGGTGGGGAAGGCCATTACATGGTAATCCCGGGTGGGCTTGTCCCCATCTACTATTATCGTGTATTCGAAGGGGTGCTCCTTCAGGAACTTCTCCACCGTCTTCCTGTCCTCCTTTGTTATGGCTATGAATACTATGCCGGTATCCCGTCCGAATTGCTCCACCAGTTCGTTCAGGTGGGGGATTTCCCTTTTGCAGGGCCCACACCATGTGGCCCAGAAGTTCAGAACCAGTATCTTCCCCCTCAGCTCCTCAGCCCTTATCTGCTTCCCGTCTATCGTCTTCCCGCTCAGGGGCGGTGCTTCGGGAAGGAGCTGGCTTATTGCAGTTCTAAGACTGTCGGCCTTCCCGGGAGCCAGCAGTTCCACGGATTCCCTGTACTCGGGCCATCCGTAGTAGTAGGCCAGATATGCCATCGCGGTCAGCCTTTCTGAGGAATCGGGAGAAGCTTCGAGAAGGAGTTCGTACCACCATGGGGCCCGCTCCTGAATGGGAGTGGACTTCAATCTCCCTCGAATTATCTCCAGTGCCCGGGCTGTGTCCCCTGCCCTCATGTAGAGTCTGGCCAGATAGTAATTGCCTATGTCTTCGGCTTTTCTGAGTGCCCTTTTGATACTCTTCTGGCTCAGAAATTTCCCCGTCTGGAAGAAGATGAGATTCCTTCTCCTGTCCGTGGGATTCATCATGATCCTTTCCAGATCTCTGACCATCTGCGGAGACAGGGAATCTGCATAGTAGAGCTTTCTCAGGACATCGTCCGGGAATGTCCACTCCGGGGGTATGCTGTCGGGGTCCATGTAGCTGTGAATATAGGGCTGGTCGAAGAGGCGGGACTCCGTCGCCAGCCTGCTCGCTTCCTCCCATTTCCCCTCATTGGTCAGGAGCATCAGTTTGCAGTAGTATTTCGAGGGTGTATGGTCTTCCAGTTTCTTCAGGGCCTTCTGGGCCAGGGAGGTGTCCTTGAGCCTCCTTATGGCCGCAATGCAGATGCTCAAGAGGGTATGGGGATTGCCTGACACAAGCGAGTCGTGGAGCATCCTGGACAGGAGGGAATCATCCACAGATTCGATTTTGAGGTAGAGGTTCATGAGATACGGGGGAGTGTACTTCCGGATAAACCCGGATGTGTCCCCCGCCAGCAGGTGGGCAAGTGCATCGAGCCCCGGGGGAGCGGAACTCACCACCAGTTTATTGTCGGGCAGAAAGTGCAGGGAGGAGTCGTTTTCTTCCCATGCGTATAGCAGTGCCTTTGTGCTGTCTGAAAGCTCCACATACAGGGTGGAATCGGCTTTGAGCACTGTGGGCTTGATTCTCAGGGGCTCCACGGAGTAAACTTCCAGAAGGTATATGTAGGCTGTATTCTTCAATGGCTCCACCCGGACCTTCCCTTCTTCCAGATGCACCGATGGGACGGCCCTGTGGCATGAAACTATGGCTGAAAAAAACAGAAGGAATATTCCACCTTTTCTTACCATCCTCCAAAGTTTAAAACCACCTTCCTTTAAACTTGAATGGAGGAATGGAAAAGCCTCTGGCCATAAGGATGCGTCCCGGAAGTCTCGATGAAGTGGTGGGGCAGGAGCATCTCCTGGGGGAGGGGAGACCCCTGAGAAAAATGTACGAGACGGGACATCTGCGCTCCATGATACTGTGGGGACCTCCCGGGGTGGGGAAGACCACCATCGCCCGGATACTGGCAAAGGCCTCTGGACTTCCCTTCGTGGAGTTTTCGGCTGTGGATGCGACCCTGAGGGATATACGGAAGGCCATTTCCGGGGGAGAGCTGGTCCGTATGGTGCTCATTCTGGATGAAATACACCGATTCAACCGCTCCCAGCAGGCGGCACTGCTGAGGGATGTGGAGGAGGGAAGGGTAATACTCATAGGGGCCACCACGGAAAACCCTTCCTTCGAGATAATAGCACCCCTCCTGTCCCGAATGGTGGTTTATCGCCTCGAACCCCTCGGGAGGGAGCACCTGGTTGAACTGGTGGACAGGGCCCTTGCCGACAGGAGAGGGCTTCCCGGATTCAGTATCACCCGCGATGCCCGGGAATTTCTCGTGGATGTCTCCGGGGGGGATGCCCGGGTTCTTCTCAATACCCTGGAAATGGCGGCCCATCTTGCCGCTTCTGAGGGGCGAAAGCGGATCGAGTCGCGGGATATAGAGAGGGCATCCATGAAGTATGTCCGTTACGATAAGGACAGGGATGCCCACTACGACACCATAAGTGCATTCATAAAGTCCATAAGGGGGAGCGACCCCGACGCTGCCATGTACTACCTGGCCCGGATGCTTAAGGCCGGGGAGGATCCCCTGTACATTGCCCGCCGCCTCATCATACATGCGGCGGAGGATGTGGGTCTGGCCGACCCCTTTGCCCTGGTGATTGCCGTTTCTGCCTTTCAGGCAGTGGAGAGGGTGGGACTGCCGGAGGGGGCTATACCCCTTGCAGAAGCCACGATATATCTGGCCAGCGCCCCCAAGAGCAACAGTGCCTATGTGGCCCTCAAGAGGGCATATCGTCTGGTGGAAGAAAACCCCAATGCGCCCATACCCATGCACCTGAGGAATCCGGCCACCCGCCTCATGGAGGAATTCGG
>JALSOK010000150.1 GCA_026986535.1 Caldifarciminota bacterium
CACCTTTTCAGGTCCCTTATCGATAATGCTTCCCTCTCTACCAATCCCATAGAGGCTGTTTTCAGGAAGGCCAGAAGGCAGGAGATTATGTCCCTGTTCTCTGTTTTCCCGCTGGCTCAAAACCCTCCCGGCCTTTAACGATGCTTCCTGTGAACTCCGGCTGATTAAAAGAGTAAAATTTCCTACACAATCTTGAGGATATGTCCTCCGCCTTCCGATCCCCTCTTATAAAATTTCAAAGCAGATGGTCATCAGGATGATTCTGGAATTCGATGGGACGGATTTCCACGGATGGCAGATCCAGCCCGAAAGGAGAACCGTACAGGGAGTCCTGATGGATGCCCTGAAGCGAATCATAGAAGGGGAATTCAGACTCGTGGGCTCCAGCAGAACGGATGCCGGTGTGCACGCCATGAACTTCGTGGCAAGTCTGCATCTGAAGAACGCAACCCCAAAGGTCCCGACAAACCGCCTGAAAGAAGCTCTCAACTCGATCTTACCGGAGGACCTGTACATCAAAAGGGTGGAGGACGCTCCCGAAGATTTCCATGCCCGATATTCGGCCAGGTCCAAGGTTTACCTATACCGCATAGTTCCCTATCCATCCCCCATCCGCCGCCGGTACACCTACTTTTATCCCCTCCGCGAATCCATAGAAGCTCTCAACGAAAAAGCCAGCCTGTTCCTGGGGGAGCACGATTTCACCCACATATCCGCCAGGTCGGATAGGGCCGGATTATGCAGAATTTTCCAGTCCCGATGGTATGCAGAGAATGACGAATTCCACTATATAGTGGAGGGGGACAGGTTCCTCTACAAGATGGTCAGGAGCATGGTGGGATTGATGCTCAGATATTCGGCCCGGGACATAGGGGAAATCCTGAGAGGCGGAAAATTCAATCCCTTCATGGTCCCCGCAAGGGGGCTCACTCTTGTGGAAGTCAAATATTGACCCTATGAGGGATTGCCGAATAGACGAATCTCATACTTCGTCAGCCGGACGAGGGGGAAGTACTTGCGCAAAAGGGCAGACACCTGACGGGAATCCAGCTCCAGCCGGGAAATGGCTCCCGAGCGAAGGAGTTTCATGAAGGCCCTGTCCACCCGCGAGCGCCCCACCCTTATCCGCCTGCTTCCCACGCACACCACATTCCCCTCCACGCGAAAAGAAGGGGGAGGAAGAACGGGAAGGAGCACATCGTACCTGTATGCCCGAATCGAGGAGGGGGGTCTGAATAAGGCGTACTCATGCAGGGGGAAAATCATAGAACGGCGGAGGGCATAGGAAACCGCTCTCCCCACATCCTGCTTCATCCAGTACCTGAGGAGCACTTCGCGGGGCGTACTCATGAGAACATCGGGGTTCGATTCCACTATAGCCCTATAAATCCTGTAGAGGATTCCCTCCTTCGACTCCTTCAGAATCTCCCTGAGGTAGGAAAAGGCCTTCTCCCTGTCTCCATTCCTGACCTCTTTCAGAGCCATATAGTGCAGATAACTGATATAGGACACGGGATTGGTATTCAGAAGCTCCTCATACTCCCCTGTTATGGGCTCCTCCTCGAGGCCGGCCATGACCCTCGCCATATTCCTTATTATGATCATATGAAGGATGTACAGTTTTCCCGATGGCATCTCCCCCATATAGGCCACCTCCTCATAGCGCCCCGCCCCCAGAAGGTACAGAGCCCGGACGAGGGGGCTGTCGTCCCCCGTCAGCAGGGAAAGGCCGTCGTATATACCGAGCAGGTGCATTGCGGAAAAGTACACCTGACGCGTTATGGACCTGTGCCACTCCACTTCGAACTCATCCCTCTTAACCCTCTCGTGAAGGTATCGAATCAGGGGAACATACAGCGATTTTCTGGACAAACTCACGGATGCCTCCACCACGGGGGCAATGAGATTTATGCGTATGCCGTACGGCAGGGACATGATCCTCTTCCTGTGCTTCCTGTAAAAATCCACCACCTCCTCGAATCTGCCGTTGTAATTGAGGATGGAAAACTTCAGTATATGGGCCTGGTAATAGTACAGAACCAGCCCCTTTCTCCTGAGCTCCCCTATGAAATCCTCCAGTTCCTCCATAATTTCTTCTAAGGGAACTCCCCAGTTGAACATCTTATATCTTATCTTCGAAAGGCGATAGGAAGGCTCGAGCAGGCCATCGGGAATCTTCATCAGAATCGCATGATCCCGCGGCAGCAGGGTAATCATGTGAATCAGACGGGCCGCATCCTCCACCCTGCCCTTTTCGATTAACTCCCCTGCCAGACGGAGGGCCTTTCTGTCTTCTTCGGTCTGGGATGGAACATCCAGGAACAGCTTTATCACCTTGTACACCCTGTACAAACTGACGCCCAGCTTCTGCGCAATCCTCTGGGGGGAGTAGTGGGGGTGCTTTTCGATAAATCTCTTTATAGAAACCTCCTCCTCATCCATCCGGACCAGGGGACGGGAGAGGACATACTGGACCGTGCGCTGCGAAACTCCCATGATTCTGGCAATTTCTGAGGTGGATCTCCCTTCCTCGAAGAGGAGCTTTATCCTGTATCTGTCGGCCAGATCCAGCTTCACCGTATTAAGTTTAAACCCCACGAAGAAATTCCGTAAAAGACCACATTTCCAGAGAAAAATAGGGATATGGGTGATTTGCGAAAAAATTTCCATAACTATAATGAATTTAGTGAGAAAACAGAAGATTTGCCGCTTATGTGCATTAAAAAATAAACTTTGCGAATTTGATTCGATAAATCACACACGAGAAAATTTCATTATGAGGGCTGTATTTACTGCATCATTAACTTTCATGCTCTTCTGGACAGCGGGATGCAGGAAGGCCACTGAACCACCGGCAGAAGGTGGAGGTTTCAGCGTAAGCGGAATACTGGTGGCTCTGAAGAAACCGGCCTCCACGATGGATTCGGACACCACATGGAACATCTATACCCTCGACCCCGCCACGGGCAATATGACCCTGCTCCCCGTTTCCACTTCCAGTTACAGCGAAACCACCCCGGTATTCGAAAACGGGTACCTGTACTTTGCATCGGACAGGGATGGGGACATGGACATATACAGGGCTGATCCGCAAACGGGAGAAGTGGTCCAGATAACGGACCTGCCCCTCTCTCAATCCGGACCCACCGTAGCACCGTCAGGTAATCTCATAGCCTTCAATTCGGAAGAGGGATATGGAACATGGGATGTCGTAATATACGACCTCCAGAACCAGACCATGAAAACGCTGGGCACTCCAGGCAGGATGGACATTGACCCCTTCTTCGTAAACGATACCCTGATGGTCCTGGTGCTTCAGGATTACGATGGGTATTACAGCCAGGACCTGTGGCTCTACTACCTGAGAAATGACAGCCTCGCCATACTGGATCACACTCCGGACAATCAGAATGCAAGGCCCCGCGTTTCTCCAGACGGAACCAGAATCGCATTTGTGGAATCGGATCTCTACCTTACATATTCTTACTTATATGTGGCTGACTTCCCCTCCATGTCCGGCAGAACCCTGCTGCTGGGAGAGAGCGGCGTGTTCGTAAAGCACATCACGTGGTCCCCCGATTCCCGATACATCGCAGCAGTTGTATCCAGCGGCTACGGAAATCCCGGAAATACCCTCTACATCGTGGATGTTCGGACGGGCAGTTATACGATAGCATATCAGGGAAGTCCCGGCGAAGATATGGTGGTAAAGGATTGGGAGTGAAGGCGGAAGATTTTTCGAAAAATAGCATGATTCTGGAGAAAATTCACAGGTATGCTTCAAAAGTACAGCAGACAGCCAGATTTAGAGCCATGAATCTGGAATAAAAGAACTTGAAAATTGGACGAACGGAAAGGAGGGATATTATGAGAAAGTTCATGGCCCTTATGGTCGCTCTTTCCATGATATGGTATGGGTGCTCCAGGACGACGACGGAGCCCGAAGAGGGAGGCGGAGGAGAGCCCACCCCATCCTCCAGCTATAGCATGTATGCAATGGTGTTCAGCTACGGGACCTCAAGCGGAGCATTAGCCAAAGTTTATGACTCAACGGGAGCACCCGTACCTGACGCGATAATAACCATCAACGGCACGAATCTCACCTACTACAACGGCACCTATTACTCTCAGGATGTCTCCTATTCGAGCGGTCAGACCTACGAACTGGTGGCCATAATCGATGGAGATACCTTCACGACGAGTGCCACTGCACCCCAGATAGACGCTGTCCAGATCACCTCCCCCGACAGTGGGACCGTATTTCCGGCAGGTAGCGAGATTCCCGTATCCTGGCAGTACACAGGGGGAAGCAACGACAAGTATGTGATGGTGATGCTCTTCAACGAGGATGCGGACTCCACTGTTTACCACTCCAGCATTATGGATGGCACCACACTGTCGTATACCATACCCTCCTCAGCCACAGGAAATCCGGGAAACTACAGCATAAGCACTGTGGCCGGTGATGTGGCCACGATACCCGGCCTGTCCGATCCCGATCCATGGGACGGGGTGGACGGCTCATTCTTCGCGGTCTTCGTGGAAGATTTTGTGGAAATATCCATCGGGGACACATCCGGGGGAACCCCAACGGACATAAGCGGAGTATGGGGAGGAAGGTGGGAGAGCCTCATGAATACAGATACCACATGCAATGCCGACACCCTGGTCCTCGATATTCCCTCGGTGAATACGGACGGCACCTTTTCCATGTCGATGTACGGGGGATGTGCCGGAACACTCTCGGGAAACGGGACTTCCCTGGATTACACCATAACCATGAGCGCAACCTACTCGGGAGCCACGGTGGATTACGCCGGTCAGGTCAACACCACCATAGACAGCATGGGAGGCACATGGAAGGCATATTACGGAACCGTAGTGGTGGACAGTGGGCTCTGGTGGGTCAGGAAATGATTACCCCATCAGGGGCCCCAGAGCAGGAGGTGAAAGAATGATTCTGATGGTACTTTCACAGGTGGGCGAATGGCAACCCCTTCAGTTCCACGAGAAAGAGCACTTCGAATATTCCATCGTCCAGACGGAAGAGGGAGAAAAGTCCACTGGCAATTACTCGATCTCCATAGAGGGAAACACCCTGAAGATAGAGGGCAAGTGGAAGAATTCCGGAGGAACTATAACCATCCAGACCGGTAGCCCCGATGAAATTCCGGGACAGCTCATGGGGCAGATGCTCTTCAATCCCTGGCTTGCCCCCCTGGGATATACCCTATTCGCCACAATTCCCTACTACGCAATAGCCTCAGGCGGAATAACATCCATGGAGCAGACGCAGGATGGAAAGAGAATAAAACTTACAAGCGGAAATACCTGCTCCTATGCGGGGCAGAAGGGGAAGAGGCTCACCATAGAAGAAAACGGGAAAGTGGTCTATGATCTATGCATAAGCGGGGACATAGGGCTCCCCCTATATATGAAGAGTGTCTCGGATGATGGCTCCATATACGAAGCCACGCTGAAGAAGTACAGCAGATAGGGGGCTCCTGCCCCCTGACCTATCGATTCCCTTTCACCTATAAACTTTGGTATCATGAAAGTGGGAGTACCGAAAGAGATAAAAACAGAAGAATACCGGGTGGCCATAACCCCTTCGGGAGTCGAGGAACTGGTTAAGAGAGGACACACAGTCTATGTGCAGAAGGATGCGGGACTGGGAAGCGGAATATCCAACGAGGAATACGAAAAAGCCGGGGCGACGATCCTCGAGACCCTGAAGGATGTGTACGATTCTGCCGAGATGATCGTAAAGGTAAAGGAGCCCCAGCCGGAGGAATTCGACCTCCTGAGGGAAGGGCAGATCCTGTTCACATATCTCCATCTGGCCGCCGATGAGAATCTCACCCGCAGATTGATGGAGAGGAAAATAATCGGCATAGCATACGAAACGGTTGAACTGGATGATGGCTCCCTTCCTCTGCTCATTCCCATGAGCGAGATTGCGGGCAGAATGGCCCCGCAGGAGGGGGCAAAATATCTGGAAAAACCCTTCGGGGGAAGGGGGGTCCTTCTGGGTGGAGTTCCCGGAGTACCTCCGGCAAAAGTGGTGATCCTGGGCGGCGGGACGGTTGGAATGAATGCGGCCATAATAGCGGCGGGCATGGGGGCAGATGTCACCATACTGGATATTAACATCCCCAGGCTCAGATACCTGAGCGAGGTCATGCCCGCCAATGTGAAAACCCTGTACTCCAGCAGATACAACCTCCGCGAAAGCATAAAGGATGCCGACCTGCTCATAAGTGCAGTCCTCATCCACGGGGCAAAGGCCCCCAGGTTGATAGACAGGGAACTTCTCAGGGAAATGAAGGATGGTTCGGTATTCGTCGATGTGGCAATAGATCAGGGGGGAAGTTCCGACACCTCCAGACCCACCACCCACAGGGATCCCGTGTACAAGGTGGACAATGTAATCCACTACTGTGTTGCCAATATGCCGGGGGCCGTTCCCAGAACATCCACCTTCGCCCTCACCAACTCCACCATCAAATATGTGGTAAAGCTCGCAGACCTGGGGTGGCCCGATGCTGTATTGAACGACCCCGCCCTCTACAGGGGTGTAAATCTCTACAGGGGGTATATAACTTACAAGGCGGTGGCGGAAGCCTTCGGGCTGGAATACACGCCCCTGGACGAACTGTTGAGGGCAGAGTCGGAGGGAATGGAGATATAGGGGATTAAAAACGGTCCGCTGCTGTGAGAGTTCTGGACTTCTTCGAAGCCAATCTGCGCGACACAGGGATAACGATTGGAACATTCGACGGAATTCACATTGCCCATCGAAAGCTTATAAACGAAACCCTGTGCACTTCCGATAAGTGGAATCTGAACCCGGTCGTTCTGACTTTCTCCAGACACAAGTACAAGAAGAGCGAAAGATTGACGACGCTGGAGGAAAAGCTGGAGCTCCTGAGAAGCCTGAAAGTACCGGCGGTCGTTCTGATGGACGAGAGGGTCTTTCCCATCAGAGCAGAGGAATTTCTCAGAAAACACCTGTCCGGTCGGCTTGGCCTGAGGTGGCTATTCCTGGGATATAACCACAGATTCGGGCACGGGAGGGAAGGGGATGCAGTTTTCGCCACCCGGTACATGGATGAACTGGAATTCTCCCTGACAGTGCTCTCCCCCATAAAGATAAACGGAATAACCGTGAGCTCCTCCGGAATCAGAAAGCTTCTCAAGAAAGGGGAGCTGAAAATGGCCAACAGATTGCTGGGATACGACTACTTTATGACGGGAACGGTCGTAAAGGGTGCCGGTATGGGAGGCAAAATCGGGTTTCCCACTGCCAATCTGAGAGTACCCGAAGAAAAGCTCATACCCGCAGAAGGGGTGTATGCAGTGCGGGTCCGCATGGGCGAAAGGACACTGCCCGGAGCCATGCACATAGGCAGGAGGGAGACCCTCAACCTGCCCCCGAGCATAGAGGTCCATATAATCGATTTTCAGGGGGATATAACCGGCCAGAAGCTCAGGGTGGAAATGGTGGAATACCTGAGGAGGCCCATGAAATTTCCCTCCGTAGATGACCTTAGAAAACAGATAGAAAAGGACATAGAAAGGGTCCTCGATGTCCTCCAGCCGGATTAAACTTTCCCCGATGGGACCGATTCCGGTAGCTGAAATCTTCTATTCCATTCAGGGGGAAGGAAGCCTCGTGGGAAGGCCCGCCCTCTTCATCAGGTTCGGCGGATGCAACCTCCGGTGCGTATGGTGCGATACCGTTTCCGTATGGAGGAGGGCAATGCCCCATTCCATCGAGGAGCTGATTCGAAAGGTGGAGAAATTCGCCGGCAGGGATATAGACATAGTTTTCACAGGGGGGGAACCCCTGCTACACCGCAGGTGGATCGAAAAGCTTATTCAGGAGTTCGACGATGGCTTCCTCATATACCAGATAGAAACCAATGGAACGATTCCCCCGGGGGATTTTCTGAGCGGGAGAGAGGATGTCTTCTTCAATGTATCTCCGAAACTCTCCAATTCGGCAATGCCGGCGGAAAGGCGGGTGGTACCGGAAGTCCTCCACACCCTCTCCCGCATGGCGCGCAGGAAGAGGGCCATATTCAAATTCGTGGTTCTGGACAGGAGGGATGTGGAGGAAGCAATGGAAACATTCATAGAGCCCTTTTCCATTCCCCGACACGCCATATACCTCATGCCCCTGAGCAACAGTCGGGAGGAATTCATAGAAAGGAGCCCACAGGTGGTACAACTGTGCAAGGAATTCGGATTCTCCTTTTCCCCCCGACTCCAGCTGGTTATATGGAACAGGAGGACAGGGGTGTGAAGAAGGTCATTCTGGAAGAAACCTCCTCGACGCAGGACGAAGCCTTCAGACTGCTGGAATACCACCCCCGTGTGCTCGTGATGGCCCGGAAGCAGTTGAGCGGGAGGGGGAGAAGGGGCCACAGATGGCACAGCCCCGAGGGGGGTCTGTATGTGTCGTTCGGATGGAGGGGGATGGAGCCCTCCAGAGCCCTCCTTCTCAACCTGATAGCCCCCGTATCCATAGTGAACCTGCTGAGGAGGTTCGGTATAGAGGGCTGTATTAAACTCCCCAACGATGTTCTGGTCAGTAGAAGGAAGATAGCGGGCATACTGGTGGAAGTAAAGGGGGACAGAACTGTCCTCGGAATAGGGATCAATGTGAATCAGAAGCAATTTCCGCCAGCCCTGAGGGCCACATCCATGAGAATCGAAACGGGCAGGAAGTATACTATAGAAGACATCCTCGACCACCTGGAGAGAGAACTGGATAATAGCATGGCGATGGAGAAAGGGCAGATAATTGACCTCTTCAACAGGTATATGCTGAAAGGCCCCCTGCGGTTCAGGTATATGGGAAAGCAAATCAGGGATGTCATCCTGAAGATAACGGAGGATTTTAAAGCAGAAGGGGAATCGGGGAACTATAACATCCACTGGATGGAGGATGTGATGGGCGGAGATCCGGAGGGGATGCAGGGGGGCTTGTAAAATTTATCCATGGGATTCTACAATAATGTGAAACTTTACTTCGAAAGGGCAACAAAGTACCTGGACTACGATAAGGGGCTACTAAACCAGATTCAGATACCCGATGCCATATTCAAGGTGAATTTCCCGGTTAAGACCAGAAGGGGCATAGAGGTGATATCCGGATGGAGGGTCCATCACAGTCAGCATCTCCTTCCCACGAAGGGGGGAATAAGGATTGCACCGGAAGTCGATGAGGATGAGGTTATAGCCCTCGCATCCCTCATGACATACAAGAATGCAGTGGTGGATGTGCCATTTGGAGGGGCAAAGGGGGCAATTAAGATAGACAGGAGAAAGTACACGGACGAGGAGCTGGAGAGAATCATGCGGAGATTCACAGTGGAACTCATAAAGAAAAATGCCATTGGCCCGGCGATAGATGTCCCCGCCCCCGATTATGGTTCCTCTCCGAGAGAGATGGCATGGATTGCCGACACATACAAGTCTTACCATCACACGGACATCGATGCACTGGCCAGCGTAACGGGTAAACCCGTGGAGAATGGAGGTATAAGGGGAAGGAAAGAGGCCACCGGAAAGGGTCTGTGCGTCGCCCTCAAAGAGGCCCTCTCCATCAAGGAAGACATGGACAGGCTGGGCCTCAGCACCGGTCTCGACGGGAAGCGGGTTGTCGTACAGGGATTCGGTAATGTGGGATACCATGCGGCCAGATTTCTCCAGGAGAACGGTGCAGTAATAATCGCCATAGCGGAGATAGACGGAGCCATCTTCAATCCGAAGGGAATAGATGTGGAAAAGGCGAAGCAGATACACATCCATGAGGGGACCATAACGCGGTACCCCGACGCAGAGGTCATCCCCACCCAGGCGGCCCTCCAGCTGGAAACGGATGTGCTCCTGCCTGCTGCCAGGGAGAACCAGATAACCCGGGACAACGCCCCCCACCTGAGGGCAAAAATAGTCCTGGAGGGAGCAAACGGCCCCACCACACCGGAAGCCGACGAAATACTGAGACAGAAGGGCATCCTGATAATACCCGATATCTATGCCAACGCGGGCGGAGTCGTGGTCTCCTACTTCGAATGGCTCAAGAATCTGTACCACATACGCCTCGGAAGGTTGACGAAAAGGGTGGAAGAAATTTCCCAGATGAGAATGCTCCACGGCATCCTTCAACTGATAGGCAGGACCATGTCAGAAAATGACCTCAAAAAGTACATATTCAGCGCCGATGAGAGGGAAATAGTCTTCTCCGGACTGGAGGACACCATGGTAAACGCATACAGACAACTGAGGGAAACCTCCATAAAGCACGGAACTGATCTCAGGACTGCCGCATTCATAATCGCCATAGAGAAAATCGTCAGATACTACCTCATGATGGGGATATTTCCATGAAGCCGGCGGTGCCCCCGGATAAACTTCTCCGGGCGGACCGGTTCCCGGCAGAAGCGGCCCGGATTTACTTTATACTTATAAGCGATGCTCTGGTTCCTTTTGAGTTTCAATGGCTCTGTTCAGGCCTTTGCGTCGAGCAGTGGGCTCCTCGGATTGAGTACAACCTACAATGTGTTGCACAGGCCCAACTACACGCTGAACATAGGATTCTCCACCCTGAACTACAGGGGAACATCCTACAACTTCGCCACCTTCGACATGGGAATGAAGTTCAAGGGCTTTTCCATACGGATATACGGCAACATGCCCATAAACACGAATTTCAACAACAAAAGCCCATTCAATACGCTGAGATAAATTGAGCAGACCACGGATAGGCGTAGTTGGGGTCGGATACCTGGGAAGCCTTCATGCGAGGGTTTTATTCGAGCTGAACAATTCCCATTTCGTTGGTGTTTACGACATAGATGAGCAGAGGATGGAGAAAATTGCCCGTCGATACAGGGTAAAGGCATTTCCCTCCCTCGATGAGCTCCTGTCCCATGTGGATGCCGTAATATGCGCCGTACCCACTGTGGAGCACTACGATGTTGGGATGAAGGTCCTGAAAGCCAACAGGCACCTCTTCATCGAAAAGCCCATTGCGGAAACGGTTCAGCAGGCGGAAGAGCTGGTAAAAGAGGCCAGGAAGAGGAATCTGAAGCTCATGGTGGGGCACATCGAGAGATTCAATCCCGCAATACTGTCCATAAGGGACAGGATCGACATGCCCCTCTACATAGAGGCATTGAGAATAGCCCACTTCAACCTGAGGGGAACGGATGTGGATGTGGTGCGGGATCTCATGATTCACGACATAGATCTGACTCTCCACTTTATCGGAGAAGAGCCTTCCTCCATCCACGCCGTGGGAGCCCCCGTAATAACGGATAAGGTGGATATTGCCAATGTGAGGATGGAGTTCCCCTCGGGAGCCGTTGCCACCCTCACGGCGAGCCGCGTTTCCATAAAGAAAACCAGGGAGTTCCGCATATTTCAGAAGGACGCTTATTTCTCCCTGAACCTGATGTCCAGAGATGGCCACATGATAAAGAGGGGAGATGAGGCCATAATCCCGTATTTCATCAATGTGGATGAAACAGTGGAACCCCTGAAACTGGAGGATGCAGATTTCATCAATGCCATCATAGAGGGACGGGAGCCCCACATAACCGGAGAAGATGGCTTGAAAGCCCTCAAGGTGGCAAAGAAGATAGAGGACGATATCAAGAAGAAGCTGGCGAAATTCTCAGGAGGTGGACGGTGATACCCATAACCGATTCTATAAAGTCCTTCACCAGACCCGTGGTGATGTATGCCATAATTGCGGTAAATATAGCCATCTTCGTGTGGCAGTACTTCCTCTATCCCGACCCCAGAAGCATAATACTCCAGTTCGGATTCATACCCCGGGAATTCTTTCAGATGACCGATGTATTTTCTATATTCACCTACATGTTTCTGCATGGAAATCTCGGGCACATAGCGGGGAATATGCTGTACCTGTACATCTTCGGGGACAATGTGGAGGATGTCCTGGGACACTTGGGGTTCTTCGTGGCCTACATATTCTGGGGAGTTGTGGCCGCCATCGTTCAGGGTTTCGTAAATCCTTCCTCGACGGTTCCCATGGTGGGAGCGTCGGGGGCCATATCCGGGGTTCTGGGGGCGTACATGGTGTTCTTCCCCGCCTCCCGAATAGTCACCCTGGTATTCATTCCCCCCTTCTTCGTGGAAGCAATAATGATTCCAGCATGGTTCTACATCGGATTCTGGTTCCTGATGCAGCTGTTTTCGGGAATCGTTTCCATTCCATTCATGAACTCAGGAGGTGTGGCATTCTGGGCCCATGTGGGGGGATTCATCGCGGGATACACGACCGCAAGAATCCTCCTGATGTTCCCATCCATAAGGAAAGATGTCAGCGTAAAGAACTGGTATTCCAGCGACCTCTACTGAATGAGATTCTTCATGAATTCTTCTATCCTGCCCCTGTACATCCTGAATTTCAGCATCATCGGGCCTATTTCCACATCCGGGTCGGCAAGGAGGGTGAAAGAACCCCCCTCCACCCTCCCCGCGATCAGAACGATGCGGTTTCCACGGGCAAAAACCATATTGAGGGCGGAGGAATTCAGCTCGTTGACCAGCCTCTCCATCAGCTCCACGGCGGAGGCCAGCAGGCCCCCGAGTATCACAGGGTCCTCCATCTCAAGAGGTCGGGCAAGGACATAGTCTATGGGAAGGCCCTCCTCGTTTACTATGGCGACACCCCACACTTCCGGAACGCTCTTTCTTATATCCTGCAATATCTCCTTCAGGCTCTCCATCCTATATCTTCACCTCTATAACCCTGTCCCTGATGCTTCCCGAAATCTTCTTTCCGAGCATTTCGGACAGAAATCCCTCCACAGCACCCTGAAGGGGCTTGAGGGCCGATTCCACTTTCCCCTTGACCTGAAGGAGGGGACTGCTGACCACCTCTATCACGAGCACATTGTCCCTCAGCTCCACCCTTAAATCTCCAAATCCTGCCTCCTGGAAGAACACGGTGAGCAGCTCGGGAATCTCCCCCGCATCCACAGAGTTCATGTACTTCTCCTTGAAGACCCGGGCCGCACTCTCACCGGCCTTGCGGGAGCCCGCCTGTATGAGTCCAGCAAATCCCCCAGCAAACTTCAGAATCTGGGAGTATATTTCTACCACGAAACTCGTGGGAAGGACCATTCCCTCCTTCCTTATGAAGTCCCTGACGAGTTCCTTCATGACTCTCCTCCTTTGAAGACCCTCCTGAAGTTCTCTTCCACGATTCTGGAATACTTCTTGAATTCCATGAGAAGGGGTCCCAGTTTGGTATCGGGGCTGGCGAGGAACGCAAGATAACCATCGCAGACCTTTCCTATGAGGATGGAAATCTTATCCCCCTGAGAGAACAGCAGGTCGGTGGAGGAATCGGCCAGCTCCTTCATCAGATTCTCCATCAAACCGGTGGCGGAAGACAGGAGGCCTGCAACGATGAGCGGGTCATCGATGTTCATGGCCCTTGTAAAAGCATGATCTATGGGCAGCCCATCCTCACTGACCACTATAATCCCCCACACGCTGGGGACGAAGCTGGAAACTTCTTTTAGAATTTCTCTCAAATCTATCATCTCTTCAACCTCCCCGATGAAATTTTATAGGAAAATCCTGGAAAAACAACCCACCAAAAAGGTCGTAATTATAAGACAGTGATAGATTTACACTTATATGGTTTGCACCGGGGTGAAGCCGATCACCGGACCTTACTCCCCATTACCACCGCACATCCCCTTCAGGGTGTACATCAGAAAGAGGCGGAATCTGCTGGAACCGATGGAATTTCGGGCAAACTTCCTCACCTGTCCAAAGGACTTTTCTCTCCAGGAGTAAAGGACTCTGCACGACTCGTATCTGACGAAAGCATGTGCGTCATCCAGATGCATGATTATGGATGGAATGTACTGATAGGCATGCATTCGCCCGAGAGCCTGAACCGTTCGGTACCTTATCAGTTCATCCGGATGCTCCAGGAAGTCGGCAATGTACTTTGCCAGCGTGGAATCCCCCGAAAGACCAACGCCATAGATGATGTTCGAGAGCATGGAGGGCCTGTCATCGTATCGGGGTATAATCTGCCACAGCACATCCCCCAGTTCCTTCACCCTCCATTCCCTTATCAGGTAGAGGGCATTCTTCACCCCCTGCACATCCGTGGAAAGGAGAACCTCTTTGAGATACGGCAGAGTGCGGGCGTAATTGCCCATGAACATATCCCTGATGGCCCGGATGCCGAACCTGTCCTTTTCGTATATCTTCGTGCGGAAGAGCCAGCTGACCGCCTGGGGACACCTCTTCAGACTATCCCGGGCAGCATCCACCCTCTCCACATTCTCCCCCGCCCTCCACAGGCGGGCGGTTTCCCACAGGTGCTCCATTCTGGCCTGGGAACATGTGAAAAGCAGAAGTATCATGCTCTGGCCACCGATATTATGGTTCTGAGCATTTTCAACGCCTCTATGGGATTGGAAGCAGTAAATCTGACCCTGTATCCATCCATCCTCTCCACGAATGGAGCCACCTCCAGCCTGTCCGCCATCAGAGTATCCCTGACCACGATTTCGAATTCCAGACTCTCCGGGATGGGGAGGGGCTTCAACTCCCTTTTGACCAGCCTATCGATAGCACTCCTGTAGTCGCGGTAAACCCTCTTCGGATGCCTGAGTATCGCGGAGTTTCTGGTAAGGGAAACCTTGGTGACGACGAACTCCGTTTCGGGAAACAGATGCCTGGACTCTTCGTAAAGGACATCATCACCGCTGATGAGCCCCACGGGAACATCGTAATAGGCCGCAATCAGACCGTTTATATAGGCCTCGTTCAGCCTATGACCATTGAGGAAAATCTCGTGGATGACCATGGAACTATAGGTGTGGTCCAGAAAGCCGTGGGTCCTCCCGGCGGAAGCATGATAACCCACGAAGAAAACCACATCGTAGTCGGGGGAAATTCCTTCCATCATGTACAGGGTTTTGGGATATCCGGATATGAGCTGGACATGGGGGTGAAGATTTTCGATTCTGAGATTGTCGGCAAAAGCGTGGGCATCGTTGACGGTGATGCTATCGATGCCCTTTTCTATAAGGTGCTCCACGATGGCGTTTATTTCCTCCTCCATCAGCCTTCTTCCCCTTTCGTAGCGGGCACTTCCGGGACGCACATCCTCCACACTGGCTATCCCGGATATGCCCTCCATATCCACGGAAATATAGACCTTCATGGAGGGGAAATTATACAGGGAAAACCATGCAACCCCCCTCCAAAGACCCTGGAGACACCTCAGAGCACCTTTATCCTCACGGGCTCCCTACCCTGAACCTGAAACACGACCCGGGTCATCTCCTGCACAAGCCAGAGATTGGCCTCCATGTGCCCTGTCAGATGGCAGGTGGTGATAACGCTCTTTCCCTCCGCAAGAGCCATATAGGGAATAAGCATATCCCCCATGTGGGGATCCACACCACAGTCCAGCTCCACATACCTCTTCAGCTTCCTGCCCGCCTCCCTCCCCACCACCTCCGCCCTCCTGCCCGGCCTTCCCAGGGAGTCGGCTCCGAGAATTCGTCCGGTGGTGGATACGGCCCTGACCACTATACCACTCCCCCTGCCCGCTCCCCGCGATACCTCCTCCTCGACTTCGCAGGGAGCACCTAACTTCTCCAGAACACCGCATGCCCCCTTAACCTGCCTGGAGGCCACATGGGAGGGCAGATTGGTACAGTGGGACCTCCCTTCTATTCTGAGGAGGGAGCCGAAGTATTCAGCCCTTATGGGCCGCAGTCGATTCACTCCCCACACCTCCAGAACAGCCCTGCCCCCACCCTCGGGGTAATGCCCCCTGCGTATCAGCCGGAGACGGGCCCTTACTCCAAGGTTCTCCATAATCGGGAGAAAAACGAGCCCCATATAATCCAGAAGGGGCGAAAAGGGCACATCCGTACCCCCCTCCAGCTCCACCAGGGAGTAGCCCCCGCAAAGGGCCAGAACGGGAAAGATGGCCTGCACCATAAGGGTGATGCTTCCCGCCGTCGAGACCCCGAACCTGTACCTTCCACACTGCGCACGCCGCGGTATGAAGGTGAGCTCCGTGGAGTGGAGATGCAGACCCTCCACCCGGGCCCCCGATATGGTGGCAAGGGCCCTGACGCTTTCTAAATGCTGGGGTTTGAGTCCGGGTCTGGGTCTGTTCATCCTTATGTTGAACAGCCGGACGGGTTTTCCCAGAATAACCGAAAGGGCAAGGGCGGTTCTCATAATCTGCCCGCCCCCCTCCCCCTTCGAGCCGTCTATTACCAGCATGGAGAAGAAGTTTACGGCACGAATTCCTCAGGCTTTAAAATTTGGACACAGGTGTGTTAACATAAATTAAATTCGGTATGGAAAAACACGAAAAGGGAGGTCGCGCAGTATGATCATAAAGAAAGAGCATGCCAGAACACTTCTGAAACTGAAGGATAAAGGTACGCTCGAGATATCCGGGGAGGAAGAAGCCCCCTATATAGAACTCGAGAGGGCCAATCTTCTGAGCATGGACAGGCCCCTGACCTATTCCCTGACCTACTGGGGAAGAGGTATGGCGGAGATTCTGGAAAAACTCATCTCCGCAGGGAGCATCCCCCATCCGGATGAGTGGGATGAGGACTACAGGTGGCTCTCCTCCGAAATAATCCTGATGATGGAATCCGCCCTCAGAAACGGAAACAATGTGAGTCCCCTCACATACGAAATCCTCCGCTCCAGAGGTCTTGCCAGCACCATAAAGGAGGAGAAAAAGGGCGAAAGGAAGGTCCTGAGCGAAGAAGGGATGACCGCTCTGGAGATATTCGAGAAGGCCAGCCCCCGGCTCCTAATCGGCAGAGAGCTCTATGACTTCCTCAGAAAGGTCCCGGAAGGACCCGCCCCCCAGTCCACCCTGCCCACCAGAACCAGGCTCCCCAACCTGCTGGAGTCTATGAGATTGATTGCATTCTCGATTCCTTCGAGGGAGATATACACCTTCACAGGACTCGGCAAACTGGTGAAAGAAACCCTGCAATATGTGGCACCCACCTACGATATAGTCCTCTCGGAGGACATTATGGTATCACTGGCCCGCCTCATGGACGAAGGAAGGGAAGTTCTTACGGAAACTGAGATAGAAACTCTGGAGGGACTTGCATACATCGATGCGGATGGGAATCTCCTTCCTGCCGGTGAGAAGCTCCTGGAAGTTTACAACCTCTGGAAGGGAAAGAGGTTCCTGGATGTAAAGACGATAGCCATCGACATACTGGATGCAGAAATCCTCAGAACCATAGATCGGCTGTGGGACAAGCACGAGACCAATCCAGAAATTCTGCCAACAGCGGAAGAGATAGTAAACGAACTCCTCTACAGACCCCTGAAGGAGTACAGGCATCTCATAAGCTATTACGGAAGGCGCATCTATCAGGACATCGGCTATCAGAAAAAGCAGGAAATCGAGAAGAAATTCGCCGAGCTCAAGACAGTAGAAGAGGTCTTTAAGAGCTTCTACGAAAAGGGCGGAAAATGGCGGGAGAAAATGATGGATCTGGTCCGTCAGTCCCTCTATTCTCTGGAATCCTTCGGTCTGATAAAGAGTATGGAGATGGAGAATAAGGAAGTATTCGACATAACCGACCACGGCATGAAGGTCCTCAAGGACATGAACCTCAGAGGCATAAGGGACATACCATCAACCGCTGTAAAGGCCATAACAATAGGCAACAGAGAGTTTGCGGCTCCCAACCGCTCCTGGTACGAAACGGCGGAAAAAAGGAATCTGGTGAGCCAGGGGGGACCAACAGAATCCGGAAGACTGTATGCATCCCTCGCCTACCAAGTGGACAGAATGCCCCACCTGACCAGATTCGAATTGATGGTCCTGAAGGCCGTACCCGAACGGGGATTCTTCATTAAAAACATATACGAGAGCTTCGACCCCATCTGGCACGAAGAGATCGAATTTGCGCTGAATAAGCTGGAAGCCAGAGGCTATCTGGATATACTGCCCGATGAAGGGGTGGTGCTTACCGAAGATGGTAAACTGCTGAAGAGGGCCCTCGCGGGGGCACCGGACAGCCTCGGAAACCCGATCAATCCCCTGATGGTCAGGGTCCTCAAAGCCATAGCACAGGTGGGAACCCTGTATGTGAGGGAGAAGAAGGTCCGGATACTGCCCAGGCAGATTCAGGAGGCCATAAAGCTGTCCGGCCTCGAGCCCGAGAGATTCAACAAGGAGCTTTTGATACTCAGGTCCGCAAAACTGATGGGACAGAACACCATCAACGAAGCTGGTCTCCTGATTCTGAAACTGCTGGAAAAATACAGCAGAGAAAAAGCGCTCGATTTGAGCGAAATTAAGTGAAGGAGGTGGAGCCATGCTGACGCTGATGTTCTTTGCGGCGCAGGTGCAAAGCGGCACCGACACCCTGCTCTCCAGCAGGGTGCAGAAAGCCATAGCGGAGAGCGAGAAAAAGACCATAGAAGAGATCACGGGCATAGAGGAAGGCAAAATCCTGCAGGATGCAGCGAGGGTTGTGGCAGGAATAAGACTCCTAATAAGAACTCTGAGCTATGGGGACCTGGAGGGAGCATACGCCATACTTTCACAGCTGGATGAACAGACCGACAGCCTGTACCAGAAGTACAGCGGCAAAGTGGAAAACTTCCCTGTCAATGCGGTGGTGGCAGTGGTTGTGGGGGTGGAAGACCCCGACAGAGCAGAGGAAATGTATCAGGAAGCCAGGAAACTGATAAACGAGCGAAAACTCCCCGAAGCCAGACCCATAGTGGATGCACTGCGGAACGAAGTGGTGGTCACCGTAAGCACAGTTCCCCTGAAAGTGCTGAAGAGCTCCCTGGACCTGGCGAGGAGCCTGATGGACAGGGGCAATATTCAGGGGGCAATAGATGCCCTTAACCTCTTCCTCTCATCCATAGAGACCTATCAGGTGTCCTATCCCAAACCCCTCTTCGATGCCTCCTATATACTGGATGTGGTGATCAATGTGCATCAGAAGGACCCGCAGCTGGCTCTCGAACTGCTGAAAGAAGTGAAGAAGAGGATTCGCCTCGCCTATGTGCTCGGCTATATAGACAGGTCCACCATGGACTCCATTCTCAGGGGAGTGGATAAGATAGAAGAATCCATAAAGGGCGGAAAGGAGCAGACTTCTCAGCTCAAAAGCATGCAGGAGAAAATCAAAAAAGAGAAGAAGGCCCTATCCCGATGAATCCACAGGGGCGGAATCTTCCGCCCCAACTTTAAAATTGCCCTATGATCAGATTCCTGACAGCAGGGGTTCCCATAACCACGAAGAAATCCGGCACCCTCGAAGGTCTCAAGAGAGTCAAAGAACTGGGGCTCGGAGGAATGGAGCTGGAATTCGTGAGGGGGGTGCGCATGAAGGAGGAACTGGCGAAGAAAATCAACCGCTATGCAAAGGAAAACAACCTGTCCCTGACCGTCCACGGACCCTACTGGATCAATCTCAACTCGAAGGAAAGCCACAAGGTCACCAATTCCATCCAGTATATCTACGATTCCGCCCGGATCGGGTATCTGGCGGGGGCCAGAGATATAACATTCCATCCGGCCTATTACCACGATGATGACCCGAAGGAGGTCCACAGGAAAATAAAGAAGCTCCTGAGGGACCTGACCCGGAGGCTCAGGGAGGAGGGAATAGATGTAATAATCCGTCCGGAAACAATGGGCAAACCCTCCCAGTACGGAACACTGGAGGAAATTGTGGACCTGAGCATGGAAATAGAGGGGGTCCTCCCATGCGTGGATTTCGCCCACCTTTACGCCCGGCATCAGGGACGGTTCAACACCTACGAGGAGATTGCTGGCATACTGGACTACATAGAAAGCAAACTGGGGAAGAGGGCCCTGAAGAACATGCACATCCATTATTCCGGAATAGTATACGGTCCGAAGGGGGAAAAGCACCATGTGGACCTCACTTCCGAAGAGAACAAACTGGATTACGAGGCATTCGTCAGGGCACTGGTGGATTTCGGAGTGGAAGGGTTCGTCGTCAGCGAAACCCCCTATATGGAAGAAGGGGCACTGCTTTTGCAGGAAGTTTACGAGGAACTAACGACGGGAAAGAGAAAAGAGAGGTGCGGCATAGGCAGAGATGGGCTCATCCACAGGGAGAACGGATGCGGTGCGGAAATAGTACGAAGGGTCCCCTGCAGAGGGGTGGAGATGGGCCTGTACGACCAGGCGATAATATGCCCCAGGTGCTTCGATATCGCAAATCCAGAATCATAACCTGTGGAAACTAAAGCCTTTTAACGGCCCAACATAGGCCGGCATGGATGGAAACACCCATGGAGCGGAAAGCCGTTCTGCTCAACCCCTTTAAAATTTCGTCTGTATGGCGAAAGAAGGGCTTTTTGCAGGTAAGGAATTCTCAGGTAAATACATCCTGGAAGAGGAAATTGCAACGAGTCCCCTCTTCTATGTGTACAGGGGAAAGCACAAATTTCTCGAAAAACCGGTTGCCATAAAGATATTCCGGGTGGATATCATAAAGAGCCCCCATGATATTCCGGTTTTGAAGGAAATCGCTTCCGAAGTAATCGAAGAAATAAGGAGGCTCGGAGCCCTGGAGCCCCATCCCAACATCAACTGGATTACCGATGTGGATAAGGAAATGGGGGGAAAGGTCCTCTATTTCGTTATGGACTTCGCCCCCGAAGACCTCAGGGATGTGGTCGAGAGGAGGGAGCACCTCGAACTCTCCAGAGCATTCCGGCTCACAGAAAGCATCCTCAGGGCCCTCTCCTACACCCACTCCCACGGAATAACCCACAAGAACCTAAAACCCTCCAACATCCGATTCAAGGATGGAAATCCGGTCATCACAGACTTCGGACTGGGATACATCGCCCAGAAGGCCATAAGGAGACTGAGACTCTCCGGATTCCTGGAGCCTCCGGTCTATGTCTCCCCCCGGATACTGAAGGGGGAGGACTATGTGTCCTTCATCGAGGCGGATCTCTACAGCGTGGCCGGGCTCCTGTACTTCATGGTAACGGGCCACGAACCCTACGAGGGCGACTTTGCGAAGATTCATGCAGACAAACTGGCGGGCAGGATCATACCCCCTTCCCGACACAACCCGGACATTCCGGAGGAAGTGGAGAGGTTCATCCTCAAGGGTCTGGAGGTTCTGGATGGAAAGGGGTTCGAGAGTGCCGATGAAATGCTGGAAGCCCTGTACGAGGCCTTCAGGACCGTCTATGCTTACAGGCCCTATACGCTCATGGAAATCAGGGATGAGCAGAAAAAGATTCAGAGGGAAATCTTCGTCAAGGAGGACAGCAGTATAAACCTCATGGAAATCCACGCCCCTTCCATAATAAACTCATCCTCCCCCGGTTCGATCGTGTTCAAATTCGACAGGGGTTCTGATCTGAGCTTCGATATAAAAACCACCCCCGACTCCAGCTACGAAATCATTAACAGTCAGAGCAAGAAGACCTACTCCATCATAGTAAGAACGGAACCGGGATACTATGGAACGCTGGAGGTCAGGGTTCAGATTAAACTTCCCGATGGGAGTACTTACTTCAGAGAGCCCCTCCACATTCCCATACTCGTCATGCCCGTTCAGGGCCAGACTTCAGGAGTGGAGTTCTAAATCCAGATAAAAGGGGGAAATTCCCCCTATCTCCCGAGCCTCTTTTCCAGCTCGTAGATGCGCATTGCAGTCCTGGGCACAGTATCCGGAATCAGGGAAATGGAATCTATCCCCTTCATAACCAGGAATTCCGCCAGCTCAGGGAAATCGGATGGGGCCTGTCCGCATATACCAACGGGCTTGCCGACCTTATGGGCCTTCTCGATAATTTCAGACAGCATCCTCCTGACAGCCTCGTTCCTCTCATCGAAGATGTGGGCCACGAGGGAAGAATCCCTGTCCACTCCGAGGGTCAGCTGTGTCAGGTCGTTGGAACCTATTGAAAAGCCGTCGAAGTATGGGGCAAATTCCTCCAAGAGAATCACATTGGAGGGAATCTCCACCATCATATACACTTCGAGACCGTTTGCTCCCCTCGGATAACCCGCCTCTTCCATAATATCCAGAACCCTCTTCGCCTCCTCCGGGGTCCTCACGAAGGGAATCATGACCTTCACATTGGTCAGCCCCATCTGGTCCCTAACCTTCCGGATGCTCTGAACCTCCATCATGAAGGCCGGTTTGAAAAGGTCAGAGTAATACCTGGATGCACCCCTGTAGCCCAGCATGGGATTTTCCTCTTTAGGCTCGTACAGATTGCCCCCCACCAGGCGGGCATACTCGTTGGACTTGAAGTCCGAAAACCGCACAATAACCGGATTGGGCCAGAATGCGGCCGCAATCGTGCCTATCCCCTCAGCCAGGCGGGAAATGAAGAAGTCTTCCGGAGATGGATAACCCCGAATGATTTCGTTTATCTGCCTTTTGAGGGCCTCATCCTTCAGCTCATCGAAACCGAGGAGGGCCAGGGGGTGCACCTTTATGAAATTGGCGAAAATGAACTCTATGCGGGCAAGACCGACCCCCTTATTGGGAATTATGGCATGTCTGAAAGCCTGAGTGGGATTGCCCACATTCATCATGATATTGACCGTACGGGGGAGCTTTATCTCGTCTATGGGTATCTTTTCAACTTCGACAGGCAGTATCCCCTCGTAAACGATCCCATCTTCCCCCGTGGTGCAGTCCATAGTAACCTCATCGCCGCTGTTCAGCTTTTCGAGAATTCCGTGGGCCCCAACGATTGCTGGTATGCCGAGCTCTCTGGAGACGATGGCAGCATGGGAGGTCCTGCCCCCCTGCTCCGTTATGATTCCCGATGCCTTCTGCATTATGGGCTCCCAGTCGGGGTTCGTGAGCTCCGTGACCAGTATGTCCCCCTCCTGAAACTCGGAAGCCTGCTCCACGGAATGGAGAACCCTGACCCTTCCAGCGGCCAGCCTGTCTCCAACCGCTATGCCCCGGGCCAGCTCCTTTCCGGTCTCCTTCAGGCGGTAGAATGCGAGCTCCTTCGTCTCCTTATAGCTGGTCAGGGGCCGTGCCTGCACCAGATAGAGCTGTCCATCTATACCATCCTTCGCCCATTCTATGTCCATGGGCATGTACTTCCCCGCCTTTCTGCTGTAGTGCTCCTCCACCTTTATCCCCCAGCGGGCAAGCTGAAGGATATCGTCGTCCTGAAGGCTGAACTGGGAGCGCTTGTCAGCCCTGACCAGTTCGTATGTGGTCCCCCCCTGCAGTTCGTTGTAAACAGCCTTGCGGAGCTTGGTTCCCAGCTTCCTGCTTATAATGGACTCGTATCCCTTCTTCAGGGTCGGTTTATGGACGACGAACTCATCGGGGGTGACTTCTCCTCCAACAGCCATAATACCAAGCCCGTAGAGGGATTCGATGATTATTATATCCCTGAATCCCACCTCCGGATGGGCGGTGAACATGACCCCCGAAGACGCAAGGTCGGAACGGACCATCTTCTGAATACCCACCGCCATCCCCACCGAAAAGTGGTCGAATCCAAAGTTGGCCCTGTAGGATATTGCCCTCTCGGTAAAGAGGGACGCAAAGCACCTCTTGACATTAAAGTACACATCCTCTATTCCCTTCACATTGAGGAATGTATCCTGCTGCCCCGCAAAGGAGGCATCCGGAAGATCCTCCGCGGTTGCGGAAGACCTGACCGCCACATCCACGCTGTCCTGACCATAGTATTTGCTCAGCCTGGAATAAGCATCGGAGATCATTTCTCTCAAATCCGGCGGGAAATCTCCGGAGAGGATATAGGCCCTTATGAGCTCCGCCTTTTTCCTCAGGTCATCCACATTGAACACATCCATGCTATCTAATATCTTCTTTATCTTCTCCTCCAGATTGTTGTAGGAGAGGAAGTAGCGATATGCCTCCGATGTGATGGCAAATCCGTAGGGGACATTCACCAGATCCCTGAGGTTGTTGTACAGTTCACCCAGAGATGCAACCTTGCCTCCAACGAGAGGGACATCATCCATTCCCACCTGATCGAACCAGAGAATCAACCTTTCCTTCTCCATGCCCTATATTTTAATGGATTGTCGGCTTCTATTCGAATTCTAAAGGGATAACGAATTGGCAGTAAATGACTTAAACTCGCCTCAATA
>JALSOK010000151.1 GCA_026986535.1 Caldifarciminota bacterium
ATATGCCCAGTGCCACTCCAAATCCACCTCTTCGCACCATAGATGCCAGCGGTGCCGCCAGAATGATGAATACCACAGCTCCAAAGGGTAGTGAAAACTTCTTATAAACCTCAACCCACAGGGTATTTATGCGGTTCCTCAGGTGGCGGCGCGTCTTTTCATCATTCGTCCTCGAAAGCTGCTTTTCCTTGGCCCTTATCTCCTTCAGGAGCATGGCAATCGTCATCTCCCTATCGCTCCTGTACTCCCTCTGCTTTAGCTTCATGCCGATATCCACCTTCACCTTCACCATATAGGTGTCGAATTGCACCATCCTGTGCTCCTTTCCCCTGGTATCCACCAGCTGACTTATCGTCCCATCGTGCAGTTCGAACAGTATTATGCTGTCCTGTACGCTCCTTATGAAGCCGTACCGGGCTGAAATAAAAGTCCTGCCCCTGTCAGAGAGGTCATAGATGCGCACATCCTCTATTCGGGATGTCCGGTCATCCTTATTTCTTATATAAATCCGGTAGTTCTTTACGGTATTGAAGAGGCCAGCTTTAATCCGGGCGGAGGGCTTTTTGACATAAATGTCTATGAGGATATTCTTGAAGGTGTGGTTGGCCTCCGGAAGAATCCTGTCATTGAACCATGCCATGAATCCGAATACCACCATGGAGAAAATCAGGGGACCCACCATGAGCCTCTTCAGACTTATGCCACATGCCTTTGCGGCGATAATCTCGAAATTCTGGGACATTCTCCCGAAAGCGATCAGACCGGCAACCAGAACCGACATGGGAACCGAAAGGGCAAGGATAAAGGGCATCGCATTGAGAAAAAGCTTCAGGACCACATCTAAGGGTACCCCCTTCCTGATCAGCAGATCCATGAGGTCAAAAATCTTGTCCAGGAGCAGGACAGTGGTAAATACGAGGAGGGCACCGAAGAAGGGCATTATATGGGCAGATATGAGATACCTGTCCAGCTTCTTCAGCATATAATGGAAAAGTTTATGGCCCCGAACAGGGTTCCACAGCCCATATTCCCTGAAATCCCCGCTCAAAACTGGGCATGAGCGGTAAGGGGGTTCGACATCCTGACAGCGGGATAATGTCCGTCTATTTTAGAGTATTCTCCTGTGTCACCATTCATCAGCAGGGCAGAAGCCTAGGTTCCCTGCTTTTGTCTTTACGGCTTAAGGACAGTTTTCCCATTGAAGATAGAACCCCTCTGATTTCCCTATTTCCACGGTGCCCATTAGCCTTTCCCTGGCAATGTCCGGATTTTTGTTAGAAAGGGGATATTCCGGGTTCAGGTGTCCATTTCACAGGCACAGTCGGTGCACAGAACTCCATTTCATCAAGATACTGCAGGTCAACCTTTTGCATTTAGGCACTTTGAAATTTTTAAACTTTTACTTTAATCTTTCCAAATGCCCACCGGAAAGCAGATTACCATAAAAGGCGATTATTTTTCCATTCTGAATAAAGCCGCAGAAGAGGGCCTTACAGCCTGCCTCATCTTCCTGGGCAGGGATATGGGGGTCGTCAGGGTATGCATGCTGGACGGTCACATAAGGAAAATAGACAGCACATGGGGAGTGGGAAGGAAAGAGCTCCAGAGGATACTCCAGTGGAAGAATGGCCTGTGCAGGATAAAGGGACTCTCTCCGAAGGAGATCGAGGAACTGAAAGAGCTGAACATCGTCATGACATCAGGGGAGCTTATAATTTTGCTCGAAAACCATGCGAACGATAAGAACTAAACTCCTCGGAATCGAGTACGAAGGAAAGGAGAACTTCCTGGGGGGAACCCGCATTGCGCCCTCATACATAAGATGGGCCCTGGAATCCATAGAGGACTATTCCCCCTACCTGAATGGATTTTATAAACCATTTAAAGACCTCGGGAACTTTCACGCCCGGTGGGAATGGGATTCCCTGAAATTTGCCCGAATTCTCGAGGGATGCCTTAAAAGGCATGTCGATGGTCGGGACAGAATCCTCTTCGTTGGGGGTGATCACTTCATCACATACCCTGTGGCCAGAGCCCTCAGAGCCATACATGGAGATTTCGCTATAATACACCTGGATGCACATCTGGACAGGCGGGACATATTCGAGGGAAGCAGGTACAACCATGCGACCGTGATGAGGCGGCTGGAGGAGGAAGGGTTCACCATATACACCTTCGGATACAGAGCATTTGCAAAGGGGCTCGAATACACCACGGACAGAACATTCATGCATGTAATAGAGCCTATGAAAGACATTCTGCAGGAAATTCGCCTCCCCGTTTACCTGACCCTCGATGTGGATGTGCTGGACCCATCCGTATTCCCATCGGTCACAAATCCAGAGGGAGGAGGAATACATTTTAAGGAACTGATGGAAGCCATCGGGCTGCTTAAAGGCAGGCTCATTGGAGCTGATCTGGTGGAATTCTCCCCCATTGTGGGAGACCATTACAAAAGCGGCGTCACTGCCGCAATTCTGGTGAGGGAACTCCTCGTGGCTTTAAAATATTCCGCATCCTAAAAGGAGGTGAGGAGAGCATCATGAATAAACAGGTAGCAAGCAGGGTTCTCGCTGTCATCAACATCATCCTATTGGGCGTTCTCGTTTATATCCTTACCGAGCCGGCCAGAAAGGCATCCTCTGTTCTGGATGTGAAGATAGTGGCATATAAGGATCTATCCGTTCTTCCCGTGCTCGTGGCGAGGGAGAAGGGGATATTCGATAAGTACAGATTGAAGCCCACCATCGATTTCATAGATAAAGTTGCGGATGAAGTATCCCTCGTCACCAGGGGAACATACCACTTCGCAGCCGGAATACCGTTCGAGGTGTTCGTGTTCAAGGCCAAAGACAACCCGGAGCTCCCCAGACTCATATACCTCACGGAGGGTTCCGTTGACAATCCCCAGTCTGCACTATTCGTGGTAAAGGGGAAGATAGAAAAAATACAGGACCTGAAGGGGAAAAAGGTGGGGTATCTTCTGGGAACGAAGGAGAGGGAGATCCTCGAGTCGATACTGGAGGAGAATGGAATACCCTATGATTCCGTAAAGCTGATGGGACTGACCCTGAAGGAAATCATGTCCGCATATAAGGACAGTCTGGTGGATGCGGTTCTGGCGGTGGAGCCCGCAAGGAGCTATTTGTTAAAAGTGGAGAACAGGAAACCCCTCATAGACGGCTTCCTCGAGAAGAACTTCATAAGCCCATACCCCTATGGAATCGGCTTCACATCCCTCGTAAATGTCCAGCTCAGGAAGAACATCGTCAAAAGGCTCCTTCAGGTCATAAAGGAGGCCCTCAATGAGATAGAAGCCAATCCAAAAGAAGCCTTCGATTTCTACAGAAAGCAGTTCGATATAGAGGCGGAGTACACACCGGACCTGCCCTACTTCAACGATTACATCAAGGTGAATCAGAGCACCATAAACAACTTCGTCAATGAGCTCTCCAGAAGGGAAATCATCCTGTTCGAAGTGAACTTCGGCTCCCTCATCCTCAACGAAAGCACCGTGAAGTGAAGCGCTTCATCGCTTTTGTCGGGGGGGCTGTTGCCCTCCTGCTATCCAATGCTCCCCTCTTCCTGTTTCCCCTTGCCCTCGTCGCATTCGTCCCCCTATTCCAGTGCGGGAAAAGAAATTTCCGAAAGGACCTGCTATGCGGTACCCTCTTCTCATTCCCGTATTTTGCCTTCCACCTGTGGTGGATAAAGAACCTTCAGGCGGGGCAGGGGCTGGGTCCTATATTCTACGGGGCCATATTCCTCCTGTTCCTGGTCAAAGCCCTCGCATTTGGACTGTGGTTCTCCGTGGCCGCCCGCCTCTACACCCCCATGCAGGTAGGCCTTTCCTACGCCATATACGAATGGATTCTGGAGCACCTTGGAGACCTGGGCTTCCCCTGGGCCTCCCTCCACTACTCCACCCTCGGATTCCTTCCCTTTGCCCAGACCGCTTCCCTGCTGGGTCCCTACTTCATAAGCTTCCTCATAGTGGCTTTCAACTTTTCCCTTTACCTCTTCCTGAAATCCAGAAGCAGGAGAAACCTGGCTGGATTGTGGATATACTCCTCTATAATCGTCCTGCTGTCTATATTCGGATATGTGTATATGAAAAGAGAAGACCCCTCATCGGATAGCATCCGGGTGGCCGTGGTTCAGCCCAATGTCCTTCCCAGATTCGAATACGATCCTCAGGAGTGGAGGGAAACCATCAGTGCATTCCGGGAGCTGGCCGATACCCTCTCCAGAATGGATTACGATGTGGCCATATTCTCCGAGTCGGCCATAATCGGGATGCTGAATTACGAGCAGAACAGACAGATGCTGTTGGAGTTCATGCGCAGGACCGGACGCCCAATAATCCTGGGAAGCACCCGGATGGAAACACTCCCCGGAGGTGAAAAGAGATTTTACAACAGCGCATTTCTCATAGACACCGGATTGCGGGTCATGGACTTCTACGATAAAATCCGCATTGTGCCCTTCGGAGAAAATCTGCCCTTCTACGATATACTTCCCCCATTCATTCGAAATCTCCAGCTGGGACAGGGGGACTATTCGAGGGGGAAGCTCCTCAGACCCATAGAGCTGGACAGCATAAAAATCGGCCTTCTTATATGCTATGAATCTATCTTCCCCTCCCTCTCGAGACAGCTGGTAATCAGGGGAGCCCGGATGCTCGCGGTTATAACCAACGACGGATGGTTCGGAAAGAGCCTGGGACCTGTGGAGCACTTCCACTTTGCCAGAATGAGGGCAATAGAGACGGGGAGATACCTCGTACGAAGTGCAAAAACCGGCATATCGGCAGTTGTGGATGACAACGGAAGGGTTCTTCGCTCCATTCCCCAGTTCCAGAGGGGCATCATCGTGGCGGATGTTCCCCTGATGGACAGATTAACACTATACGATGTGGCTGGAGAATCCTGGATTCCCCTCCTTCTCGTAATCGCGATATTGAACACCATCCTGGAGAGGAAAATAAGGGAATAGAGGGGAGAGCTCCCCTCAGCGAATCAGGACCCTTATGGAGCCCTTCGCGGTCTTCACCACATAGACGCCCGCGGGCAGGAGGCCGTGGGCTATGAAGTTCCCCCGCAGACTCCTGACAAGCCTTCCCCTGATGTCGTATATCTCCATCCGCTCACCCGCACCATCGATGTACACGCCAGAAGGTGAATATCTGACAGAGAGCTTTCCGCTCAACTCGGCCACACCTGTGGGATAAGGAGATGCATAGAAGCCACCCTCGGAAGGTGAATAGAAGAACACATAGGAAGAAAGGGGCACCAGACCACCGAAAGAGGCGGGAGCGTCCTCCACAGTGAGATTATCGAAAGAAGAACCATACGCCACCTTATACGCACCCCCCTGATAACCGGTTATGAAGAAGTGGCCATTGACGGATACCTGCACCTGTATGAGGGAATCGAAGTAGGCGGACAGATCCAGGGAATCGATATTGCCCGTGGCCACATCTATGTACCTCAGGTAGGCATCGTGCCCGGTGGAGTAATAAAGATATCCATCCCTGTATGTAGTATAGACATTCCCCGAATAACCGATGTAGGCGAGATGGTTCCATGTGGCACCCGCATCCACGGACATATAGACATCACCCGTATCCAGAACTATGAAGAGGGTATCGATACAGGAGAAGCAGAACCCATTATAACCGGCGGCTGTCCTTACCGAATCAAAGGTACTCCCACCATCGGAAGAGTACTCCAGCAACCACCTTCCGGGGCTCCCGCTCATCATGAAGACATTGTCCGCATTGCTGCCGGTCTGGATCTCCATGGGAAGAAGTCCGAAAGCATAGTTCACAGCCGTATCCCTCAGAGCCGTGAAAGTGGCTCCCCCATCATTGCTTCCAACGAGGAGAGTCGCCCCCGGATTATATATGTCTCCGCTCCCGCGGAAACCACCCATATAAACCCTCTGGGGATCAGATGGGGCCACTTCGATGGCAGTCCCTATGTCCATGCTGTACCCGTAATTGTTCCATGTACTGCCCCCATCGGTCGAGTAAGAGGCAACCCCTCCCGTATTGATGAAGGAAAGCCTGTCATCCCTGTCGTTGGAGATCATTCCGGGATTGTACAGGGCATGGGCATAGAGGCCGTTGTTCCTGACCTCGAAGGTGGTCCCGGCCTCGGTATAAACCACGCCGACCCCAAGGGAAGCAAAGATATTCCCCTCTATATCCACAACCACCCCATCCGTGTAGATGGGATCCAGAGTCCAGCCCAATACTCCAGCCGTCCCCACATAACCACCGGAGAAGTAGAAGGCTCCCACCGCAATGCTATCGACACCGACGAACTCTATATCGTTGATAACAGCCGCTCCGGACAGGAGAGAGCCCAAATCCTGGGAGAAGGTGGCACCCCCATCGTCGCTCTGGTATATTCCTCCGAAGGTGGACAGGAGAACCATATCCGGGTTGCTGGGATTTATCTCCACATCGTTGATGCCTCCATTGTATGCAAATACCCCCACCAGGTTCACCGTATTCAGAACACCACGGTATACCACCACGGAATCCGGTCTGTAGCGGGCGAAAGCATACCAGAGGCTATCGAGGGAGCCCACAGCCACGAGCAGGGTATCGGTTCCCGGGGTGAAAACGGGCACGGGATTGTAATCGGCGGAGGAAATAAGATAGACCGAATTACCCGCGATGAAAGGAAGGTAATTTCCCGATGGCTCCCCCACATATCTAACACCCGGCAGATCCACGGCTGTCCATGTGTTGCCATCATCGCTGTACACATATCCTCCGGAATGAAATACGAAGAATCTTCCAGAAAGAATGGCGGTTTCATAACCGGTCAGGAAGGCGCTTATGGGTTCGTATCCAGCCATATCTATCCTGTTCCATGTAAGGGCCGAATCCATGGAGAAGTAGGCGGTCCTGAAAGAAGCGGCGAGGGCCCTGTTCCCCTCCATCGACACGCTGGTTATATCACCTCCTTCGGGTCCCACAAATGTCCAGGTCAATGCTCCCACCAGTACGCTCAGCATAATTTTACCTCCTTTTTCTACTTTTTGAAATTTTAAATCCAGGTGTTGACAGAAAATTAACACCTGAAATCGTGATGAATTCTTCCTTTCACGAATCAGGCAGATTAAGTGGATTACATGTTCCCCACCCCATTAAAATTTCCCCGCCATGAACCTGCGGATAGCGGCCATCCAGATGAACCCCACGGTCGGAGACCTGGAAGGCAACAGCCAGAAAATCATAGACGGTATCGAAAGGGCCCGGGAGCGGAATGCGGACCTCATAGTCTTTCCAGAGCTTGCCCTCGCGGGTTATTCCCCCGAAGACCTCGCCATAAATCCATACTTCGTAAGGAGGAACAGGGAAGCTCTGCTGGAGATTGCACGACATGTGAAGGAGGAAATCGTCCTGCTGGGATTCATAGATGAAAAAGAAAGCTATATCTACAACGCAGCGGCAGTAATCCATCGAGGAAAAATAGTGGATATCGTTCACAAGGTATTTCTGCCCAACTACGGCCTCTTCGATGAGATGAGGACATACCGCAGGGGAGAGGACTATCATATAATCGACATTTCGGGCTTTCGTGTCGGAATCCAGATATGCGAGGACATCTGGCACGATGAACCCGCCCGAATCCAGTCCCTCAACGGAGCCGATGTCATAGTGGTACTCAACGCATCCCCCTTCTACACCAGTAAACAGACCTACAGGGAAAGGATGGTGGGGGCAAGGGCGGCCGATAATCTGGTTCCCATAGTCTATGTCAATATGGTGGGGGGTCAGGACGATTTCGTGCTGGATGGCAGGAGCTTCGTGGTAAACGAGAGGGGATATGTGATCGCCAGGGCAAAAGCCTTCGAGGAGGACATTCTGATGGTGGATATTCCAAGGGACTGGAGCCTCAGGGCCAAGGCCCACGAGCCCAGACTGAACCAGTACTACGAAATACCGCCCGCCGTAATCAGATATGTGGAAAAGGAGCTGAAGAATCCCTATCAGTTCAGGGGAGAAGTATCCCCCTTCCCGTCATTCGAGGAGGAAATCTACGGGGCGATAAAACTTGCCCTCCATGATTATGTAAAGAAGAGCGGATTCCACAGGGTCATCGTTGGAATCTCCGGAGGAATTGACTCGGCGCTGGTGGCCACCCTGTCGGCCGATGCCTTCGGGGCCGAAAATGTCTATGGGGTGTGGATGCCCTCCCGATACAACAGCAGGGAGAGCTATGAGGATGCCGCGGAACTGGCCCGGAACCTCGGCATCAACTTCATGGAGATTCCCATAGATTCCATATTCGACCAGTACCTCAGCAATCTGAAGAAGGCCTTCGAGGGGTACGGGCCGGATACCACCGAGGAGAACATACAGGCCCGAATAAGGGGCAACATTCTCATGGCCCTTTCCAACAAGTACGGGGCCCTGCTGATATCCACGGGGAACAAGAGCGAGTATGCAACAGGATATGCCACCCTCTATGGGGACATGGCCGGAGCGTACGCCCCCCTGAAAGATGTATATAAAACCTGGGTTTACAGGATAGCCCGATGGAGGAACTCCCTCAATCCCGTAATCCCGGAGAGAATCTTCAAAAAGCCGCCGACTGCGGAGCTCAAACCGGACCAGACTGATCAGGATGTCCTGCCCCCATACGAAATTCTCGATGAAATACTCCGGTACGCGGTGGAGGAGGACATGGGCCCGGAGGAAGTGGTAAAGCTCATGGGGGAAGACAAAAGGCACTACATAGAGAAGACCTACAGGATGCTCAGGAGGGCCGAGTACAAGCGCAAGCAGTCCCCTATGGGTCCGAAGGTGTCCCGGAGGGCCTTCTACAGGGAAAGGCGGTACCCCAATGTGAATGGCTTCGTCATGTGATTCGGTATAAATCTTTGAAAGTCAGTGGTTTTTTCGCTTGAAATTTCTGATGGTATGTGGTAAAATTTTTATATGAGGAGACTGACGGCCCTTGTACTGATGAGCACTGTGGCCATAAGTGGATGCTCACAGACCACCGCTCCGGATACGGGTTCGGGAACTGCGATTCCAGTGGACACTCTGGAGAATGTATATCACATAAGGGGAGTCCTCCTGAAGAATCAGGAACTGTACGGGGACAGTCTTCTCATATCCTGGTTTGCCACGGACAGCGCGGGGCAGTTCATACTGTTCGACACCCTATATGTGGATACCATAGCGATACCCTCCCCGGGGTTCCAGGTCTTCCTGCCCCACTATTACTTCCCCGACAAGGTTTACAGGCTGGAATTCGCCTCTGGAGATATGAGGGCGATTATATACGGAAGGACTCCCCCCACCGATTCCATCGTCATAATACAGCCCCGGACTGGAGATACCGTTCAGGTGGGGGATACTCTGGAAATAAGGTGGGAGTATGGACCGTATCCATATCCGACCGACAGCGTACACCTGTGGTTTTACGGGCAGGATGAGGCATGGCCCTGCCATCATGCCATACTTCCATCCTACACCACTTCTTATCGGTTCGATACGAACCCCTGCTCCGATTACTCCGCAGTGTTCATCATACCATCGGTCATTTACCACAACTCTCTGGAGCCCGAAGGGGGCCATCCATCTCCCATAAGCGGAGCTCCATCCGTCTTTCTCTTCGGCATCAGTGGAAGGAGCGTAGAGATTTACTTAGTCCAGTAGGGAAAACGGGGGGATTTTCCCCCCAGTCCAGAACTACAGCTCCTTATAGGCGTCTATTATGGCCCGAAGGGCTTTCTTTGCGTCATCGAAGAGCATAACAGTATTGTCCCTTATGAAGAGGGGATTGGGTATTCCGGCGAAACCGGGGCTCAGGCTCCTCTTGATTACCACCACGGATCTGGCCTTATCGGCCTCCAGAATGGGCATTCCGTATATCGGTGTGCTGGGATCCTCTTTCGCAAGGGGATTTACCACATCGTTGGCACCCACGACGAGGGCCACATCCGCCCCTTCCAGAAGCTGATTACCCTCATCCATTGTCTTCAGGGCCTCGTATGGAACCTCCACTTCCGCCAGGAGAACATTCATGTGTCCAGGCATCCTTCCGGCCACATCGTGTATCGCAAAGTAAACCTCCTTGCCTTCCCTCGTAAGCAGGTCGTAAAGCTCCTTTAACTCCCTCTGGGCCTGAGCCACCGCAAGACCATAACCCGGAATAACCACTATCCTGTCGGCATACTTCAGCATCATGGCAACTTCGTCGGGGGATGTGCTCTTTACTTTACCCTCATAGAAAGCCGCATCGGAAGAGGTGGCTGCCATCTCGGGAGGGGTGATGTTGCCCAGCAATATGCCCCAGAAGTCCCTGTTCATGGCCTTGGCCATGATCCTGGTAAGTATAAGACCCGAAGCACCCACCAGGGAACCCACCATGATGAGACCGTAATTCATGAATGTGAAACCGAGAGCAGCAGCAGAAAGTCCCGCGTAGGATATGAGGAGGGATATCACAACGGGCATATCCGCACCACCCACAGCCATGGTGACATTGAAACCCAGAAAGGCCGCAAGGGCGAATATGAGGTAGAGGTAAAGGTAGTTATGGGGATTCTGAATCAGGAGGTATCCGAATACCAGCACCAGCACAAGGGCAATCACATTGAGAAGATTCTTCATGGGAAGAACTACAGGGCGCTCCGTTATGAGCTTCTGGAGCTTCGCGAAAGCGATAACGCTGCCTATAAACGCAATGGTTCCTATGAATGCATCGGCTATGACCGATCCCACGAAGAGACTGGTACTGGCGAAAGCCGGTTTGACCTTATCCATATTGAATATAGCCCATGCACCAACGAGGGCAGATACTGCTCCTCCGAAACTGTTGAGTATGGCAACGAACTGGGGTATATCCCTCATGTCCACCCGGTAGGCCAGGAATGCACCCACTGCGGAACCCAGTATGCCTCCTATGAGTATGTAGGTCCAGCTGGTCAGTTCGCTCCAGTATCCCAGGAATGTGGCGATTATGGCAATGGTCATTCCCACAGCGCTCACCAGGTTTCCCATGCGGGCCGTTCTGGGAGATGTCAGCAACTTGAGACCCGCTATGAATAAAAGCACCGTAATCAGGTAAAGGGCTACGGTTATATCATGCATGGTTCACTTCTCCTTTTTCTTATCCTTCTTGAACATGGCGAGCATCCTGTCCGCTATCAGGTATCCACCCACCACATTGACAGTACCGATGAAGAGGGCTATCAATCCCAGAAGGGATCCGTGTCCGGCGGCCCTTATAGCCTCCACCACCATGATGGATGCCATAGCGTGGGATGCCACCACCAGAGGGGTATGGAGCATGGGAGGAACCTTGGTAATAACCTCGAAACCGATGATAAGGGCAAGGACGAACAGAACGACGGCTGTCAAAATGGGGTCGAGACCCGCCCCGCTCGATGCAATTAAGGGCATCAAATTCATTTCTTAACCTCCTTCAAAAATTCACTGTAGATTTCTCCCTGATAGGTGGCAAGGGACTTCCTCACAATCTCATCCTCCATATCGAACACCAGCTCTCCATCCTTTATAAACAGCTTCAGCAGATTCTTGGTGTTGTTGGACAGCATGAAGGACGCATCCAGGAAGAGGTCCTCGGAAGCATCGGTCATCCCCACGATCTTCACACTGCTGTGCTCCACAACCTCACCCAGCCTGGTAAGCTCCACATTACCACCACGGGGAGCCGCGAGATCCACTATCACGGAACCGGGCTTCATGATTTCCACGAGATCCTTCGTTATAATGAGGGGAGCCTTCCCGCCGAGAACTGCGGCAGTGGTGATAACCACATCCATCTGGGGCAGAACATCCTTCAGCAGTTCCCTCTGCCTCTTTATAAGCTCCTCCCCCTTGACGACGGCATAGCCTTCCTTCTCCTCCGCAGTCAGCGGCAATTCGACGAATTTGGCACCAAGACTCTCTATCTCCTGCCTCACCTGTGGCCTTATATCGTATCCATATACCACGGCACCAAGGCGCTTTGCATTGGCTATCGCCTGAAGACCGGCCACACCGGCCCCTATCACGAACACATTGGCAGGGAAAAGGGTTCCAGCGGCCGTCATGAAGTAGGGGAACCTGCGGGGGTAATACCTGGCGGCGAGAATCACCGAGTAATAACCGGCGAGCATGGCGGTGGATGTCAGAGCATCCATATACTGGGCACGGGATATCCTGGGCACCAGTTCGAAAGCAATCGCATTGATTCCCTTGTTCTTCAGGAGCTCGAGCAGTTCCTTCTTGTTGAATGGATCTATGAATCCCACGATTGTGGAGCCTTCAGGCAGTTCTCGAGCAGTGTTTTCATCCAGACGGTAGAAGAGGAACACCTGAGCATTCTTCAGAACCTCATCCCGGGAAACCACTTTCGCCCCTTCCCTCTCGAAATCCTCATCCTTCACGAATACGCTCTGCCCCGCACCCTTCTCCACGAATACCTCCGCATCCTTCGAAAGCTCTTTAACTGTCTGGGGAAGGAGGGTGATTACTCTGCTTTTCTCTGGCTTCAAGAGCCCTATCTTTACCATAGGGCGAAATTTTAAAGTTGGCTTATTGCGATACACCCCTGCATTTCTTACAAAAAGCGTAGGTTTATTCCCTCCCCCAATCCATCCAATCAGTCGAATAACTCCCGGGGAATCAGACCTTCTCCCCGAAAAATAGTGTTGCCGCTCCCAGAGTAAAATCCCTGTACCATACACTTTCGAACCCCGCCTCTCGCATCATGGCGAGAAATTCACCGCGGGGCGGAAATGCGTCTATGCTCCTGGACAGATACCGATACGCCTCCCAGCTGGGGGTAAAGAACCTGGCCACGAAGGGCATGACCCATCCCTTGTAAAAATCGTAAAGGGGTCTGAATAATCCTTCCGCTCCCACCATGTCCACTATAAGAACCCTCCCCCCCTTCCGCATCACTCTGTGCATCTCCCGCAGGGACCTCAGTTTGTCGGGGAAGTTCCTGATTCCAAAGGCAACGGTAATCGAATCGAAGCTTTCATCGGCAAAGGGAAGATTCTCCCCATCGCCCATCACATAAGCACTTCGGGGGAAAAGCCTGTTCCTCCTGGCATAATCGAGCATCTGCCAGCTCAGATCCAGACCGACCACATATTCTACGGCGGGATTCCTGAGCAGAAGTTCCACCATTTCCCCACTACCACAGGCGATATCCAGAACCCTGCCGAATGCCAGTTTCACCGTCTCCTTCCTCCAGACCCTGTCTCTGTTGAAGGAAAACAGATGATTCAGGAATTCATAGCGCTCCACTATGGAATCGAACATGCGGGCAATCTCTTCCTTTCTGCGCCCATTCGGATCTCCGGACATCGCAAAAGTTTAATTCAGCAGGGCGGACGGAAAAATCCCCGGGCCCCCGAAATTTTTACATGAAAAGTCGTTTGCTAAAGATATTATTTGCCCCCCTCTATTATCAAAATGCATGTCAATGACTTATCCATCGAAGCATAAACCAAAGGGATTAATCACATTACAATAAACACATTTTCGGGGTTTTTCTGAAGGAAATGCCTTCGTGTATAATTTTTTATTATGATGAGGACCCTCGTATTACTTGCAGTCTGGCCAGGGGGTTTGCTGGCCTACGATGAGAGCCAGCCGGTCTGGATGAAGGCCTTTGGAGGAAGCAATTACGATGTGGGTAAGAAGATAGCGATGGACAGGGACGGAAACTATGTGGTGGTGGGTGGCACAAAGTCCCTCGGCGCAGGGAACTACGATTACTGGATACTGAAGATAGCTCCCTCCACAGGGGATACTCTGTGGACCCGAACCTACGGGGGACCCCTGTACGATTACGCCTATTCCGTGGCAGTGGATTCGAGCGGATACTATGTGATAAACGGAATAACCCAGTCCTTCGGAAATGGCTATCACGACCTGTGGATACTGAAGCTAAATCCGGCCACCGGAGACACTGTATGGGCCCGAACATACGGAGGAGCATCCTTCGACCAGGGAACGGACATCATGGTGGACGGGAATGGATACTATGTGGCCATAGGGCACACCAGGTCCTTCGGAACGGGCGGCTCCTACGATGCATGGGTCCTGAAACTGGACCCCTCTACAGGGGACACCCTGTGGACCGCCACATTCGGTGGAAGCGATTACGACAGAGTATTTGGAATAACGGGGGATGACAGCACATATACTGTGGTGGGATACGAAGAATCACCGGAAATAAACGGAGACACATTCAGACAGGGATGGATCTTCCGCATCAGGTCCAGTGACGGTTCCCTCAAGTGGATGAAATCGTACGGAGGGAATGATTACGATGTTTTCAGCGATGTGAAAATCGATGGGAATGGAAACCTCGTGGTGGCAGGAAGAACTGCCTCCTTCTCCGCGGGGAGCAGGGATGGGTGGCTTCTCATTCTGGATCCGCAGACAGGAGACACCCTGAGGACCAGAACGCTGGGAGGGGCAGATGACGACAGATTCTACTCCGTGGCGGTGGGACTGGATGGAAATTACTATGCCGCCGGGTACACATATTCCTTCGGGGGCGGCGATATGAACCTGTGGGTGGTGAAATTCGATGGAGAAACGGGGGATACACTGTGGACCGCCACCTTTGGAGCAGACAGTTCCGACAGGGGAGAATCCATAATTATGGACGCAGAGGGCTACCTGGCGCTGGCCGGATACACGAAATCCTACGGCAATGGTCTGAAGGACCTGTGGGTCATAAGGTTGAATGGAATAGACCTGGTCCCGCCGGCCATAGACAGCCTGACCGCCCTCGGGAGGGACACCACAGGGGATGCAAGGGATGTCCATGCGATTATAATCGACGACCGCTCCGGTGTGGAATATGCGAACCTGTTCTACCGGACCGGAAGTGGAGTATGGGACAGTACTTCCATGTCGGAAGAGGGAAGTGGATGGTACAGGGGCCAGATTCCCCCCATCCCCCTCCCCACAGACAGCATCGAGGTTCACTACTTCGTGGGGGCAACAGACAGTACGGGGAACAAATCCTTCAGCGACACCCTCAGCTACTGGCTCGTCAATCCGGCGGTATCTCTCGGAGAATCGAAGAGTCATCCATTCCGGATAGAAGGTGGAAAGATAGTGTTCGCCATGCCCGCAAAACCCACATCCGTGGAGATATACGACATCAGGGGGAAACTGATTATGGCAGAAGTTATCGAACGCCGAAGAGAAGTAAAGCTGAGAGCAGGAATGTACATCGTAATAATCGACGGAAGGAGGTTCAAGGTGCCCGTGAGATGAGGGGGTCTTCCCCTCCCCCCGACTCAGAACTTGATCCTGTATCCGATGCCTACAGTGTACTTGTTGCCTTCACTCTGCCCGAAAATGGATACATTGGGCTTTATGTAGTACTGGACCCTCAGGCTCGTATTGTCGGGATTCTGCAGGTCCGTGGTCACTTTTACATAAATCCTGTCGGTTAAGTAGCTTCCGAGGGTCACGAGGGCATTGTTGCCTGTAACGGAAAATATGAGCTCATCGAGGCGGAGCATTCTCCTGACCTCCCTGGAGAGGAGGGTCTGGGCAAGATTTATACTGCGGGAGCCGAGACTGCCCCCCAGGGTCAGCATGGTGAGAATTTCATACTTGGAAAGCCCTTTCTTCGAAACGAGGTCGAACCTGGGCTCCCTGAGGGTTCCGGTCAGAATGGCGATTATGGTATCCTCCACCATATCGGCCTCAGCTCTGATGTTGAGGGTTATTTCGTTGTTCACCATGTTTATGCTCCCCTCCGTAATTCTGAACTCCCTGTCCAGGAGATAGACCTTCCCCCTCAGAATCTGGAATCTACCCTCCACATACTGGCCGATGTCGGCCGTCTTCTGGGCCTTTATGCGGGCGGAAAGTTCCGCATCCACCATCTCATTGGAGAAGTAAATCCTCCTGTCCCCCCTGACTCTTATGAGATACCTTATCGGGTTCGGGGTTTCGGGCTTCCTGGGAGGGTTATATCCCACGGGATAGGATATATAGCCGGAATTGAGATTGATATCCCCCTCTATGAAGACACCTGGCACATCGCCCCTGACGGTCAGCTCCCCGCCCATATAGTACTCCGAATACTCATCCGGAGAAAGGTACAGGTTCTCAAAGCGCACCAGTATATCCGTCCCCAGCCTCCGGAATTTTTCTCCAACATTCAGGATGCCCCTGCCCCCCACATATCCACCCCCCTCCCCTACTGCTCGAAAACTGTCGATCCTTACGATATTCCTGTAAAACCTGATCCACACCCCCGGACTATCGAGAACGATGTCCATCGGGGCAAAGGTGATGGCCTGCCCCCTCGCCACCACACTCCCCTTCATAATCGGATTTATAAGGTCCCCCTTCACCTCCAGGTTTCCGCTGGCCCTCACCCTCTCCAGCAGTATATTCGGAGCCAGAAGGGGTTCGACCACTCCCAGGTCTATGGAATCCATCGCAAGGCGGAAGTCCACCTGCCCCTCCTCTACGCTCAGAGCCACGGGATTTAGGCGAAAAGCCGAATTCACATAACCCGCCCCATGCATCTTCCCTCCTCCGAAGAAGACGAGCAGAGACTCAACTCTCAGGGTATCGAAACCATACCCCCCCGAAAGATAGATGTAGTCCGCCCTGTAATCCCTATATCGAAGATTATCGATGTCCAGAAGGAAACTGACTTCCGGTTCATCGAAGGTTCCGGAAACCACAATGCTGGCATTTCCCTGACCACCCACATCGTAAATCCCGAAAGGCTCGAGCAGTCTGCGGAAGTCCACACCGCTTGCGGTGGCATAGGCATTCACATAGGGGGAATCCAGCATTACTTCGAGCATTATTCCCCTGCCATTTGCGAGAAATTCGAGGACCCTCCCCTCCACCCTCAATGTCCCCGCCCTGATATCCAGAATGGTATCCCCGTTTATGAACAGAAGGTCGAAGGATGTAATAATGGTATCGGGGCCCGGCAGATTCACATCCCCGAGGGAATAGAAATTACCGTACCGGGAATGGCCCACGAAGCTGTACGAGTACCTGCTGCCGATTCCCTTCACATCCACGGAAGCCCTGTCCATATAGACGGTTCCGTAGTGGATGGAATCGAATACAGCCTGAAGGTCCATGAGGGAGTCCATCATGCTCAGGGTATAGACGCCATGGGGCAGATGGGCCCCCATATACCACACATCCCCCATGCGGCCACCACCCGCAAGGACGAAATGCTTCCCCAGATCCACCTTGCCGACGAAATCCAGATATCCCCTCATGGATGTATCCACGAAACCTGCAGGATACAGGGTGTCGATGTGGACCACAAACTCGCCCCTCTGCCTCTCCATATCGTAAAAACCCTCAACAGTTCCGATGGCATACGGATCCCTTATGCGAATAACCGGAACCCTGTACACCTTCCCATCGCCGGTCAGTATCCTCCCCACGATGCCGGTAATAAGATACCTGTCGTACCTCACCTTTCCATCCGTGACCTCTATATCCAGCCTCCCACTGACGCTTCCGTTCACGATCGCCCCCGCATAAATGGTGGTATTGCTATCCACCTTCAGGCCATCCAGATATCCATAAAACCGATAGAGACTGTCCCGGATGAAGCCCCGGGAATATATCTTTCCCCCCATAACCGATAGAATGGCCGTATCGACGAAGATGGTGTCCCTGAACCGCAGGAGGATACGGGGATTGTAGATGGGAAAGTCGGACGAGTAGAAGGAATCCGCCCTGAAGTCCATTTCCATGCTGTCCAGACGCATGGAAGCACTCACATGGTATGCGCTGAGATTATCCCACACGAAGGAACGGGCCCCATAAGTGAGGTACTGCTGTGGAGGATAAATGGTCATGTACATGCTGTCCGCCCCCACCGAATCCCCCCACAGATACATCTCCTCGAAGGTGAGGGTGTCCCTCCTCACATGGAACATGACCATGAAACTATCGGCGGTTTTCCTGAGGCTCTTTTCCTCGGAAACCCCATATCCCCGATAATAGAACTCCATCGCGCGCCCTCCGGAGGAAATGCGGCCCCCGATGGAATCCACATACACATCCAGAACGGCATTCCTGTAATTGACCCTGCGGGCTGAAATCCTGTTTACTCGAAACTCGGGGAAACCCCCGAATTCCCCCGCACCGGCGGTATCTCCCGTGTCCGACGGGTAATAGTAAATGAAGCTATCCGAATCAAAGAACAGACCGAAGAGTTCCACATAATCCACGGTCTTTCCCCAGATGAGACGGGGGAGGCTATAGCCCACGATTATGGAATCGACAGATGCTATGTTTTCCAGCTCCAGGTGAATTATACGGGTTTCCCGCAGCCCTGCCGATATGCGGCCTATCGTCAGTGGTTTACCGAACAGGGCGGAAACCTTTTCCTCGATAAGGGAAGGAAGTCTTCTATATGCGATGGATAAAACTAAAGATATTCCCCCTCCGATGATAAACAGGAGGACAAGGAGGGCAATTAAGATCCCCCCTACCTTGCTTCTAACTTCATTCTTCTGAGCCACTTGGTAGCCAGCTTGACCCTTCTCTTCTTTCCGTTGATGCGGACAGTGGCCTTGTGAAGATTGGGCTTGAACTTCCTGGAAGTCTTCTTATTGGAATGGCTTACCCTGTTGCCGAACATTACCCCCTTTCCACTTACTGCGCACCTTCTAGCCATGATGACAATTTTACAGGACCATCCTATTCGCTTCCGACAGCCTCCCTGATTTTCTTTACGATTTCGTACTCCCGGGGCGAGGTCTCCGCAAATTCATCCCCTCCGAAGAGCCGCTCCATTATGCTCCTTATTACTTCATCTTTTCTGGCTTCCCTGAAGGCATTGATGAGCTTCTTCCTGTTCTTCTCCGACATCCCCCTGATTACAGCTATCCCATCGTTGGGTATGGAATCCGTATATGCAAGCACCCTGGTCTTCTCATAAACATCCGGATAATTCCTGCTGACCAGAGTCCTGGCATCATCGAAAACCGTGGCCACCTGCACATTTCCCCTGAGCAGAAGTATAACGGCCGCATCGTGGGAGCCGGATTCGTACTTATAGTTGAAAAAGGTGTCCGGATCAATTCCGTGCTTCCGGAAGTAATATACCGGCAGGAGGTATCCGCTGGTGGAATTCCTGTCCGGGAAAGCCCAGTTGGCCCCCTTCAGCTGTGAAATCGAGTCGATTCCGGCAGAGGTCAGAATCTCACCCCTGTAGAAGCCCTTTCCATGGCGTATGACCTTCATTATCATGTCCATTTCATCCATCACATCCACATACAGGAGGGGCGGAAGGAAAGCAATCTGAACTACCCCCTTTTTAATCTTATCGCGCAGATCATCGTAATCCTGTGCAACATATATCCTGAGCTCCCATCCGGTAAGTTGCTCCAGTTTGTGCTTCAGGGGAAGGAGATTTTCCATTCTGGTCATCTCTTCATGAGAGGGCACAAATCCAACAGTGTATTGCTGTTTACCACATCCATATAGGATGCTCAAAATCAAAAGGAAAAGATTAATCAGTTTGCGCATGTGGAAATTTTACACATTTCAACAGGGGACTTTAAAATTTAGCAGGTCAAAAGGAGGTTGAGAAGTATGAGGAGATTACTTACATCGGTATTTGTAGTGGGTTTCGCCGTATCCTGTGGCGTGACCTACAATGTAAGGGTAGTAGACAAGGTGAACCAGAATCCTCTGGACGCGAAGATTACAGTGAAGGAAGGGGATAAGATAGTAAAAGAGCAGGACATAAAGCAGGGCGAGGGCAAGGTAAAGGTTGGAAAAGGCGAGTACACTCTTAGAGCTGAAAGCAAAGGATATTTCCCTGAAGAGACAGTAATAACTCCTGAAAACAGGGATGTTACTCTGGCGCTTGAGCCCGTGAAGCATCTCGTCCTGAAGGCTGTGGATTCCCGTGACCCTGCAAAGCTGGTTCCCTCCAGATTCTCCGTGGTATATCCCGACAACAGCACCCTGGACACAACGACCGACGGGATTCTTACCCTGGACAACCTGAGGGAAGGGAAGTATAAGTACTCCATAAAAGCCGACGAGTTCGAGGAGGCCACCGGTGAATTGGAATTGACTAAATCCGAAACTGTCGTAGTGGAGCTCAAGTATATAATGACCACCGCAAAGGTAAAGATTACCGACAACAAAGGCAACCCCGTTCCCAATGCCCGCATACTGGTAAAGGGTGCAGACGGGAAGACCTACGAAACCACCACGGATGAGAATGGAGAAGCGGTCCTCAAGTTCCCCTATGGCACCTACACCGTGGAAGTCTTCAAGCAGGGATATGTACCCAGCGCCCAGATCGTGGAGCTCCAGCCCGGAGATACCTCTCTGGACCTCTCCGTTGCAAGGAGCGGACTGGCAAAGGTCTATTTCGACTTCGACATGTTCGATATCAGGCAGGACTCCAAGACAACTCTGGACATTTCCTGTGATCTCCTCAAGGAAGTGGCCAGCGAGACCAACAAGTTCGTGATAAGGGTGGAAGGCCACGCCGACCAGAGGGGAACGGATGCATACAACTACAGGCTCTCCAAGAAGAGGGCCAATGCCGTAAAGAATTATCTGGTGGAAACCTGCGGCATCCCCGCCAATAAGATCAGAATAGTTGCATTCGGAGAAAGGAAACCCGACGACAGGGGATGCAACATCAGGAACAAGGCAGTGTGGGAGAACACCCAGGACAACAGCCCCATCGTATGGTACAGGTGGGACAGGGATGCCCAGCTGGAGAAGGCAAGCCCCTGCCAGAAGAACAGGAGGGCGGTCATAATCACCAAGAGGTGGGATAAGGTCAGGACCTCCTCCAACTTCCTGGGTGGCTTCTGCTCCGTAAATGGTGAGAATGCCCTTTCCCTCATAATCGAGTAAACTTAAAATGGGGGCTCCGGCCCCCTTTACAATCCATTGAAGGCCACAGCCCTATTCTTCAGTGGTGGTAAGGACAGCACCCTTGCCCTCTACAGGCTGAAGAAAACCCATCGGGTCCGATACCTCATATCCACCATAACCTCCGATTTCGACAGGGTAAGCATACACGGCGTCAGGAGGAGCCTCCTCCAGATGCAGTCCAGAGCGCTGGGAATTCCCCTGAAAACCGGATTTATTCCCGCCGATGCCACGAACGATACATACGAGGAGGCAATGGCTCAGGTACTGGCACAGCTGAAATCGGAGGGGATAGACACCATTGCCTTCGGGGACATCTTCCTGGAGGATATAAGGAGGTACAGGGAAAATATGCTCCGGAGGCTGGGAATGAAGGCCATCTTCCCCCTGTGGATGGAGGACACCCATGCCCTTGCCCTGCAATTCATCGACCTCGGCTTCAAAGCGGTTATCACCAGCTCCTTCTATCCCACGCTGCTGGGTCTGGAATTCGACAGAGCATTTCTGGAAAAATTGAGGGAAATCGGTGAGGACATAGACCCGTGCGGTGAAAAGGGGGAGTTCCATACATTCGTTTACGACGGCCCCCTGTTCTCCCATCCAGTAAAATTCCGGAGGGGAAAGAGGCTCATCAGGGAAAAAGGCTATTCGTACATCGATCTCATCCCGGAAGAACCCTCTACAGAGTGATGGTCCCACAGGGGGTACGGGAAGGGTGAGCATCCTCTGTAAATGGCTTTAAAATTCATCCATGAGAAGGAGTATCCTTCTTCTTATCGCATTTATCGTTCTCTTCGTCATCCTCAAACTCCCGGCACTGGACACCCCCACAGCAAAAGGCCTGGGCATACTCTCATTCGTGGGCTTTCTGTGGATCACGGAGGCCTTCGAGATATACACCACTGCCCTGCTGGTACCGGTTCTGGCTGTTATATTCGGTATATTCGATGTGAAGACGGCTTTCGCTTCCTTTTCCCACCCGATTATCTTCCTGTTTCTCGCCGGGTTCGTCTTCGCCGGTGCCATGTCCAAATACCACATAGACCGGTACATCGCATACAGGATTGTGTCCGCATCCAGGGGAAATCTGCTCCTGTCCGCAATTCTAATAATGACCATCACGGCATTCCTCTCCATGTGGATGAGCAACACATCCACCACCGCCCTCATGCTCCCTATAGTGATGGGCATAACCCGCCACCTGAAGCACAGCGAAAGGGTCTTTTTCCTCCTGCTGACAGCCTACTCCGCCAGCCTCGGAGGTCTCGGAACTCCCGTGGGCTCCCCTCCCAATGCCCTGGCATCGGCAATCACCGGCATCACATTTCAGCAATGGTTTTTCTCCTCCATCGCATTTCTTATAATAGCACTGGCGCTTCTGTTCCTCGTCCTGCTTCTGGTCATAAGGCCTGACCTCTCTGCAAAAGGCATACAGATGGATGAGAAGATCCGCTTTTCCCCCGGAAAGAGGGGGGTTATTCTGATAATCCTGTTCCTTCTGACCGCCATCGGATGGATCTTCTCAGACTACTTCTCCGGTCTGCTGGGAATAGAAAAGGGATTCGATACCTTCGTGGCCATATTCTTCGTTGTCCTCCTGCTGGCCGGCGATATAATAACATGGTCGGATGTGCAGAAGTATGTGAACTGGGGCATTCTGCTCCTGTTCGGTGGAGGACTCACCCTCTCGGCAATAATGAAGGAAACGGGAACCGCCCGTTTTATATCCTCATGGCTTCTGGAAATTCTGAAGGGATTTCCGTCATGGGCCATCCTCCTGGTAATAATCCTCATGGCCATATTCCTGACGGAGCTCATGAGCAACACCGCCCTGAGCGCCATACTGATTCCCATAATGCTCCCGCTGGCCGGGAGTCTTGGATTTTCGCAGCAGATGATTGCAATGATCATAGCATACGCTTCGTCATGCGCCTTCATGCTACCGGTGGCCACACCCCCCAACGCCCTGGTATTCGGGACGGGGGACATCCGTCAGCAGGAGATGATGAGGGCCGGATTCGTCCTCAATATAGTTTTCTCGCTCGTGATACTGGTTTACTTCCTCGTGATGTGAACTCCTCCCAGATGTCTTCCTTGACGCTAATTGTGGCTTTCTTTCTCATAGGTGAATTCCTCCAGGCTTAACAGGGTATAACTTCTCCTGCCTGGAACAAATGTGAAAATATAAACAGGATAGGGAAACTTCTTCCTTATTTCGTCAGGGTTTATGCTGGCAATTACATAACGGGCGGCTATAACCCCTTTTATATCATACTCGTCTATGTTTTCCATGCTCTTACTGATGCTCTTGTATTTCGAAGAAAACTTCTTACCCAGCTGTCCTACATTGCTTCCGCTAATGGATGTTTTTACCTCCACTATGTAGATTGTTTTCCCATCCGCAAGAAGAACAAAGTCAGCTTCTCCCCTTTCTACTTTTCTGGGAGCATCCAGAAGCGTAAACTCTCTATGCATCCCTTCCTCTATCATGTAGTCCGTCAGAAGGGAGTAAAGGG
>JALSOK010000152.1 GCA_026986535.1 Caldifarciminota bacterium
TTTACAGAATCATCGGGCTTAAAATTTCCCACCGGTGATGAAAGCAAAGCCCACAATCTATTACTTCTCCAGCGGGGAATTCGGAAAGGAACTCTTTGCACTCCTGCTTCGCAAGGGTCTTCCCATAGACCTGGTGGTCACCATACCCGACAGGCCCTCCGGAAGGGGAAGAAAACTCACCCCGCCCCCCATCAAATCAGAGGCCGAAAAGCAGGGCATCCCCGTAATACAGGCCGAAAGACCGGAGGATATAGAATTCAGCGGAAGGCCCCACTTCATCGTCGTGGCAGATTACGGAAAGATTCTGCGCATTAAAACCCTGCAACTGCCCACCGTTGCCCCCCTCAATGTCCATCCCTCCCTCCTGCCCATGTACAGGGGTGCAGCCCCCATAGAAAGGGCCATGATGGACGGCTATCCCCTCGGGGTGTCCATAATAGTGATGAATGAGAAGGTGGATGCAGGGAAAATCGTCCTTCAGGAAAGAATCGATTACACCATAGAGGAAACGAAAGGGGATATTCTTCCCCGCCTTCTGGAGAGTGCATCCCGGCTACTCATAGAGTCGATCAATCTCTTTATGGAGGGAAAAGCCCGGCCCCGACCGCAGGAAGGTCCATCCTCGTATGCGAGGAAAATCACCAGAGAAGAGCTGTGGATAAACCCGGCAGAGAATTACCTGAAGCTGGTCCGGAAGATAAATGCCCTCTCCCCCTCACCCGCGACCCGCATGAACCTCGGGGACCTTCATGTGAAACTCTACAGGGCCAGACCGGTCAACATGGAAATCCTGCCCGGTAAGATCATGATCTCCGAAGAGAGATTGATAGTGGGGGCCGCAGGAGGGGGAGTGGAAATCCTGGAGATTCAACCGGCGGGCAGGAGGCGGATGGGAGTGGAGGAATTCCTCAGGGGATACAGGAGGAGGATTCCCGCACAGGTATGACGGTGTCCCCTTTCGAACCTAAACCTCCATATCCAGGGCCTTTTCTATGGCTGATTCCACATCGGAAAGCTCGTAATCAGGGGAGGAGTAAATGAAGAATTCTTCGTTTCCCTTCGGTCCCCGGGGTCGGGATTTTATAATCCCGGAGATGGGAAGACCCAGCTGCCGGAACTTCTCCACCACCCTCTCTATCGCCCATTTCTTTGCTTCCCTGCTTCTGACGACACCCCCCTTTCCCACGAATCGGGGATGAACTTCGAACTGGGGCTTTATGAGGGCTATCACCTTCCCCGATGGTTTTCGAAATCGAACCACATTGTCCAGGATCCTCCTCAGGGGAATAAAGGAAACATCTATCGTGATTAAATCCACATCCTCGGGAACATGCTGCCTCGAAATGTCATTGGCGTGAAGCCTCTCCAGAACCACAACGCGGGGGTCATTTCGGAGTTTCCAGTCCAGCTGTCCCCTGCCCACATCCACCGCATAAACCCTTACGGCTCCCCTCTGGAGGAGGCAGTCCGTAAATCCCCCAGTGGACGCCCCCACATCCAGACACACGAACCCCGATACATCCACGCCGAAATTCTCCAGAGCCCATTCCAGCTTGTATCCACCCCTCGAAACATACCGGAGGGGCTCCTTTATCGTCAGAGAAACATCCTCCTCGAAGCGGGCCGATGGTTTTATGACAGTCTGACCGTCGACGATTACCTGACCCGCCCGGATAAGGGCCTGAGCCTTCTCCCTGCTCCCGACGAGGCCCCTTTCGACCAGGAGAACATCCAGCCGCTTCTTAGACATGTTCCGGAGACAGATCCCTCAGGGCATTCTCCGAAGCGATGTATCCCAGAAGGATGCCGAATGGAATGACGGACAGCAATAGGTAATTGGGAAATGGAAACAGGGCATATCCGGCAGAGCGCAGAAGGTAAATGACTCCATTTATGACAAAGTAGGTAAGGGTCGATGCCACGAATCCATAGAAAATGCCCATAAGGCGGAATGGAAGGTAAAGTTTCCACAGGGGAGCACCGGACAGTTTAAGGACATAAATTGCATCCCTGTGGTCATTGAGGGTAATGCGAATTGCATGGGATGAGATAAAGAGGAATGTGAAGAAGATGAGGATAATTACCAGCACGCTGATTCCCAGAAAGACATTCGCCAGCCTCTCCAGAGCCTTTATCCACTTCCCCCCATAATACACATCGTTTATACCATCTATCACAGAAACCTTCTTTGCAATGGCATCCAGCAGACCACTGCGGGTCCAGTAGGGTTCGGGAACTATGACGAAAGAGGCCGGAAGATGGGAGGGGTCTATCTCATCGAATATTTCCTGCTCGCTTTTGAACCTGCTTCGGAGCTCTTCGAATGCCTCCTGGCTGCTCCTGTAGTAGAAGGAATCCACACCGGCCAGCACGGAAAGTATCGTGGATATGCGAAGACTGTCCACTTTCGTCAAATCTGTTTCCAGGAAGGCCTGAATTCTGATATTTTCCCTGACCTGCTGGAGGTAGCTCATCGCCTGATATGTGATCAGAATGGCCGTTCCCAGTATGAGGAAGAGGAGAAATGTGGATATGATGACGAAAAGGGAGAGGAACCGCTTTGCCATTATGAACTTGAAGGTCTCTTTCAGAAGAAAGAGCATAATCAGTGGAAAGTTTACAGGGGGAGCAGGATGCCACCCCCTAAAGAAGACCCTGCTCCTTGAACTTCTTGTGGGTCGTGTATATGCACCTGTCCATTACCACATCTATACCGTGTTCCGAAAGGAGCTTTGCCGCCTCCTCGTTGACTATCCCTTCCTGCATCCATACCAGTTTGGGCTTGTGCTTCATCCGGAGTATTTCATGGGCATGCTGGAGAACGGCCTCCGACCTGCGGAATATATCCACGATGTCCACAGGCTCTTCTATTTCATCGACGGATTTATACACCTTCTGCCCCAGCCATTTCTCCAGTTTGGGATTTACAGGGATAACCTTATACCCCTGTGCCTTCAAATATCTGGGTATCCTTCCAGCGGGGACATCCGTTCCCGGCTTCAATCCAATCACCGCTATGGTCTTCGCATTCTTCAGGTATTCCAGAAGTTTCTCCTCATCGTTGGTGATAATTGCCATGTGGAAATTTTATAGAAGGGCAGGAGCCTTACCACAACAGGCATATCGCCCTCAAGCCGTATGGCCTCTACATTTCTCCCGGGCCTAAACCCGCATAAACCACATCAGTGGCATACTGCCTCCATTGCTGATGAACACCGTCCTCACATTTGCCATGCAGGATATAACCATAAGTTCAAACATAATCCGACCTCCCATTCGAACTGTGTAAAAATACCTGACAATCATTCTTTCCATAAACTCTGTAAAATTTTCCCCGTGAAGTTCCTCATCAAGTATTCCTCGGAAATCGCCCTAAAATCCGATAGAACCAAAAGGCGCCTTATGCACATACTCTACACGAACCTGAAGGAGGCCCTCAAGGAACTGGACTTCCAGCTTCGAAAAGAGTGGTTCGGCATGGTGGTGGATGCGCCCCCGCAAGCCCTGAACATCCTCCGGCGCGTATTTGGAATAGAAATCATCTCTCCGGTCGAGGAAGTGCAGTTCGAAAGCCTGGAAGAGCTCCTGGAAAGGGGAAGGGAAATCTGCATCGGAAAGGTGAATGGAAAGCGCTTTGCCGTAAGAAGCACGAGAACGGGAAAACACGATTTCTCCTCCAGGGATGTGGAAAGACAGCTGGGAGCCCTGCTAGTGAAGGCAGGGAAGGTGGACCTGACGAATCCGGAGATCACATGCTATGTGGAAATCAAAGGGCAGAGGGCTTTCATATACACCGAAAAGATACGGGGGGAAGGTGGATTCCCTCTGGGTTCGGAAGGACGGGTTCTGGCTCTGCTTTCCGGAGGAATAGATTCGGCAGTGGCGGTATGGTATGCGTACAGAATGGGGCTGGATGTGGATTTCCTGTTCTTCGACCTGGGAGGAGAGCAAAGGGAAATTGCCCTTAAAATGGCCCGTTTTCTGAAGGAAACATGGGGATATGGTTCGAGGGGGGAGTTCATCCATGTGCCCTTCCAGAAGGTGGTGGCCCAGATTATGAATGTCAGACCCTCATACAGGAACCTTATGCTTAAGTATGCCTTCTACCGGGTATCGGAGAGGATTGCGCAGGAGAGAAAACTGGACGCCATCCTCACGGGAGAATCCATCGGACAGGTGTCCACACAGACCCTGAAGAACCTGTCCCTTCTGGACAGAAGCACAAACACCCTGATCATCCGCCCCCTGGCCGCAATGCGAAAATCGGAAATCATAGAAATGGCCCGCAGAATTGGAACATTCGACATGTCGTACAGGGGAAAGGAGTACTGCGCCATATCGAAGAAGAATGTGGAAACCCACGGCAGTATGGAGAAACTGCTTCTGGAAAAGGAAAAGATGGACTGGAGCGTAGTGGAGAATCTGAAGCCCCGCATTCTACCCCTGAAACAGGAGAAAACAGAGGAGATCACCCCTGAAGATTTATATGAAAGGACCATCATCGACCTCAGGGAAGGGGGGAGAGAGATACCCGGCGCCGTAAAAATGACACTGGAGAAGGCTGTTTCTTCCTTCAGCGAGTGGGACAAAAGCAGGCGCTACCTGATAGTGTGCGAGAAGGGGATGAAGAGCGCCCTTCTGGAGGAGATGATGAGGGATGCAGGATTCGATGTAATATCCATGTCGGAGAACCGGTTCTTTCAGACTTTCCGGGACTCGAACACCTGATATGTATGGGGATTTCCCCCCATGCTCTCCTTGAACCACCTGACCCCCTGCGTATGGGATGCCCCGAAATCCATATAGCGGATGCCCCGCTCCATAGCAACCCTTATACTGCTGTAATAGAGATACTCGGACAACTGCATGACCTTCCTCCATCCCGCCAGCCATAAAAGGGCATAATCCCCGGACCACAGAACCAGAACACCACCGAGGAACTTCCCCCTCCGAACCGCACTGACCAAAAGCGTATGATTCTCCATGCATTTGATAGAACTCATGCTGAGGGGACGCGAGCGGGAAGTGGCACGGTACACTTCGTAGAAATCGGGCAGCCATACGGAAGACAGGGAAATCTCGACACCCAGCTTTCTCATCCTGTTCATCATATTCTGAAGACTGCGGCGGCGCTTTTTCTTCAGGGATGCAAGGTATGAATCCATACTCTCCGGAATCGTCAGTATATGGGTGGTAAGACGGCGCACGCCCATATAGGGCACCATCCGGGGATCCATGGTATTGCCGAAATCCACAATTGCAAACCTCAGATATCGCATAGACAGAAAGCGCACCAGGTCATAATCGGGAGAATGAACAAATCCCCCGTACAGGCCGTAGGGAAGGGAATAGGCCCGCCTCAGAAACCAGAAACCCTTTTCTATCAGAGGAAGGGGCTCGTGGCTTACCACCCTCCCGCCCCACGAACATGCGAGGGCCTGGAGAAATTCCGGCGAGTAGAAGGGCGGTCTCATCTAAACCTGAAGAGGAAGTACAGGTCTGCGAACATGTACAGCCGGGTTGCGGGGAATATCCCCACCACCGGCGTCGCCTCCAGACCAAGGGTTATGGGGGAATTTTCCACATCGTATTCCAGGCCAAAGGGAACCCTTATGCCGAAGTAGAGGTCGAGGGAAGTGGGCTCTCCGGGGGGTGCAACATTGACCCCCGCCGCGTACCCACCGAATCCCATGTACGCATCCATCGGATGAAGGGTTGTGGAATTCACATAGAAGTCCCTATCCAGGCTGAGATAAACCGAACCCCGATTAAAATTCCATCCCCCTATCGCACGGAAATTATCGCCTATCATAACCGCTATACCCAGCGGACTGCCAACTGCCACACCGACGGCAGTAATCTGCGAAACCAAAAATGTCAGCATCATTCGAAAATTTTAATCCCATCACGACGGGAAGCCAGAAATCCGGGCATAATTTGTGTCAGGAAAGGATCACTTTCAGGGCTATCTTATACCGGTTAGAAAGGGGCTTGCCTCCAGAAAATGCACGGCCTGATGAAATTTCCCAACTCAGAGCCCCACCAACTGCTTTTCTTATGGCTCTGAATTTTACCGGCCTCACACTCCTCTATATGGGTCTGTCTGGCAGTTGATGTTTCGGATAACCAATGACCTTGCATAGGGAGAGAAAGCCTCTGCGAGCTTCCTAACTCCCCCTTTCCCGTACTTCCTCTCAATCCTCCGAAGAAGACTTCTTAGACCTCTTTCTTTTACGCTTATGTTTATTTGCATGGTACTTTGGTGGTATGCCTTTTCGCTTCATGTCCCATTCTATTTTCAGTATAGTCCTGACCAATTTCCTTATGTCATCGTCGGTCTCCACAGGATAGGGCCAATCTTCCCCGGTCAAGTCTTTATATGCTCTCAAATAAATCCTGATCCGCTCCTCTCTCGTGGGTCTAGGCTCGATAG
>JALSOK010000153.1 GCA_026986535.1 Caldifarciminota bacterium
CAAGCTGGAATTTCTGCTGGGGGATGCCCTCTCCAGAGGAGCCGATATAGTGATAACTATCGGTGCAGTCCATTCCAATCATGCGCTTGTAACGGCCATTGCTTCCAGAACTCTGGGCATGGATGTTGTCCTTCTGCTGCGAGGAAAGGAGGATGTTCGGGGCAATTACATGCTGGAAAGACTCCTGGGGATGAATGTTCGGATTCAGATGGTTGGCAGTACGAAGGAGCTCCTTTCGAGGGCTCATCAGGTGGCTGAGGAGCTCGAGAGGGACGGCAAAAAGCCCTATGTTATCCCGCAGGGTGGTGCTTCTCCCATCGGAAGCATGGGGTATGTTCTGGCCTCCCTGGAGATGCTTCGTCAGATGGAATCATCGGGAATTTCTGTGGATACTGTCGTTGTGGCGGCGGGAAGCGGTGGGACCCTTGCGGGGCTGATAGCAGGCTTCCACCTTACAGATTCCGGTGTCAGGGTGGTGGGGGTGGATGTGGGGGGATTCGTCAAAAGTCTGAAGAACGATGTGAAAGGCATTCTGCATGGAATATCTGATCTACTGTCTGTTGACATTCCACACGATATTGAGACTTATGATTATGGTTTTGGGGCATACGGTAGAATAACTTCTGAAGTTGTGGGGACCATAAGGCATGTGGCTCTGGCAGAGGGAATTCTGCTGGATCCCGTATATACTGCCAAGGCTTTTTACGGAATGATGGACATGGCCCGAAAGGGCATGCTGGGGGAAAGTATATTGTTCATACATACGGGGGGAATGCCGGGATTGTTCCACTATGGGAGTGAAATGCTGGAAGTGCTGAAATAAAAAGGAGGTTCGATATGGTTATTAAAGGGTTGAAGAATGGTCCCTATGAGATAAAGCTGGAGGGGAAGAAATTCGTTGTGAAGCGGGAAGATGGGGAGGAGGTAAAGCAGAATGCCATATACCTGTGCAGGTGCGGATTTTCCAAGAACAAGCCCTTCTGCGATGGTTCTCATGGGCGCTGTGGGTTCGAGGCTCCCGAAGTTGTTATAGAGGTGAAATAAGGGGGGATGCTCCCCCTATTCGTATATAATGCATACGGCCGTTGCACATGTGTCGCTGTGGCTGATGGAGATGTCTATCCTCCTGCCATTCAGCAGTTCCCGCGCCCTGCCGTGGAGGATTACATAGGGCCTCCCGTAATCGTCGTTCAGTATTTCGATGTCCTTCCATCCGATGCCCGATGACAGTCCGGTTCCTATGGCTTTAAGAACCGCTTCCTTTGCCGCAAACCGCCCTGCAAAAGACTGGTGAGCCTTTCTCTTTCGGGAGCAGTATTCGATTTCCTTCCGGGTGAATATCCTGCGGAGGAATTTCTCCCCGTGCTTTTCTATCGCGGCTTCAACCCTTTCCACCTCGATGATGTCTATGCCTATGCGCATTCCTCAGAATATTCTGAACCTGTACTGCAGGTCTATTCTGCTTCCGGCTGTAGCATCCATGAGGTAATCCACCGATAGATTGTCTATGCGCAGTGATGCTCCGAAATTGATCTTCCTGTCCATTGTCCTGAGGCCCTGCTGGAAGGAGCCCCGGAGGAATACGAAGTTGCGCAATACCGGAAATTCCACCAGGGAAAACAAATATGCCTGGTCCTTGAGGTAACCGATTCCCATGTGGAGAAATGTGAGACTGGTGGGCTCGTAGGCGATGGAGAGAGCGATAATCGGATTGTCGATATTGCCTGCAAGCAGATTTACGGAGCCCTGCTCCATTGCATTCCACCTGACCCTCAATATCGCCTTTGCTGTGTCTTTTATATAGAACGAAGCGTCTATACGGACTTTGCGGTTTTCGTAGGACAGTCCCGCTGTGTATATGGTCTGGATGCCGTCGTACATGACATTTATACCCGTTCCGATAGCTTTTATCTGATAACCGAATCCGGCTCCCGCCAGTGTGGATTTCGTGGTGTAGAGGGACAGGTTCATATTGCCCATGGGGGGAGAGGTGACGAACAGGTAGTCCCTGCTTCCTTCCACGAATCCGTCGAAGTCGATCTGGGAAGCGGGGAAATAGAGCCTTTCCGAGGGATCGGGTACCATCTGGTAGAAATCGCCAAAGGCGTTTTGCCTTGCGATTGTTCCTAACAGGAATGGCATCAGGTAAATCATGGCATAAGTTTAAGGGGACATCTCGAAGAACTTGACATATTTCCCCGCCTGGTGCAAAATTTAAATCATGTTAGTACTCGTGCCTTTTTTGTATTCCAGCGTGGATACCCTTCATGTGACAAGCAGGTCTTTCAAGGAAGGGAAGTTTATTCCCGCAAAGTACACATGCGACGGAAGGAACATCTCCCCCCATCTTAAGTGGACACCGGGCCCCGAAGGAACCAGAAGCTACGCCGTGATAATGTGGGATCCGGATGCGCCGGGAGGGACTTTCTTTCACTGGATACTCTATGACATTCCCTCCAGCGTTACAGAGCTTCCGGAGGGCAAGAGCGTGGGAAAAGAGGGTAAGAACGATTTCGGAAAGTGGGGATACAGGGGACCATGTCCCCCCCGCGGAAGCGCTCCCCACAGGTACTTCATCACTGTTTATGCTCTTTCTGTCAGACATCTCGGTGTTCGTCCGGGAGCACCAGCTGAAAAAGTCCTTCGGGCAATGAAGGGCAGAGTCCTGGCCAGGGGGGAGATAATGGGGCTGTATAAGCGGTAGGCGGGTTGCTTTTCGGAGGGGTTTAAACTTTGACAACTCACGGGATTTATCCATAAAGGGGCGAATTTGTCTGCTTTATAATTGTCAGCATTATGAAAGTGCGCGCATCTGTGAAGAGAATGTGCTCTAAGTGCAGGATAATTAAGCGCAAGGGCAGGGTTATGGTTATATGTGAAAACCCGAAGCACAGGCAGAGACAGGGTTAAGGGAGGAAAACCATGGCGAGAATAGCAGGAGTCGATTTGCCGAAGAATAAGAAGATTTTTGTAGCCCTCGACAGGATCTTTGGTATTGGAATTCCGCTTTCTCTGAAGATTCTGGCAGAGACCGGTGTGGATCCGGATAAGAAGGTGAAGGATCTGAGCGAGGAGGAAATAGCCCGCCTGAGGTCTTACATCGATAACCTGAAGGTGGAAGGGGCGCTCAGGGCGGAGATACAGAGGAACATCAAGCGTCTTATTGACATTAACTGCTATCGTGGTATAAGGCATAAGCTGGGTCTTCCCGTCAGGGGGCAGAGGACCCGCCACAACGCCAGAACCCGTAAGGGACCGAGAGGTAATATCTTCAAGAGAAGGAGGAAGGGATAAATGGCAAGGGCCAGGAAGAGCAAGAAGACGAAAAAGAAGGTTGGGCCTCTTGGAATCGTTTATATTCAATCGACCTTCAATAATACCATAGTGACCATAACCGACCTGGAGGGTAATGTTATCGCGTGGTCCAGCGGTGGAAGAGCTGGATTCAAGGGAACCAGAAAAGGGACCCCTTTTGCGGCCAGTAAGGCCGCGGAAATGGCTGCCAAGATGGCCAGGGCTGCTGGCATAGAGAAGGTGGAGGTCAGGGTTTCCGGTCCCGGTCCCGGAAGGGAAACTGCCATAAGGACTATCGCAAATGCCGGTCTGTTCGTCTATGCAATAAAGGATGTGACGCCCATCCCCCATAATGGATGCAGGCCACCCAAGAGGAGGAAGGTGTAATGGCAAGATATACAGGTCCCCGTTGCAGGCTTTGTAGAAGGGAAGGAGACAAGTTGTATCTCAAAGGGGAGAAGTGTCTTTCCAGCAAGTGTCCATTCGAAAAGAGGCCCTATCCTCCCGGAATCCACGGACCCAGGCGCAAGAGGGTAAAGCTCACTATTTATGGAATGCAGCTCAGGGAGAAGCAGAAGGTCAAGAGGATATACGGGCTTCTGGAGGGACCGTTCCGCAGGCTCTTCGAAAAAGCCCGCCGTATGCCCGGCAATACCGGTGAGAATCTTCTGGTTCTGCTCGAGCTTCGTCTGGATAATGTGGTTTACAGGGCGGGATTTGCAAAGTCCAGAGCTCAGGCCAGGCAGTTCGTCCGCCACGGTCATGTTCTGGTCAATGGAAAGAAGGTGGATATCCCCTCCTACCAGGTGAGGGAGGGCGATGTGATTTCCATAGTGCCCAAGTTCAGGAATAATCCTGAATTCCTGGGTGCCCTTGAGCTCCACAAGAGTCTGCCCAGAGTGGAGTGGCTTTCTGTGGATGAGGAAAATGCTACTGCCAAGGTCATAAGGAAGCCCACCAGAGCCGATATTACTCATCCCATAAACGAGAGATTGATAGTGGAGCTCTATTCCAAGTAAGGAGGTTGAAATGGCTGTTTCTGAATTGCTCTATCCCAATGGTTTTTATGTGGAGGAGAAAAAGGACTCGTATGCAAGAATCGTCATTCCCCTGCTTGAAAAATCCTATGCCATTACGGTGGGCAATGCCCTGAGGAGGGTTCTTCTCTCCTCCATAGAAGGGTATGCGGTCGTGGCCGTCAATATAGAGGGTGTTGATCATGAATTTACCGCAATGGATGGGGTTTTAGAGGATGTGCCCTATATAGTGGTCAATCTGAAGCGGCTTAACATCAGGGTCGATGAAAGCCTCGTGGACCTTCCGGCTAGGATAACTCTTGAGGTAAAGGGTCCCCGGGAGGTGAAGGCTTCGGACCTTGATATCCCCTCCGGCATAGAAATCGTAAATTCGGATCAGCATATCATGACGATAACCACCGACAGAGAAGTGAGGGCCACGATCTATGTGGATAAGGGTGTGGGGTTCTATCCCCTGGAGGACTACGAGGAGTCCTACAAGGAGCGGTTTCCCATAAACACCATATTCGTTGATGGCAACTTTTCCCCTGTGGAGAAGGTAAACTTTACTTTCGAAAAGGTCCGCTATGGCTCTTTCATCAACAAGGAGAAACTCGCCCTCGAAATCTGGACCAATGGAACTGTGGATCCGGTGGATGCATACCTGAAGGCCCTTGAGATACTGAAGAAGCACTTCGAGGCCATTGAAAGGAAGCTGGTATATAAGACTCAGGAGGTGGAGTTCGTCGATATAGAGGAATTCGAGAAGTCTCTGGAGGAGAAGAGGAAGCTTCCCATAGAGAGCCTGGGGATTCCCCAGATTTTAATCAACTTCTTCCAGAAGAAAAAGAACATCAATACGGTTGGCGACCTGGTATCCTATACCGAGGAGGAGATAGCCGACTGGCTGGTTGAGGAAGGATTCACACTGGATGATATGGAAGAAGTGAAGAGTGCAGTAAAGAAACTATCCCTTAATTTTGCAAAGAAGTCCAAGCAGGAGCAATAAGTATGAGGCACAGAAAGAAGGTTAAGAAACTGGGAAGGGAAAGGGAGCACAGGAAGGCAACCCTCCGCAACATAGTCAGGGGGGTTTTCATGTACGGTTATTCCAGAACCACGACTCCGAGAGCAAAGGCAGCCCGCTCCATCATAGACAGCATCCTTTCCCGCGCGATGGAGGATACGGTTCATAACCGCAGGATGGTCAACCGATTCCTCGACGACAGGAAGCTCACCAACTGGATTTTCCACGCAGTTGCTCCTCTGTTCAGGGATGGCGAGCATAAGGGCGGATACACCAGAGTCCTTCGCATAGGTTACCGCAGGGGGGATGGGGCTGAGCTTTCCATAATCCAGCTCCTGAAGTTCCCCGAGGAGAGCCCCTGGGTGAGGAAGAGGGAAAAGAAGAAGGTAGAGGAAAATGCCTGAGCATGTATCGGACGCCCGCCTTCAGGAGATCCTGAAGGAAGATCCCGGAATGATCATGGTGGATCTGTGGGCGGACTGGTGCATGCCCTGTAAGGCGATAGAGCCCTACCTGGAGAGTGCTTCCCGTGAGTTCGGTATAAGGCTTCTTAAGCTGAATGTGGATGAGAATCCCATGACTCCTGCCACATACGGTGTCATGTCCATCCCGACTGTGCTGTGTTTCAGGGACGGGAAGCTGGTGGGGAAGATAGTGGGGGCGAAGCCGAAGATGAAGATCTATCAGGAGATAAAGAGCATATTTAAGCTGGATGAAAAGGGAGGCTGAGATATGAGGACCACCTTCGTCAGGGATGGGGAGATCAAGCGCAAGTGGTGGGTAATAGATGCAGAAGGAAAGCCCCTGGGCAGGCTGGCTTCCATAATTGCCAGGCTCCTTCAGGGGAAGCACAAGAGGGAATATTCTCCCCATCAGGATCACGGGGATTTCGTCATAGTAATCAACGCGGAAAAGGTTCTCCTTACGGGCAATAAGCTGGACAAAAAGATTTACAGATGGCATACCGGGTACATCGGGGGTCTTAAGGAGAGGACTGCCCGTCAGATGATGGAGAAGCATCCCGAGAGGGTAATAATGCTGGCTGTTAAGGGTATGCTTCCGAAGAATGCCACCAGGAAGCACAGGCTCAGAAGGCTCAGGATTTACAGGGGTCCGGAGCATCCTCACCATGCCCAGAAGCCGGAAGTGTTCGAATTCAAAAAGGGGTATGAGCTATGAACATAAGGATTCCGCAGGTTTATAAGGAAAAGGAACTCCCCACGGGGGATAAGATTCTCTTCCTCGACACCGGGGAGCGCATAATGCTCAAACTGTGGGGAGATGGCTCCTACAGGAAGATAGTGTTTGCCACGGGGGGGCGCAAGGACTCGAGGGCCATGGTCCGCCTGAAGGAGTGGGGTAGCGGCAGGATCTACATAAATGGTAAGAGACCGGAGGAGTACTTCAAAAATCCCCTTCTGGTGGACCAGATTCTCGAACCCCTCAAGTTAACGAAAACTCTTGGCCTGTTCGACCTGGTGATAAAGGTCAGGGGGGGCGGAATATCCGGTCAGGCCGGTGCTGTTCGCAATGGTATAGCCAGGGCTCTGGCCGCGTATGATCCCGAAACCTACAGGAAGACCCTCAGAGATGCAGGTCTCTTAACAAGGGATCCCAGAAAGAAGGAGCGTATGAAGTATGGAAAGACCAAGAGAAGAAGGTCTTGGCAGTACACTAAGCGTTAATATTACGCTGAACGACCTGCTGGAGGCGGGGGCCCACTTCGGCCACAAGCGCCGCAAGTGGAACCCCAAGATGAAGAAGTACATCTTCAAGGAGCGCAACGGCTACCACATAATCGATGTCCGTAAGACCATACCCCTTCTCCAGAAGGCTGCGGAATTTGCCTACGAAACTTCCAGAAGGGGCGGAACCTTCCTCTTCGTCGCCACCAAGAAGAATCTGAAGGATATAGTCAGGAGCCTTGCCGAGGAAGCGGGTGCCTTTTATGTGGTGGAGAGGTGGCCCGGAGGACTTCTGACCAATTTCCAGACTACAAAGCAGAGGCTGAAGAGGCTTAGGGAGATAGAGGCAATTCTGGAGGAATACGAGAAGGGTGAGAGCGTCTATGTAAAGAAGGAAATCACCAAACTGAAGAAGGAATACGAAAAGCTGATGAAGAAATTCGGTGGTGTTCGGGGGATGGAGGACCTTCCGGATGTCCTTTATGTGATAGACCCTGTCCATGAGAAGATCGCTGTTCACGAGGCAAACCTCCTGAATATTCCGGTCATAGCAATCATAGATACCAATGGAGACCCCGATGTCATCGACTATCCCATTCCTGCCAACGATGACGCCATAAAATCCATCTCCCTCATAACGAGGGTAATCGTGGATGCCATAAAGAAGGGCAGAGAGGACAGGGAAGCCCTGATGAGCAGGGAGGCGTAATATGGCGAAGATAACCACAGAGATGATCAAACAGCTCCGCGAGATGACCGGAGCCGGAATTAAGGATGTGAAGGAAGCCCTCGTGGAGGCCGAAGGGGATTTCGATAAGGCCATCGAGATCCTCAGAAAGAAGGGAATAGCCAAGAGCGAGAAGAAACTTTCCAGAACTGCCAAGCAGGGCCTTGTGGGTCACTACCTGTCCGATGACAGAAAGTTCGGTGCCCTTGTGGAGCTCAATTGCGAAACCGACTTCGTTGCCGCAACCGATGATTTTAAGAATCTCCTGTCCGAGATCCTGGATATGGTGGTGAAGAATAAGCCCGCAAGTGTCGAGGAGCTCCTGTCCCTCAGGACCGACTCCGGCGATACCGTTGAGGAGAAGATAAAACTGGCCATCGGTAAGATAGGGGAGAATATAGTTCTGAGGAGATTCGCCATATTCGAGACGAAGGATGGTCTCATCGAGATTTATGTTCATCCGGGAAGCATGCTGGCTGCCATGGTGGAGGTGAGGCCCGATGATGAGGCCGTAATTCCCGTTGCAAGGGATATCGCCATGCAGATTGCCGCAATGGCCCCCTACAGTGTAAGCGAAAAGGACTTCCCCCAGGATGTACTCGAAAGGGAGAAGAAGATCTACAGGGAGCAGGCCCTGGAGCAGGGCAAACCCGAGAATATAGTCGAGAGGATCGTGGAAGGTAAGATAAGGGCTTTTCTGGAAGAGAAGACGCTCCTGGCACAGCCCTTTATAAAGGATACCGGTAAGACTGTGGGTGAGTACCTGAAGGAGAAGTCCACAGAACTTGGCAAATCCATCGAGGTGGTGCGCTTTGTCCGATTCAAAGTTGGTGAGGAGTAAATACAGAAGGATACTCCTGAAGCTCAGCGGCGAAATTCTTGGAGGGGGGGATTTTGGCTACTCCAGAGAGGTCATCCATTCCATAGCTGATGAGATAAAGGAAGCCAGGGACAGGTTCGATGTGGATATTGCCCTCGTCGTCGGGGGCGGTAATATATTCAGGGGCAGGGATGCCTCCCGTGTGGGTATAGATGAGACCACGGGCGATTACATGGGCATGCTTGCCACCATTATGAATGCCCTTGCCCTTCAGAGCATCCTGGAGCAGAAGGGACTCGATACCCGTGTCATGAGCGCTATAGAGGTGCGGAGTGTGGCTGAGTTCTATATTCGCAGGAGGGCCATACGACACCTGGAAAAGGGTCGTATTGTGATCTTTGCGGGGGGGACGGGGAATCCCCTCTTTTCCACCGATACTGCGGGTACCCTGAGGGCTATAGAGATCGGGGCGGATGTGCTGTTGAAGGGGAGCAAAGTGGACGGCGTTTACGATAGGGACCCCGATTCCAGCTCCGATGCTGTTAGGTACAGGGAGCTCACCTATGAGGAGTACATAATGAAGGACCTTCAGGTCATGGATGCCACAGCCATCACACTTGCCAGGGAGCACAATCTTCCGGTTATCGTCTTCGACATTACGCGCCGGGGAAATCTGCTCAGGCTCCTTTCCGGTGAGGAAGTTGGAACTTTAATCAGGCCCTGAATCTTCCCTATAAAATTTCGTGTAAAAGGAGGGTCGTATATGCTGGACGAGATATACAGGGATGCTGAGAATCGCATGAAGAAAGCCGTTGAGGCTTTCAAAAAGGAGCTGGCTAAAATAAGGACCGGAAGAGCCACGCCGGCTCTCCTGGAGGGCATAAAAGTCAATTACTACGGAAACCTGATTCCCCTCAATCAGATAGCCACCATCATGGCGCCCGAGCCCAGGCTTCTGCGGGTAAAGCCCTTCGACCAGGGAGCCATATCGGAGATAGATAAAGCCATAAAATCCTCCGGTCTGGGCCTCAATCCCAGGGTGGAGAAGGGAGTCATAAACATACCTATCCCTCCCCTTTCTGAAGAGCGCAGGAAGGAGCTGATTAAACTCCTCCACAAGCTGACAGAGGATGCGAGGGTAAGCATAAGGAACATCCGTCGCGATGCGATAGAGATGGTCCGTGAGATGGAGAAGAATAAAGAGATTTCGGAGGATGAGAAGAGACTGGCCGAAAAGAAGATTCAGGAGCTTACCGATAAGTACATCGAGCAGATCAACGGGATCATGGAGGCCAAGGAAAAGGAGATAATGGAAGAGTAGGCTTCGGGGGATTATTCCCTCGGTTCAGTCTTCCACGAACTTCCTGTACAGCTCAATGGGTTTTTTCTTGAGAGCCTCGTCCCTGTCCATCTTCAGGAGTGCCAGTCGGCGTATTATTCCATCGTCCAGCAGATACTGGTCGATGTTGTCCCTGAGCACCTTCATTATGTTGTTGATTTCCCTGCGGGCAATCCTTTCATTCCTGTAGCGGGCATGGAGTACATCCATCAGCCGGTTCGTATCCAGATTCCGGAGAATCTTTTCCACTCTATCCGTGAAATTGACCTCCAGTCCGATTTCCTTCAGGGCAATCTTCAGGGCATTGGTCCTCATGTACCCCAGCCCCTTGATCCCCCCGAGGGGAGCGTACTCCATCTCCAGTCCGTATCGCAGGGAGTGGGCTATCCTCAGTACCTCTTCTTCGAAGGTGATTATGTATCCCTTCGATGTGAGTTCCATGAGATGTTTTGCGAGGTGAACGGAATCCGAATACAGGTACAGTTCTGATGGGGGATTGTGAATGTTGGGCAGGAAGAACATTTCACCATGAATATAAAACAGAAGTTCCAGAGAGCCATCGGCCGGGTAGTCGAACGGGGCCAGGAAGGATGTGTATCTGTATAGCCGGGTGTATCCTTCTGCCCCTTCCATGAATGGGTCCAGACAGCCCTTGATCCTCTTGGAGAACAGGAGGGGGCGAATCTTGACGAATAGATTGCCCTCCATCTTCATGCGGGAAAGGAATTCCTCGAGGGCCGTCGGGGGGATCCCCGAATGCAGGGCGAAATCTCCCTTCCGGGTGAGATTCTCCCCTTCTATGTATCCCCGTTCCTTCAGGTAGGAGAGGATGAGGTCTATTTTGGCATAGTCGTCGAAGTGCCGGAAGGAGAAGGTATTGCGGAGGAATTCATAGACATCTCCCCTGCTCATCTGATAGGCAGACAGGACGAAGGAGGACAGGTTTGCGACGGGACCCAGGTAGTCGGCAAAGAGGCTTTCTATGTTCTGAAGGCTCTCCATTATTTCGGTTATGCCTTCCTCGAACATCTCCCTGCTGGCCCGGTCCAGGGTCTTCCTGGAGGTCCTGTACATGAGCAGGTCCACATATCCCACTTCCTTTATCCCGAATCTCCCGGCCCTGCCTTCCATCTGGAGTATGTCGGTGGGGGAGGGGATCACCACCTTTTTCTTCCTCTGCCGGTCGTAGTAGGAGGTCATGAGTATTATTACCCTGTCTGCCGGAAGGTTGATGCCGTATGCAAGGGTCTGGGTTGCAATCAGGGCCTTTATTTTCCCTTCCCTGAAGAGCTTTTCCAGTCTGTGCTTTTCCTGAACGGGGATGTCGGCGTTGTGGAATGCAAAATCGTATTTTTCCGGTTCTTCCTCGTACATGACGGTGAAGGGGAGGGTCCTGTTGGCGATGGTGTAGCCCTTCTCATGGACGAGCCTCAGCAGATTCCAGCCGATTTCCTTCTTATAGACGAAAATGATGGTCAGTTCATCCTCTTTCCTCTGCTTCAGGTAGAATTCCAGTAGGCTTTCCTCCAGGGACTGCCCCTTCTTCAAATTGTGGTTCTTTTTCACGATGGGTACGGGTCTCCAGTTTCCCCTTATGTGAAGCTGTGCCCCAATCCAGTCGGCGATTTCCACATCCCGGGGAAGGGTGGCCGATAGTCCGAGGATGGGCACCCTGTTCTTCATCATGGCCACTGCCTCTTCCACCACATTTCCCCTCCCGCTGAATACATGGTGGATTTCATCTATCACGAGGCTCCCTGCCCTGTACCCCCATCCCCTGTTCCTCAGGGAAAGGACGAAAGATTCGTATGTGGCCACGACGGTGCTGGATTTGAGTTCCATGTAGTCCTCCATCACATCGCCGGTTCTCAGGTCCACCCTTCCGAATATCTTCTTCAGGGATGTATGAATCTCTTCTGCCAGTGCCTTTGTTGGGACGATATACACTCTCAATCCCCTGTGTCTCTTCATAAAATCTATTGCCACGACGGTCTTTCCGCTGGAGGTGGGGGTGGATACGAGGGCCGAGCCCTCTCTGTATTTAGTGTGGAAGAGGGTTTGAAGGGGATTGAGCATATCGAACGGGAGTTTTTCATCCACGGCGGATGCGGGAAGCAGGTCCATTTCCTTTCTTTTGCCGTTTTCCATGTAAATGACTTTTCCACTCTTTCCATCGAATTTCGATTCCTCATCCAGCACTATCAAGGACATGGATTGAGAAATTTTATGCCCGAGCGCAGTTATGTGGGGAAGGCACCGCAGAGCTCTTCAGGATTTCAAAAGCCTTGCTATTCGTTCGAATGCGATTTTTTCGTCCATCCAGTCCATGCATGCGTGATCTTTTCTTGCGCACTTCTTCTCCCCGTGGAGACTGCATGGTCTGCATGGCAGGTGTTTGACTTCCAGAACCAGATTTCGGGAAGAGAAGGGGGCGAATCCCCATTCGGGGATGGTGGGTCCGAAGAAGACCACCGTGGGTACATCGAATGCACTTGCTATGTGGGTCAGGCCGCTGTCGTTTCCGATGAACAGGCGGGCATGCTTGATTATGAGCATTGCTTCGTATATGTCCGTTTTGTCCATGAGGTTTATGACCTTTCCCCCGGCCAGGGGCAGTCTTCCCCTCAGAAAGTGGAGGTCCCTGCTAATTCCCAGATACACCCTCTTATAGGGGAGGGCATCCAGCAGTGGGTCCAGCTTATCGTAGTGCCTCCAGACTCTCGACTCGTATCGGGCCGATGGGCTTATTACGATGTAATCGCCATCTATGGGGCTTTTCCCCTCTGCTATGAGAACCGGCTTCTGCTGGGTTTCTATGCCGATTTTCCTGAGGACATCGTTGTACATCTGATACACGGGGATGTTGATGTGGGGGCGCTTCGTAATCAGGGAGAGCCTGCGCCTGAGGGAGTACTTGCGATAAGTTAAGGATCTGATTGGATTGAGTATCCTGGATAGGAGGAAGGTCTTTATTTTTCCGTGCAGATCCAATATGTAATCGTAATTTTCTCTCCTGAGGTGCGATAGGGAAACTTCTCCCTCTACAAATACTTTCTTCACCCTGTAATCGTCCCGGAATATCTGATCAAAGGGCCTTCTGGTGAGGAAGTGAATTTCCGCCCCCCTGCGGTAAAGGGCCTCGACTGTGCCTGTCGTGAGGACCACATCCCCCAGTTGACCCAGCCTTATCAGGAGTACTTTCAAACTGTGGAAAATTTAAAGGTCGTCGGTGAAGAGGTAGAGATCAGGACCGGGTCTTCTGAAGGGGTCGGGGAGCATTATCTGTGGATCCAGTTGAAGGAGCAGGCGATTCACGCTGCTCAGGGGTATGAATTTCACCGCTGATTTCTTCTCGATGGCCGTAACGGGCGGACTGACCCATCTTACTCCTCCTGCAATCATGGGCATTGAGGTTATGGTCTCCATCAGGAATTCCAGTTCGCACAGAAAGTCGTTCAGTTCTTCAGCGGGCATTCGCTTCAGGGCTTTTACGATGGGAAGCAGTTCATCCCTGGTCTCTTCGGTCAGTATGAAGGCTTCTTCGATCCGGGAGTAGTCATCTATGTAGGGCCTGTATGCCCGTGCAATGACCAGCCTTGCTTCCAGCGGTATCTCCACCTCTACATAATCCAGGTATATGGTGGGAAATCGGGTATAGGAGGGGACTTCTTCCGGATCCATGGTGGTTCTTTCGAGATCCTCCTCTGTCCATAGTTTGATGGCGGGCCTGTGTATGGTGGGAACCTCGCGCCTGGGGGCGAATAGGGATATGGCGGCCGTGTCGGGGGATAAGCCTTCCGGCCTTTGTGGAAGAATTCTCAGGTCTATCGTCATGAAATGTTCCATGGGCAGGGTTCCTCCGGGAAATTCCCTGTATTTCTCCCTCTGGGCTTTCCACCACCTTTTGAACCCTTCCATGGAGGCGTATATTTCCCTGTGGGAGCGGGCAAAGTGTCTTCTGCTGGCGGTGGGCCAGGAGTTCAAATCCATCGCAGGGGGTACTCCGCCCAGTTTCATGAAGGGATTCTTCCGCTCTGGATGAAGGGAGGGGAATACGATTAAAGCCCTCCTCCATCGCAGGGGTATGCTCCATCTGAGCGCAAACTTCTCTATCTCCCGTAGGTTTTCCCTGAGATGACCTATAAGCCGGCGGGTGAAGTTCTCTGTTATTCTTACTGATTTCTCGATTACTGAATCGTACATCCCCCTTTCCACCAGTATTTCTTCCACCTCTGCCCATATGTGTTGCCTGTTTCCGGGAATTCTGCTGATTCGTGCTCCCCTGTCCAGTAGCCGCATGGCGGTTCTGAAATTGTCCATCTCCAGAGCAATATCCAGCGGTGTTCTGCCGCTTCCACATGTGCTGTTTACATCCAGTCCATGTTTTTCTATCAGAACTTCCACAACGCGAAGGAACGGTTCTCTGGAATTGACGGTTCTGCTTTCTGCCGCGATGTGGAGCAGGGTTCTCCCTGTAGATGGCTCCGATTTGTCGGGAGCGTTTCCATATTCCGCCAGCAGGTCTATCGCTCTCCAGTTCCCGTAATATGCGGCATGGTAAAGCAATTCGTAGTCCTTCGGGTCGTTGCCCATCTCTATAAACCATTTTATCAGATGCGGGGAGGCCAGGTCTGTGGGCCGGTCCCATACCTCTCTGTTTCTTACCCTCAAATCCAGCAGGGCAATCATGGGATTGCGTCCATCCGGGGAACGGGCTGTTGGATCCGCACCGCATTCGTGGAGTAATCTTGCAGTGGAGAGATTCCGGCTGAGGAAGATGAGGGGATAGGCACCGTAGTCGGTTTTTACAATCACTGCTGGAGTGGCTCCTGCACGGCATAGTTTTCTGATGATGAAGGTGTATCCGAATTTAACGGGGTAATAGAGGGCAGGTAAATCTCCTCCGTTTCCGGTGGCCCCATGCAGCAACATCGAATCTATCACCCTGTCCAGGAAGTTTAATTTTTCCCTCTCCTCCCGTGTGTATATAGCCCGGACGAACTCCATCACCGCAAAGGCAAGCGGAGTGATTTTCATGTGGGCGTGGTTTATACAGGGACTGTCGGGATGTATGCCTTTTTCCAGGAGTCTCTCCACCGCTTTCACATCGTATCGGTAGAAGGAGGGACACTCCAGCATTCTGATTATCTCTACTTCACCCTTATCCATTCCTTCTTTCTCCATCCGTCTGCCCGGAGCAGGATTATGTAGATACCCTTTCTCTCCGGTGCCCTGAACCGCACTATTCCCCTCCCGGACGGCCCCTCCATCTCCAGGAGCTGTCTGCCCATATCGTCGAAGAGGTAAATTCTTACCCGGGATGTGGGGGTGGGGGTGTTGTAGCTCAGTGTCACATCCTGACCTGAGCGGGGGTACCGGGGCTCCAGATACACCTCCCCCTCCAGCTTCCCTGCATCCATAAAGATGCTGTTTTCCCTCCCCGGGGTTCCCCCTTCCACAAGGGAACTGCCCCAGGAAGACCTTTCCTCCCCTGCAAGGGCGGGATTTACCTTTTCCAGTGTGTAGGTCCCTTCTCCTCCGTAGGAGGAGTAATACAGGGTGTCGAAGAGCAGATGCCACCTGCTCTTCAGGGTAATGGATTCGTAATTATCGTTCAGGGAAGGGAAGTCTGTATATTCGTCGGAGCTGATTACGAAAAAGGTGTCCGGCGGAAGGGTTCCGGAAAGCCACAGTACATTTCCGGCCATGTCCTGTATGTAGAAGCGGGATAGGTTCACGGTATCTCTGCTTCCGTTGTATATTTCTATCCATTCGGGGCTCTCATCGTATTCTATTTCGTTTATGATGAGCAGGGGGTAGCGCGCGGGAATGTAGAAATATTCTTCCAGTGAGTCCATCACCAGCCCCGTTCTGAAGGTCAGAATCCTCTGTGTAAGGGCAATTATTGCCGTATCGAGGGGAGGCAGGGTCAGGGGAATGGTGAGGGTTTCGGAGGCCATAACTGTGGCCCGGCCCTCTATGGTGCTGTCGGACAGGTTTCTCAATACGATTAACAGGGCCGAATCCCGCATACAGAGGCTGTCCACGACCACAGGCGATGGAGAAAAGATGCTGTTGATTCGTCCCGGAGTACCACCTGCGACCGAAGATATGCCCCAGGCATCCGCCATGTAATTTATTCGCTCCAGCGAATGGGACGATGGAACCGATGGTATGGGCTTTTCGAAGCGGGCAACGGTGTCTCCGGATGGACCGATGAGGTATATGCTGTCGCTCAGGGAAAGGCCGTTTCCTATAGAGGCATCGTCCACGATGAGGATGTTTCCTGTCAGGGGATACCGGTCTGTGCATCCTTCGAAGTAGTCCGGGTCCATAATGAGGACGAAGCTGTTCGGCGGAATGTCGTATGTGGAGGTCAGACCGGATGGGGGGTCCGGCAGTGTGGTCAGCAGGTCGAGGTCCTCTCCATCGCTTATGCCCATTCCTGCGAGGTTAATGGTATCGCCGCTGTCGTTGTAGAGCTCCACGAACTCACCGCAGGCGCCATTGGATGGATTGTTCATTACCTCGTTGAATACGATGGAGAGGATTATCCAGAGCATCTTTCTATCCAGCCGTCCAGGGGCTCCAGGTGGGCGAGGAAGTGGCGCAGATATTCGGGCTCGTATGTTATGCGCATTCCCCTCATGCAGTTTGCCTTTTCCCTGATCTCCTCGAAGGTCCTGGCCACATATTTCAGATGGCTTTCGGTATAGGATCTCCGCGGAATTGCCAGCCGGACCATATTGTGCCGGGCATCGGGGAACATGAGCTTCCCGATTTCCACACCCCTCACCCCTCCGAAGATATAGAGGGCGACGACGAGGCTCTGACCGGGAAATTGCTCCGGGGGGATGTGGGGGAGCAGTTCGTCCACCAGGACATATACCGCATGCCCTCCTGCCGGTTTCAAAACCGGTATCCCCATTTCATCCAGCAGGGTATTCAGAAACTTCACCTGTCCCGTCCTGTGGGCCAGATAATCCTCCCTTATGCTTTCCATCAGACCCACCGCTATTGCCTCCATATCTCTGCCTGCCATGCCGCCGTATGTGGGGAATCCCTCGAAGAGGACGCCCAGGGTCCTGAGCTTCAGGGCCAGCTCCTCATCATCCGTGGCTATGAATCCACCGATGTTGTTCAGTCCATCCTTCTTGGCGCTGAAGGTGATTAGATCCGCCAGAGAGAGCATCTCGTTGACTATCTCCAGGATGCTCCTGTTTCTGTAGTCCGGGTCCCTCTGCTTTATGAAGAAGGCATTCTCCGAGGCCCTGCATCCGTCTATCATGAATCGAACCCCGTACCTGTCTGCTATTTCCCTGACGGCCCTGAGGTTTTTCAGGGATACGGGTTGTCCCCCTCCCGAATTGTTGGTCACGGTCATGACGATGAGCTTCACCCTGTCTTTTTCTTTTCTCAGGAGCTCTTCCAGTTTCTCCAGGTTTATATTCCCCCTGAAGTTGTAATCGGAGGGGTCGGGGATGTTGATTATGCGGGCCCGCCGGTACTGGAAGTTGCCCATGGTGGTGTCGAACAGGGTATTGGAGACCACTATATCTCCCTCCTTCAGGAGGGCTTCTGCAACCAGTTTTTCCGCCCCTCTTCCCTGATGCACCGGGATTATGTGCTCCTTCGTGGTATAGAGCCGGGCCGCTTCGTAGAATCTGTCCCAGCTTCTTGCACCGGCATAGCTCTCGTCTCCCATGGCCATGTGGCCCACCTGTATGTCGCTCAGGGCACCGGTACCGCTGTCGGTGAGCAGGTCTATGATGATGTCCTTCGATTTAAGGTGGAAGACATTATAATGGGCTTCCTCGATTAACCTGAGCCTTTCTTTCCTGGTGGTGATATTAATCCACTCCACCACCTTTATTCTGTAGGGTTCGAAATCCAGATTAAAGGACATGGATCACCTCCTTAATTTGTGCTCCCGATATAATGGATAAAAAGCGGAAATCAACGGGATAAATGCTGAAAGACCGGAAGACCCAGTCCGATTTCACAGATTAAGTTTAAAGGGACCTATTGCAGGCCCATATACCTGATCCCCAGCTCCAGTTTCGACAGGTTCAGGGGTTCCAGGTGAAACCTTTCCTCCAGCTCCTTTCTGATTTTTCTGATTTCCTCCTCCGGCCCCTCTATCTCCAGGAAGAATTCCATCAATTCGTCCGAAAACTTCACCTCGTCTATCACGATCTTCACATTTCCCAGGTCATACTCCAGCCGGTGGGATTCTATGCCGATGACGGGTGAGATTTTACCCCTATGACCTTCGAAGTCGAATTCTATGTAGTCTGCCAGGTGGAGGCTTTCGTATATTTCCGGCTCGATTTCCTTTTCTATTTCCTCCCTGTGCATTATGTGGTCGCTGGTCTTTATCTTTCGCTTGTATGTGATGAGGTAGGTTTTCCTTTCCCCCTCCGGAGTGATTTCACGGGTGCGGAATGCTATGCTCCCCTTTATCAGGTCCAGCGAAGGGGTATCGAAATATACATCGTATATCCGCTTTTTCTTCCCCCGGACCCCCCATCTCTTTTCTATGAAGCGGGCCATCTCCATGGGGTCCCTTATTCTGTACTTGATTTCCACTTCCCTACCATGCAACATAATGCACCTCCTTTTTAAAGAATTCCTTGAAATCGTCTAATTTTCTGAAGCACACTTCGTAAACACACGGGAGGGTTTCGATTTTCCCGTCGCGGAGAGAATAGAATATGACCGCGTTGCTGGACTTGATGATTTCCTTTATTTCCCTGAAATCGGGGGGATAGTTCAAGATACTCTTTTGAATCACATCTGTCCTCAGGAATTCCATAAGACCCCTTAGCAAGTCCCTTTTTTTATCCTCCGATAATGGATAGACGATATAGGAGAATCGGTAGATGAGCGAAAGCTTCATAGCCTCTTCGGGGGAAAATTTCTCCTTCGGCCCCATGGCAACTGCGGAGTCCCCGTCCACGAGGATGAACAGCTTCTTCTGGGGAACGTACATGTAGATTACAGCAGTGCCCCCGTATTCGGCCTTCACCTCTTCCAGCACATCCTTCAGGGATTTCTTCTCTTTTCCCTTTGCTACTATACGGTTCCCCTGTATGAGATACCGACCGGTGGCGGCGAAAATGATGGGTACGAGTTCATCGCTTTTGATTTTATGCTGTTCTATCATGTGCTTCAGCGCCCCTTCGATTCTCAGGGGCTTCAGGCCCTCGAATATGGATTCGTCCTGGATTTTTTCCAGCTTCACTATCCCTCTTTGCCATTTTATTAACTGGGTCAGGGCGGCGGGGCCTTCCCTTTCGCTTCCGGTTATGCTGTATATCTCTCCCCCTTTCATCAGGATGATTATCCCGGCACTCCGGGGGTCGTGCATCATGGTTATGCGGCCGGTGTAACCTTCGTCTATCAGTTCTATGAGGGTTTCGATGAAATTGTGGCTCCGTATCGTTTTGGCCATCCTTTACGAATTTTACAGCATGAAGCGGTTTCGTGGACGCCAGATTCACATCAAATTTGTCTGAAATCCGGTTCTGCTCCTTTAAACTTTTTCCATGATAGCGAAAATACGGAATCTCCTGTCGGAGAAGGGACTGGATGGATTCCTGGTCACCAATCTGGTAAATGTCCGCTACCTGACCGGCTTTACGGGGAGCAACGGACAGGTCCTTATAACGAAGGATGCGGCCCTCTTCATGACGGATTTCCGCTATAAGATTCAATCCAGAGAGGAAGTCAGAGGGGATTTCGAAATAATAGTGTACAGTTCCTACATGGATGAGCTCAGGAGGATCGTCTCCGAATACGGAATAAAGGGCCTGGGGGTCGAGGGGAATCATATCACGGTCATTTCCTTCAGGAATATGAGGGAGAAGCTGGAGGGGGTGGAGCTGGTCCCGCTGGATGGTGTGGTGGAGGAGCTGAGGATTATAAAGACTCCGCAGGAGCTTGAGCTTCTCAGAAAGTCTCAGGAAATTAATCACCGCCTCTTCTGGGAGATTATGAATTTCATAGAGCCGGGTAAGATGACGGAGCGGGATGTGGCCATCGAGATAGAATATCTGGCCAGGAAACTGGGGGCTGACGATGTGTCCTTCAGGCCCATAGTGGCGAGCGGTCCCCACTCGGCCCTTCCCCATGCCAGCCCCAGGAATGTGGTAATTTCCCCCAACGATGTTCTTCTCCTGGATTTCGGGGTGTTCTACCGGGGTTATGCGTCCGATATGACCCGGACCGTATGGGTGGGAAGCAGGCCCACGGAGGACTTTCTGGAGATTTACAATATCGTTCTGGAGGCTCAGGAAATGGTCGAGGAGAAGGCAAGGGTGGGGATGACCACCAGGGAAATAGATGCGATAGCGAGGGACTACATAAGGGAGAATGGCTTCGGGGAGCACTTCGGCCATGGACTGGGGCATGGAATTGGACTGGAAATACATGAGGCTCCCTATTTCTCCGGGAGGGCATCCGAGTATGTCCTGCGGGGTGGGGAGGTCTTTACTGTGGAGCCGGGAATCTATCTGGAGGGGAAATTCGGGGTAAGGATAGAGGATATGGTCCATGCGGATCCCTCGAGCGGGGAGCTGGATATAATCACGAGGACCACGAAGAACATCAATGAGCTCAAGATAGAGTAGGGGGATTCCCCCTTATTAACTTTCTTCCTGTGAAAGCATCTTCCTCAGTGCCAGAACGATGAACTTGGCCCCCCCGACGGTCTCGGATTCCACCACCACGATGTAGGTTTTGCCCTCTATCTTTTCCCCGTAGAGAATCAGGGCCCCCGATTTCACATGGAAGCTGTCGAATCCGTGAATTTCATATCCCGTCAACCGCCATATTGAGGATATAATTTCATGGAGTTTGCCGATTGCCGGCTTGTTCTCGCTTTCTCTGAAAACGAGGACTTTCTCCACCTTCTCCCCGCTGATGACGGCGGCGAGCCTGAGCCCCCGTATCCGCACATCGGACATCTTTATCGGTTCAGGGGTGCTCTCTACGAGCTCTTCGACCAGACTTCTGAGCTTCTTCTCTTCCTCCTGCTCCACTATCTTTACCGTTGGGCGGACCTCTTCTCTGCTTTCTTCCTGCACTTCTTCTTCCTCTTCGGATTCCTCTTCGATGTGGAACTGACCGTGCATTTCGAGGAATTCAGCAAATTCCCTCAATTCCCTTTCCAGGTCCTCGTCTATCTTTTTATCTTCTTCCTCTGTTTCTTCCACAGGGGGCATTTCCTCTTCCATTTCCTCCTCGGATCCGGCGAGGATCCTGACCAGTTCTTCCAGTTCCTTTTCTATGGATTCTGTCAATTCTTCCTCCTCTATGTCCGCTTTTTCTTCCTCTTCCACCTGTGGAATGAGGCCGGAGCTGTAATGGTCTTCTATGATTTGAAAAAGGGAGCGAATTTTATTTCTGTCGTAGCCGATATTTAAATCTTCCAGGCCCTCCTTGAATCTCCATTCTTCTAATATGGTTTCTATGGTCTTCTCGTCCAGTCCTTTTTCCCTCATGGCTTCGATTATACTATCCACAACTGTCTTTAGATTCATGCCGGAAATTATAAAGCCGGTCTCTGTCTGAACCCCTTGCAGAGAGACGTTCCGCTTCGTAAGTGGGGACTTTAAACTTTATTCATGATTTCGGAAAATAGAATACTACTGCGATTTACGGAAGGGGATAATCCCCAATCTTACGATGCCTATGTGGCGAAGGGCGGCTACAGGGCTGTTCGAAAAGCTCTTCTGGAGATTAAAGATCAAAAGGCCATCATAGAGGAAGTGAAGAACTCCGGCCTCAGGGGAAGGGGGGGAGCGGGATTCCCCACCGGGGTGAAGTGGGGATTCGTCCCCGATGATGGACAGGAACATTACTTCGTGGTCAATGCGGATGAGGGTGAACCCGGAACTTTCAAGGACAGGGAGATTCTGGAGAAGGCCCCCCATCTGCTCATAGAGGGCATCATCATCGGCGCCTATGCCATAAAGGCCAGCGAAGCCTTCATATACCTGAGGGCCGAATACAGGGATGCCTTTCGAATCCTCAGAAGGGCCATAGAGGAAGCCTATCAGCACGGCCTTCTGGGCGAGAACATCCTGGGTACGGGTTATAACCTTCACCTTCATCTCTATCCCGGAGCAGGGGCCTATATATGCGGCGAGGAGACGGCTCTGCTCAATTCGCTGGAGGGAAAGAGGGGACATCCCCGTCTGAAACCCCCATTCCCTGCCCAGAAGGGACTATACGGAAAGCCCACCATCGTCAATAATGTGGAGACTGTTGCGAATGTTCCGCTGATTATACAGAATGGAGCCGGGTGGTACCGCTCCATGGGGACCGAGCAGAGCCCCGGGACCAAAATTTTCACCATATCCGGTGCTGTTAAGAGGCCCCTGGTGGCTGAATTCGAGCTGGGAAAGGTTACTTTCAGGCAGTTGATCGAATATGCGGGAGGTCTCAGGGAGGGGTCCAATCTGGTTGCGGTGGTTCCCGGTGGTCTTTCTGCTCCGGTTCTGGTGGGGGATGAGCTGGATACTCCTGCTTCTTACGAGGATGTGGCCCGGGTTGGATCCATGCTGGGTTCTGCGGCCGTGATAGTGATAGACGACAGGTATCCATTGATTCAAATAGTGCGCAGATCTGTCCAGTTCTTCGCCTTCGAGAGCTGTGGATGGTGTACCCCCTGCCGGGAGGGTCTCCCCTGGGCAACGAGGATTCTCAGGAAGATAGAGCTGGGTTATGGGGAACCATCCGACATAGATAAACTCTACTCCATAACCGATTACATAAAGGGCAAGACCTTCTGCCCTCTGGGTGAGGGGGCCCAGTGGATGCTTCG
>JALSOK010000154.1 GCA_026986535.1 Caldifarciminota bacterium
GGATATGTACCCTCCAGCGGGTGAAATCCTCAGGGAGTAGTCCTGCAGTTCCACTGCAACGGTGGAATCGGGAGAGGGAATATGGAGGACTGTCTTCTGCACTTCCTTCGGGGTGCTGTTCTGCCGGCGGGGACCGAAGAAGGACATCCACAGAAAATATCCCGCCATGAAGATGAGAAAATACCACAGAACTCTGTTTAAATTCATGGCCAGTCTATCCCCCCTTTAGACAGCGGATTGCACCTGAGAATGCGCCAGATGGACTTGGCTCCCCCCTTGAGGATGCCGTATTTCTGTATCGCCAGTATGGAGTACTCTGAGCATGTGGGATAATACCTGCATGTGCTTGGAAATAGGGGGGAGATGAGGCGCCTGTACAGTTTTATAAGGAAAATTACGAATTCCTTCATCGCATTACACCGTGAGCCTCTTTCTCCCCTTCCTTCTGCGTCTCTTTATGATTCTCCTTCCGCCTCTGGTTTTCATCCTTGCTCTGAAACCGTGAGTCTTCTTGCGCTTGCTGCGGTTGGGCTGATAGGTCCTTTTCATAGTTGGAAAAGTTTAAAGGTGAATGGAGTTCCGTATCGAAGACGAAATCCATATCAGGGGTTGGACATTCTCGATCCCTAAACTCCATGACAGGGGGAAGGGAAGCCCATGGGTTCTGTGCCGAAAAGCAAAGGATAGGGCTGTAGGGTTCGGGCGTTCTGGTGGGGATGATGGTGCGTTGTTTTCAGCCGGCGGTCGGCACGGCGTGTAGATGGTTTCAGGGGGCAACATCCGGCAGGAATAAATTCAGCATGCCTCTGGTTACCTTGAGCTCGGGGATATCCTTCAGGTAGATGCGAATGTCGTATGAGGCAAAGGGTCCCACCTCGCTCCACTTGAATACCGCCTCCCATCTGTGGAGTTGCCGGGTAAGGCTGAGATTCTGTCCGAATATCTCTCCTGTTTCCAGATTCCTGTTCAGGCTGTAGCTGAAAGCCCAGTTCCTGGTCAGCTGACCCGATGCCCTTATGCTCAGGGTTTTCTGCGGGAAGACCACGCCCCCGCTCAGGTTTATACCCATGACTTTCCAGCGGAAGGATATGTTGCCCGAAATGTCGCCCAGTTTACCCGTGTAGTAGTCGTATGTGGTTCCAGCTCCCGCCGATATGCCTGCAACGCTTGGAAGGGAAAGCCTTATGGTCAGGGGAGAGAAGGGACGTGCGGTGTCGGATGGATTGTAGGAGCCGGAGAGATTCAGGGATCCCAGGGAGATCTTTTTGCTGTTGATCTTTGCGGAAAACTGATTCTTCAGTCCATAGGTATAGCTGAACGATGGAGTAATAACCTGCCTCAGGGAGTCGTTGTTGATGAAGAGAATCGGACGGGAATACCGGATTCCCACCGATGGGGTCAGGTCGTGGTAGAAGCGGCTGATTCTCCAGAAGGAGAAGATGCTCCTTCCATATACGGTTGTGGAGAGGGATGTGGAGTAGGCCATATCAGTCCTTCCCCTGAAGAGGGAATCGCCGGATATCGATGTGCTGAAGGAGAGGTTGTGGGGGATGGTCAGGAGACTTCCGAGGGAGAAGGTCCTGTTGAGGTTGATCCTGTGGCTGAAGGATTTGTTCCTGTAGCTGTTCAGCGTATCCCCCCTGTATGTGTTCAGGAAGGATATGCTCTGTGAAATGGATACACCCCTGATGTTGAGAGTTTTGAAGCTGATGGAAATGGACGGCATGTTGCTCCTGTATTCACCTGTTACGAGATTCTTATTGTAGTCGGCATTCATGGAGATGCTTCCCCAGGTGAAGGTTTTGCCCGTCTGGATATAGGAATAGGTCTGTGTTTTTAGCCACTGATCCTTGTTCTCCGCATAGTCCTGAAAGTAGGTCCTGTCCGAGACAATGTTGGCCTTAGAAGAGACCTTCCATCCCGCCAAATTCTGCTGATGGGTGGCATCCAGTGCGTACCTCCTCCTGACCTGCTTAATCAGGAAATCGTTGGAAAAATTGAAGTTAATGTTTCCTGACATTGCGCGGTATATGTTGTACACGAACCGGATCCCCATGCGCAGACCCCTCTTCTCCACTATGTCCATGTAGAGGGTTATATCAGCGTAATTGTTCAGAACCCAGTAGTAGCCAAGGTTTCTGATGTACTTGCCGTCCAGCGTTGTGAATCCGAAACCGGGCGTGAGAAATCCGGAGCTGCGCTCTTTCTTCAGGGGAAACATCCAGAATGGAGCATACAGTATGGGAATTCCCATTATGCGAAGGACCACATGTCTGACGAAAGCCATCTCATCATTTATGGCCAGCATATCCCTCCCGTGGAAGGCGTAGTGGGGCCTGGGCAGGTCGCATGTGGTGAACCTTCCACCCTTTATGGCCAGGGTATCACCTCCCATCTTATACAGCTCTCCGGAGTACAGCCATCCCTTCTGGATATAGTTCCTGGTGTGATAGGCTATCCCCCTACCTTCTCCCAGCATGTACCTGAGACTGTCTCCCGTTATGGTGTTGGTGTCTATCATGAGTTTGAATCTGCCCCGGGCCACCACCTCTTTTGTCTGCGTATTATAGATGATGGTGTCTGCAAACAGCTGTACATTCCCCCTCTTTACATGGGCGGAATCCAGCAGGATTACCCTGTTGCTGTCTGCAAAGTATTCGAGATATACGCTTTTGAAGTGGACTGTACCTGTGTCGCTCTGAAGGAGAATGGCCGAAAGGAGCACGGAGAAATTTTAAATGGATGCTTTCTGTGAAAAAGGCTGTCCGATATCCGGTTCCTCCGGGGTTTCTGCCATGGAGCAGTAAAGCATTATAATTTCTCTCCTGCCGAGGCGACGTGGCCGAGTGGCTCAGGCGGCGGATTGCAAATCCGCTTACCCCGGTTCGATTCCGGGCGTCGCCTCTTATTAATATGCACTTCCCTTTAACATTTTCCCCGAAATCAAGGAGGTTCAACATGCCCGTGTACCCTGATAAAGTCTTCAGAAAATACGACATAAGAGGCATATCGGGTGAAGAAATCACGGAAGAATTTGCGTACGCTCTGGGCCTTGCTTATGCGAAGTACACAGGAAATGAGGGGAAGGTGGCTGTGGGGGGCGATGTCAGGAAAACCACTCCCGCCCTGAAGAAGGCCCTTATCGAAGGATTAACGGATGGGGGTCTGGATGTGGTGGACATAGGCACTGTTCCCACCCCCCTTATGTATTATGCCACATTTAACCTTCCCGTCTCCGGAGGGATACAGGTAACTGCCAGCCACAATCCGCGGGAGTACAATGGTTTCAAGATTGCTGTTGGAAGAGAAACCATCTACGGCGAGCAGATACAGGAATTGAAGAGGCTGATGAACGAGGAGGTCCACAGGGCACCATCGAAGGGCAGGGTGGAGTCCCACGACATTACCTCGGAGTATATAGATTTCGTCCTGTCCAACATAAAAATCAGCAGAAAATTCAACCTCGTGGTGGATACCGGTAATGGAGTTGCCGGCCCCCTGATAGAGAAGCTATTTCCTCCTCTGGGAATATCCTTTAAGGGGCTTTTTCTCGAACCCGATGGGGATTTTCCCAATCATCTTCCTGACCCCACGGTGGTGGAATACATGAAGTGGGCGATGGAGGAAGTCAGGAAGGGGAATTACGATGGCGCTTTTGGATACGATGGGGATGCGGACCGCATAGGGGTGGTGGATGAGAATGGAAATCTCATATTCGGCGATAAGATAGTGGCAATTATTGCCCGTCAGGTCCTGAGGAATCACCCCGGGGCCACCATAATCCTGGATGTGAAGTGCTCAAGAGGGGTCATAGAGTACATAGAGAATCTGGGCGGAAAGGTTCTCCTGTGGAAGACCGGGCATTCCCTGATGAAGGCCAAGTTAAAGGAGACAGGGGCTCCCCTTGCCGGGGAGATGAGTGGCCACATATTTATAAAGGATAGGTTCTTCGGGTACGATGATGCCATTTATGCCTCCCTGAGGTTCCTGGAAGAGGTGGCATATTCCGGAAAGAGCATCTCCGAACTCCTGAGCGAAATTCCCGATTATTATTCCACACCCGAGATAAGGGTGGAAGTGGATCCGGAGGAGAGGAAGTTCGAGATAGTGGATGATCTGGTTCGATATTTCAAGGAAAAGGGATACAATGTCATCGACATAGATGGTGTCCGCCTCGAATTCGATGATGGATTTGCCCTTGCAAGGGCATCGAATACACAGCCTGTGATCGTTCTTCGATTCGAGGGTAAAACCCCGGAGCGGATGGAGGAGCTCAGGAATATGTTCTTCGAGGTGCTTGGGAAATACCCGGAGGTAAAACTTCCCTGAGGGCATTTCTGCCCTCCTTTAAGCTTCTGTATATCAAAACCTTATCTGCCCTGTTAATAAATCGTCAACACTTTCGGTTAAGATTACAGCAGAAGGAGGAATAGCAATGGTCAGGGTGATTATTCCGAGGATCAATAATGTGAGTGTGGTGGGGCGCCTGGTGGATGATGCCGGGCTCCATGGTGATACGCTGGTAACATTCAGGATAGCAATTCCCAACAGGTACAGGGACAGGGAAGGGAACTGGAAGGATGACCCCACATTCATAAATGTCCAGACTGGATTCGTGAGGCTGATGGATAGTCTCAAGAAGGGAACTGCTGTTTATGTGGAGGGTTCTCTGCGCCAGAGCGAGTGGACCGACAAAGAGGGAAACAGGAGGACATCGTACTACATAAGGGCCGACAGGATTCAGGTTCTGACCAGGGAGACCGAAAATGTGGAGATCGTGGGGGATGAGGATTAGGGGGAGGTCCTATTCCTCCCCTCTGCTATCTTCCATGAGGGTCTTCACGAATGTGTCTATGGCATTCTGTGCCTCTTCGGGAGGGACGGCTATGGGAAGAAGTACGACGGTGGCATTTCCATCGAACAGCACCCGGGAGATTTCCTCCTCCAGCTGGTGGACTGCTTCCAGATCCGGCTTGCCTGTCTGCACCTCCAGGGGGTCTTTATCGGTTATGAATAACCCCACAACTGCAAATGGATACATGCGGTGCTCCCTCTTCTTTTCCTCTTTTTCCATGGGCTAATTTTAAGGGGGTGGAATTATGCTTCCGAGGGAAAAGTTGCTGAAGATGGGGCCCTCTGCCCTGAGGGATGAGGAACTGCTTGCAATACTCCTTGGAACGGGAAGGAGCGGTGAGCATGTCCTTTCCCTTGCCAGGAAGATTCTCAGGATGTTTCCCATGGGGAGGCTTTCGACAGTGGATGTGGAACTGCTTATGATGGTGGATGGCATGGGACCGGCCAAGGCTACTCGCATAATCGCCGCTATAGAACTGGGAAGGAGGCTCTTCCGTAGAGAAGGGAGGATTATACACACCATGGAGGATCTCTTCGAGGTGGTGATGGACTACGCTTCATCCCGAAGGGAGCAACTGATCGGCGTGGCGATGGATGGGGCCGGCCGCATCCTGGGAATAGAGGTCCTCGCGGTTGGAGGGAAAAATGTGGTATATGTGAGCATGAGGGATATTGCACAGATGGCCATCGAATATGGAGCCCGGGCCATGGCGTTTGCCCATAACCATCCTTCGGGGAATCTGGTGCCCAGCGACGAGGACAGGAAGCTGACCGCCAGAATAAGGCGGTTTCTTAGAGAAATGGATATAGATTTCTTCGGCCATATTGTCTTTTGCGGGGAGGGGTTTGTGGTCGTGGAACCCCTTTAAACTTTTTCGAGGATGACTTTCAAAATATATCTGGCCAGGCCCCGGGGCTTCTGTGCGGGGGTCGATAGGGCTATAAGGACTGTGGAGCTGGCCCTGAAGAAATTCGGAAGGCCCGTTTATGTCAAGCATGCCATAGTGCACAACAGGCATGTGGTCAGGGAACTGGAGGAGAAGGGAGCCATCTTCGTGGAAGACCCCGAAGAAATACCGGAGGGGGCTGTGGTAATTTTTTCGGCCCATGGTTCTCCTCCCGAGCATTATGAGATTGCCCGAAGACGCAATTTCAGATTAATCGATGCCACCTGTCCCCTCGTCCATAAAGTGCACAGGGAGGCGAGGAGGTTCGTGGAAGAGGGTTATCACATCGTTTATGTGGGTCATAAGAACCATGTGGAGGCAATCGGTGTCAAAGGGGAGGCTCCGGAGAGGATCGACATAATAGAGACGAAAGAAGAGGCTCTGAAGTATGATCCCCCATCCGATAGACTGGCCCTCCTTACCCAGACCA
>JALSOK010000155.1 GCA_026986535.1 Caldifarciminota bacterium
ATCGAATCTCCGGAGGACCTGGACAGGGTAAAGAAGTACAGGGAGATGGGGGCGAGCACCATAGCGATTCTCCACACGATAGAAGGCATCGATTTCGCGAAACTGGTCTATCAGGAGAGGGCTGTGGACAGGTTCGTGGTTCATCACAGGTTCTTTCAGGAAATCGCATCGAGGGAATTATACGACAGCACCCGCGTCCTCTTTTACCCCTTTCCCATGGAAAATCCCGGCTTTACGGAAGAGTCCGGCAAATACATACTCCTTCCCCGGGATGCCACGGATGGAGAGGTCAAAAGGGCCATTGCGGAAAGATTCCAGGTGCTGGAGAGAGGGGAGGAAGAGCCTCTGCCCTCCCCGAAGGAGGTGGCCCTCGTACTCCTGCCGTACACACAGGAGAAATTCGAAACCATCTACTCCCTGTACAGATTCCTCCCCCTCCAGAGGCCCATTGTCCTCTCCCGCATACCCCCATTCGAGGAATTTGCATTCAGGGAACTGACCCCGGAAGTCCTTTACACTGCGGGTAATCCGGATGCAGCCATAAAAACCGTGGAGCGGATACTCTCGAGCAGGAGACTGAGGGAATACTTCACCTATGTGCTGAGGGGATATGTAATGTCCTACACCTTCCACAGGTACTCCAGGTTCCTGAAGAAGATTTTCATAGATGTGACTCCAGAGGAGTTCCGGAACCTGTATGTGATATAAAAAACATGGGCACCTTTAAGTTCAGAGTGGTTAAAACCGATGGAAATGCTCGCTATTCGATAATGGAGACAAAATCCGGAACTGTGGAACTTCCCAACTTCATGCCCGTATGCACCACCGGAACACCCCGCTCCCTCACCACCATGGATCTGGAAGAAATGGGGGCACAGATCATAGTGGCAAACACCTACCACCTGCATCTGAGGCCGGGGGAGGATGTGGTGGAGAAGGCGGGAGGGCTCCACAGATTCATAAACTTCCGGGGAAGCATACTGACAGACTCGGGCGGATTTCAGGTATTCTCCCTCGCGAGATTGAGGAAGATTACGGAAGAGGGCATCGAATTCAGGTCCCACATAGACGGAAGCCCCATATTCCTCTCCCCTGAAAAAGTCATAGAGATTCAAAAGAAACTGGGATCGGACATCATGATGATACTGGATTATCCCACGAGGTATCCCTCCTCCTATGAGGAAAATGCCCTGTCGGTCAGGCTTACAACACAGTGGGCAAGGCGTTCCATAGAGCATTACAGCAGAATCAGGCCGGAAGGGGTGATGTTCGCAATAGTTCAGGGGGGCTTCTACAGGGACCTGAGGGAGAAATCCCTGCGGGAGCTGGTCGAAATGGATTTTCCCGGATACGCAATTGGGGGCCTTGCACTGGGGGAGCCAAGGCACGAGAGGGACTGGGTGGTAGAGGAATTCGCTCCCAGACTGCCCTACGACAAACCCAGGTATGTAATGGGCCTTGGAAAGCCAGAGGAAATACTCCACTATGTCGAGCAGGGGGTGGATCTGTTCGACTGCGTCATAGCAACCCGAAATGCCAGGAGGGGGGCCGTCTTCACCCGAAGAGGAATCATGAGAATAAAAAACGCCCGATTCAGGGAGGATTTTTCGCCCCTCGACCCGGAGTGCGACTGCAAAGTATGCAGAAATTACACCAGAGCCTACATAAGACATCTGTTCTCCGTGAACGAAACCACGGCGGGAATCCTCGCCAGCTATCATTCGGTCTATTTCTTCATAAAACTCATGAAGGACATAAGGGAGGCCATAAAGGGGGGATACTTCAGGGAATTCAAGGAGGAGTTCCTGAGAAAATACTCCACAGAAGGGACCGTCCACTAACGGCCCCTACCCTTTCACCACCTTCAATTCTATCACCGGTATCGCCATCAGGGCTTTACCTATCGGACATGTCCTCTTCGTCTCCTCCGCCAGTTTTCTGAGGGATTCGTAATCGATGCCCGAAGCCCTCACCTTCGTGCTGAGAATTACCTTCACTATCGTCCATCCGTCGCTCAATCTATCCAAAACAACTTCAGCCTCCGTTTCCACCAGCTCCGGCTCCGCCCCCGCCTTTTCAAGATTGCTCGATAGGGCCATGCTGAAGCAGGAAGCCAGCGCCGCTCCGAGAAGTTCCTCCGGATTGGTTCCCTCCCCATCCTCGAAACGGGAGTGGAAATCGAAAGCCCCAGAAAGACCTCCAGCACTGAACCTGCCGGCTCCCCCCTTCAGGGTCCCCTTCCAGGATGCAAAAGCCTTCCTTCTGATTGCCATAATCCACCTCCATTTCTGACCTGTTTTGTGGGAAAAGTTTAAAGGTGAATAAAGATGGAATAATCCCCTGCCCTACTCTCTCCCGTTGAAGTCGAAGTACTGGTCTATATCCTGGATGTAATTGCCGAATCCCGGCACATTGGAAGCCGTAAGCCTGTACTCCCCTGTATTGAACTGGTCGTAAAAGACGAACTTCATGTTATTGGAGTAGTAGATCCACATCTGGTAGGACTTCTGCGCCACATCTATCTCTTCCCTCCTTATTTCATCCGGCATTCCAAAGAGGATATACACCTTGCCCATATCCGTATAGCGTCCCTTCTTGAAGGGGGTGGAGAACTTGGCATCGGCCTCCAGCACCCTCTGGCGGAAGACGGGGTAAAAGGTGCCTGCCGGATCCTTCCTCATCCAGAACTTCTCTATCCACTCCTTCCTTCTGTTCTCGTCCTTTATGCTCCTGAACTCCGCCAGTTCTTCCGGAGTGGCGATATAATCGATGAAGTAGCGTATATCATCGTCCATGGCCAGCTCCTGTCTGCTCACAGTGAACTCCCTGGATACGGTTCTTTTGAGGCCGTAGGGAATATCCACCACTTCGAAGGTCAGTCTGTACCTTCCATTATCCAGGTCCGACAGCGGTATATTTCCCATGTAGTACATGCTCGCAAGCTTTGCGGGAATGACTCTGGGAGTTCCCCGGGCCACGAGCTTTCCGTCCTTCTCCATGTACCAGCGAATCACGAGCCTGGAGGAATCGGGCACGACATCGTATATTTCGAAGAAGTACCTCAGGGTGTCCGAAAAGGAAGCAGAGGGATTGGGCAGAAAACCCAGGTCCCCCCTGTGAAAGGGGGCCCTCGAAGGGTCTTCGTAAAACCGGGACACGAACACGAGGGAGGAAAGATTCAGTCTCTCGTGCTCCACTATTTCCACTGGAAAGGTGGCGCTGGACTCCTTACCGGCAGAGGATACCCTGAACATTACATCGTATTTTCCCGGCCTGGCCACCACCTCGTGGCCATCCACGATATACACAGCATTATCCGGAACCTTCTTTTTCTCCGACTCCAGCAGAACCCTCTTTCCTCCGGAATAGATCTCTATGGTAAGTTCGTAATCCCGTCCCAGATCAGCGGGGCTCAGGGTATAGGGAAAGCCAATCAAATACACCCCCTTCCCCAGCTTGAAGTATATGGGGTCCACGAATCCCCCTATACCGCCCGAAAGGGCCACTTCAGTAATAATCGTAATAACCAGGTGGTACCAGCTCATAATCTCCCGTCCCGTACTTATCCACGAATAAAAATCTCCTGTTTATGGACTGATAGTACCATATCTGATAGGCTCTCCCCTCCAGGGAAAAATCCTCCCTGTATATGTAATCGGGAGGCCCGTACTTGATGTAAATCTTCCCCATATCGTTTATCCGACCGTACCTGGTGAAATTATACATCGCATACTTGTACCTCTCCAGAAACTGCCTCTTCAATTCATTTTCGGGGGTGTTGGGGGTGGGGTCCTTATCCTTCCAGAAGTTGTTCCAGGCCTTCATGAAATCCCCCCCGTATTTCTCCAGATACTTCGTAAACTCCCCCGGATAAACGAATTCGAGAACGGATATCAGGTCCCTCCTCTGGACATCTGTCAGGGAGAGAAAGCCCACCCTGGTAAACTTCATCTTCCTGCGGGCTATCAACCTGCCGCGGGAATCCCGAAATTCAACCACCATCTCGTACTGGTCGAATTTCAAATCGGAAATATCGTAATCCAGGGGGATCTCGTTGTATCCTTTCGAGAGATAATAGCTGAACTCCATGGTCCTCCTCTTCCCCTTCCAGGGATCCAGAATGACCCGAACCCTTATGGTCTCCTCCTTCGTCGAAAATATCGGAATCCTTATGTAAAGGGATGAGTCCGCATCGGTGAATTCCCTCCTGGGGTCGAAGTCCAGATTCTCATTGGGGAAAACCGTTATAAGGCTCCCCACCATTATATCCCCCCGGTTTATATCCAGAGAGAGCTTTGCAGAATCCACCACACTGCGCGAAATCCTGTCGAGCAGTCTTATGTGGAAGCTATATTTTCCGGGAGGAAAGTAGAGGCTGAAATACCTGCTTTTGCGCAAATCGGGAGGCGGAACCGTGTCCACTTCCTCATAGTAGTCCCTGACCACAGAGGTGTAGAGCTCTTTCCCCCTGTAGATCTCCATCTCCAGGCGATATCTTCCCTCATAGGAATCCCCCGATTTCACAAATGTCAACCTGCGCAGGGGAACGGAATAGTTGAATACCACTTCCGAACTGTCCTGTCCAGGAATCAGATACACATGTATGTAACCAAATAGAAAGAGCATTTACTTCTCAACCCTCAGTACATAACCCCCATCCTTCTGGCCATTTCCATCAGACGGGCTATCCTGTCCTCCAGCGGAGGATGAGTGGAAAAGAGCTTCGCTATGCCGTCGAGCAGGGGAGGAAATATGAACATGTGGGCAGTAGTGGGTGTCGCAGTGGTGGGCACCTGCTGATTTCCCATCGCAAGCTTCTCCAGGGCTCTGGCAAGAGCAAGGGGGTCCCTGATGAACTTTGCCCCCGTCTCATCAGCCAGGTACTCCCTGGTTCTGGATATGGCCATCTGAATCATCATGGCCGCAATAGGGGCCAGTATTAAAAGGAGGAGCTCGGCGACGGGATTTCTGTCCTCATCGTGTCTTCCGAATATGAACATCCATCGGGCCATGTCCGCCACATAGAAGATCACAGTGGCAAGGGTGGCCGCCACAGTGGAAATCAGTATGTCCCTGTTCTTTATATGGGCAAGCTCATGGGCTATGACCCCCTTCAGCTCCCGCTCATCCAGAAGTCTCAATATCCCTTCGGTAAAAGCAACAGCGGCATGCGAAGGGTCCCTTCCGGTGGCAAATGCATTGGGATAGGGGGCGGGAACGATGTAGATCTTCGGTTTGGGAATCCCCGCGCTCCTGGCCACCTCCTCAACCAGAGCATGGAGGCGGGGAGCCTCCTGTGGAGAGACCTCCCTGGCCCTGTACATGGATAAAACGATCCGGTCGGAAAACCAGTAGGAAAAGAAATTGATGCCCAGAGCCATGATGAAAGCTATGGTTAAACCGGTTTTTCCTCCCACCAGGTCGCCCATGATCAATATAAGGATGCTCAATGCAGCAAGAAGCACGAATGTCTTTATCGTATTCCCCATCGGCTTAAATTTTACAGGAATTTCGGGCAAATGTGAAAATACGCATCATACTATAAAATTTGAGCCGTATGGCTATATTCGGGAAGATAACGATTTTCACTGCATGGGCCTTTATAATTGGGTCTTTTCTACTCCTTCTTACCGGAAACCTCCGGAAGGATTTCCGCTTCATCAGGGCAGGAGTAAATGCATACTTCTTTGCCTTTATCTACACATCAATAGCCTCAATTCTCCTTCTTTATGCGCTGATAACCCTGGATTTCTCCATAGAATATGTGGCACTTCAGACCACGAAATCCATGCCCGTCTTTTACAGGATAGCCGGATTCTGGGCCGGTATGGATGGCTCCATGCTATTCTGGAACCTCGTATTCGGGGCCTACACCGTGGTGTTCATATACAGGGCGATGAAGCACAAGAAATACTTCTATTCGTGGTCCTTTTTCTTCCTGTCCCTGACCTACCTGTTCTTTTTAACCGTGCTCGCCTTCTACTCCAACCCCTTCAAAGAACTTCCCAACCCTCCCGACGATGGGCGGGGTCTCAATCCCCTCCTGATGAACTGGTGGATGCATATCCACCCCCTTTCTCTGTACGCAGGATATACCGGTCTGTCGGTCCCCTTTTCCATCGTGCTGGGGGTGATCATGTACGGCGTCCACCACAAAAAGTGGGTCAGGGACCTCAGGATATGGACCCTGATTCCATGGATTTTTCTGACACTGGGCATTTACTTC
>JALSOK010000156.1 GCA_026986535.1 Caldifarciminota bacterium
TAGCTCTTGCGGGTGGAAATCCTCCCCCTCCTCAGATTGCCACCCCTGCCAGAGAGGGCCCTCTCGATTTCGTCCAGCCGCTCATCCTCGAGCCGGATGAAGACTACAGCCAGATTCATGAAGCTGTGGGTAAACCTCTCGTTCCAGAAGGGGACCCAGTCGGTGTTCATATTGTCCCCTATTCCGGCAAACCAGAATATTCCCCTTCTGCTCCTGTAAAGCCTGACATTCCTTCCGGAGAAGAAAGGTCTTCTGGAAAGCGGCTCCCCCAGCCCCTTCAGGACCCTGCCCAGTCTGTCCAGATGGCACTTCTCGAGGGGAAAATGGGCCAGAATGTGGGTTATGTGCATGGGCGGTTAAATTTTAAAACCGATGGGATTCAATCCAGCACTTCCTCTTCCATTTGAGAGAGGGCGAGTTTCTCCAGATTATCCAGCAGTTCGTCCAGGTCCCCCTCCATGATCCTGTCGAGGGGATAATTCTTTTCATCCCCGGAAAGGCGGTGGTCCGTGACCCTGTTCTGGGGCCAGTTGTATGTCCTTATCTTTTCGCTCCTCTCCATCGTCCCCACCATGCTCCTGCGGATCTGGCCCAGCTTCTCCCTCTTCTCCCTCTCCTTGAGCTCCTTCAGCTTGGACCTCAATATGCGCAGGGCCTTCGCCTTGTTCTGATGCTGGCTCCTCTCATCCTGAACATGGACCACTATTCCGGTCGGGATGTGGGTGATGCGGACAGCGGACTCCGTCTTGTTTACATGCTGACCCCCGGCCCCCGAGGCCCTCATGGTTTCTATTCTGAGGTCATCCGGCCTGATCTCCACATCGGATGTATCCTGATATTCGGGCATAACAACGACGCTAACAGTGGAAGTATGGATTCGCCCTCCGGTCTCCGTCACGGGAATCCTCTGCACCCTGTGGACACCTCCCTCGTACTTCAGCCGGCCGTATGCCCCCTTCCCCTCTATCAGAACAGCCACCTCCTTATACCCGCCCAGATCCGTCTCGTGGGCATGGGTGATGGACACCTTCCAGCCCTTCTTTTCCGCATACCTCATATACATCCTCAGCAGATCTGCGGCAAATAGGGCAGCCTCCTCACCACCGGCACCGGCCCTTATTTCCAGAATGACATTGCTATCGTAATTGGGATCCCGGGGGATGAGCAGGGCCCTGATCTCTTTCCTGAGGGACTCCACCTTCCTGCGGGTCTCTTCTATCTCCGCTTCTATTTCCTGCCTGAGGGAGGGGTCCTCCTGCGCCATCCCCTCCAGCTCCCGAATGTAGGAGAGGGCATCCTTCAATTCTTCGATTCTGGATACCGCTTCCTTCAGGCGATTGTACTCTGGAAGGATCTCCTTCAGCTGATCGAAGTTCCCCTCCTGACTGAGGCGGGTTACCTCCTCCTCCAGTTTCCTGTACTTCTCCAGTACAGCGGCGAATTCCTCCATATCATCCCCTGACGATATCCTCTATCACCACCTCCGTCAGGTGCTGCCTGTGTCCCCTTCTGCGGCGATAATTCTTCTTCCTCTTATACTTGAAGACGAGGATCTTCTTCCCCCTGAAGTGACGAAGGACCTTTCCCACCACCTTCACCCCATCCACATAGGGGGTGCCGAAGATGTTCTCCTCACCATCCTTAAGGAACACCACCCTATCGAACTCCACAGTGTCTCCTTCGCTGGCAGAAAGGCGATTTACAACTATCGTGTCCCCCTTCTCAACCTCAACCTGCGTTCCGGATACCTCTATGATCGCTTTCATAACAGACTCCTCCTTTGCTTGCAGATACACTTACTGCTGCCCACCCGCCGGCCGGGGGTTTTCGGGTGCCGGCTGAGACGGCTGCGATGGCCGGGCAGGCTGTGTGGGTATGTTAAGCTTCTTGAGTACTTCGTCCTTCTGTATGGCCCTTTCTATGGCAGACCCACCAACAGCAGGCCTGTTGAGTATGGAGAGAATCAGGGACAGCACCATATAGGCCGCCCCCAGGCCCGCTGTCAGCTTGGTGAAGAAGGTGGCCGCCCCCTTTGCGCCGAAAACGGTCTCGGCCCCACCACCGAACATCCCCCCGAGCCCCGCGCTCTTGGGCTCCTGTATGAGCACTATAGCTATGAGGAGTATCACGAGCAGTATGTAAACGAACATCAATATCCCGTAGATTATCATGGTCTGAAAATTTTATAGCACCCCGCAGAATATCCACTCACCGGAAGGAGAATCCTGCACTCATCGCCCACGAATCGGGCTCTCCCTTCCAGAAACATCCCGACCACCAGGGCGGAAGTGATGGCATCCAGCTCATCGGGATCCATATTCCTGCGGAGATCCATATCCACGAATCGCCTCAGCGCCTCTTCAATTTTCCTCCTCCCCTCCGCAGTCCTCTTCCTGTGGCCGAATCCCAGAAGTCTGCGGACAGCATAAGGATACACTTCGAATCCGTAGGCGCACCCCATTTTCTGCAGGAGGCTCAGGGCATTCGAATGAAGCTTCATCATGAAATCCATATTGACGGGATAAAGGCCTATACCCATCCGCAGAATCCGTCTATCGCAATCTCTGAAGGGTCCTCTGCCCCGCGTAAGGGGAGCATCCACACCGCACACAACACACCTGACCGCCTCCTCTCCGAGATATACCAGACGATTCCCCTCCAGAGCCGCAATCACGCTCCTTCTGAGGCCCACATCCACCCCGCACAGGCCGAATTCATGCATCCAGACAAATTATACAACAATGCGGCGGTCCTCAGGATCTCCCACGGGGCACCGGATGGCAGGCCTTAAACTTATGAAACACACGATGAAAGCGGAGGTTCCCGATGCTCGTAATAAAGAGCCTCATAGTTCCGGAGATAAAGGAACTCATAAGAACGGGGAACCTCCAGGGTTTGAAGAACTTTCTAACCCAGTTCCATCCCGTGGAAGTACTGGAAGCCTTTGAGGACCTCTCGGAAATAGAAAAAGCCATAATATTCCGGGTTCTTCCCAAAGAGTATGCGGCCGAACTGCTGTCCGAAATGGACCCCGAGGATGTGGAGAAGCTGGTCAGAAAACTGAAAAACGAAGAGGTCATTTCCATATTCGAGGACATGGACCCGGACGACAGGGCCGAATTGCTCGACGAACTCCCCGTCCAGATTGCCAGAAGAATACTGTCCGGACTCTCCCCGCAGGAGCGCAAGAAGACGATGATCCTCCTGAACTACCCCGAAGATTCCTGCGGAAGGATAATGACCCCCGAATTCGTAGAAGTATCTAAGAACACCACTGCCGGAGAGGCCCTGAAGAAACTCATACGGGAGGCAAAGGAACTGCCGGATGAAGTCCTGTATCAGGTGTATGTGGTCGATGAAAAGCGCCGCCTCGATGGCATCGTCGAATTGATAGACCTGATAAAGGCCAGAAAGGATGAACCCATAACGAATCTGATGACACTTCCCCGATTCGTATATGCAACGGATGACCGGGAGAAAGCAGCCCGGATAATACAGGATTACAACATGATTGCGGTGCCCGTGCTGGACAGCGAGAACAAACTGCTCGGGGTCATAACCATAGATGATGTAATCGACATTATGGAAGAAGAAGCCACAGAGGACATGTACAGGTTCGCCGGTGTGGTGGATCCCGAAGACCAGTACTTCAGGCTATCCCAGTGGGAGAAGATGAAGAAGAGGCTCCCCACCATCCTTGCCATGCTGATACTGGGGAACATATCGGGTATGATACTCAACTATTTCCAGAATGAGCTGGCGAAACTCATAATCCTGTCCTTCTTCATCCCCAACCTGATGAATACCACAGGGGTAATGGGCTCCCAGAGTGCCACATTCGCCATCAGAGCAATCGCCACAGGGGAGTTCGAACTGAACTTCAGGGCCTTCCTGCGGTACTTCTTCAAGGAACTGACCACCTCCTTTCTGATAGCCCTCATTGTGGGGGCAGGAATGAGCCTCATAGCCTATCTGAGGGAGCCCTCCTTCATTCCGCTGGCCATCGTGGTGAGCAGCGCCATAATGATATCCGCCATAGTGGCCAACATGGTGGGCTTTTCCCTCCCCTTCCTGGTGAAGAAGCTGGGGTGGGACCCGGCCACCATTTCCGCCCCCCTCATCACAACACTGGGGGATGTTATAACCCTCACCTCTTACTTTCTGATGGCAAAGATGATACTTCACCTCTGACCCGCCCGCCTTCCCCCGCGGGAACGAGGGTTCCCATCCACATGAGGAGCACTCCCGAGTACAGGAACAGCGTAATCCAGAAAAGCAGTTGATTTATATACCTGAAACGCGCACCCGTCCACCACACCGCAAGGCCAAAAGTGATGAGAATGGTGACCTTCAGGGCTCCGCTGTAGAAGAAGGACCAGAAGCCGGCATCGAAGAGAAAGTTCCTTCGAACGAGCCCCGAATTTACCAGGAAGTAAATCAGGAGGGTGCTCATGAATCCAAGGGTTATGAGGTGAAGATAACCGATTACCAGATAGGGCTTCAGGGACACCGCCGCCGAAACGACGAAGGGAAATGCAGAGAAGAGCTGAATTACAACCTTCAGCACATACGAGAGGACCCCGGCACCGAGGATCAACCTGTGGGAGGATGGCAGTCCGGACACCGCTTCCGAAAAACCCTTCACGAGCCAGTAAGCGGCCGCCACCTGCAGAATGGCCGCCCCCAGACCCACACCATTGACCCACAGGGGAACCCCCTTCCACAGGAGAGACAGGGCATAGGCGGGAAATACAGCGATTGCATTCAGATAAAAGAACTTCCATACATAATCCTCCCTGACCCCGAAGACATGGAAGAAGATGCCCGAGATGGCGAAGACGAAGAAGCCGTTGTAGAGGAAATGGAGAAAGAAGTAAATATCGTTGAAGTAAAGGGCGGTGTTCTTCCCGATCAAAATTATTATGGGGGCGAGGGCCCATATAGCCGCAGTGGATATAAGGTACAGAAGGATGGAAAACCGGATGAACCTGTACTGGAGTCCGCCCCTTCCCCTTATGCACTGAAGGAAGCAGAAGGAATACACATAGGATGCCAGCACGAACAGGGAGAGGAAGACCACGGTCAGCCCCCTGTACCCGTAGAGGGGAAAAGTAATCAGTATGAGCGCCATGGACAGGAGCATGATCCAGAGAGAAACGAATACCCCCCTGCGCCCACTGCATCCATCCCCGAACATCAGAACATGCAGAGCAGATGCCGCCACGAATCCCCATCCGAGGAATGCCACATGGGAATGGGCCTGAAGGAAGCGGAAGTAATCGAATCCGGGAAGCCCGAATGCATTGTACCAGCGCATCAGAAACCCATAAAGGGCCGCCATCATAAAGAGGAAAAGCGAAAATGAGACGATTCTTTTCAGAGCGGACATGATGGGAAAAAGTTTAAAGAAAACGCTTGCTCGAACCACGGTGCAGAAACCCGGATTGGGGACATCCCGGCACAGGAGTGTACATACTCTCCTCATCTGACCGAATGGAAACTTGTCATCCGGGCAAAGGGATTTAAAATTATGAGTAGAGCAAAGTGTGTAATTGCATAAACAGGAAAGTAAAATGGAAGAAGTGTTAAAAATCTTCAAGGAAGTCAAAGAAAATGTGCCCCAGATACTGGGCCTCGCCCTCTTCGACAGGGATGGATTCATGATAGTCTCCCTGATGGATATTCCAGAGTACGATGAGGAGGCCGCCGCCGCCTTTCATGCAGACCTCTGGTACGAGATGAACAAATTTATATCCAGCATGCCCGAAGAAATAGGCGGACCCCTCAGGAGCGTTGTGCTGGAACTCGGGATTGCATATTTGCAAATGTTCATAATAGGGGACTATGGAATCATGGCCGCGACCACAAAGGAAATCGGAATGGGGGCCCTGAGAAGAATTGTGGATGAAATGGCTCCCCGTATATTGAAAGTGCTGGAGGAATAGCATGAATCTGAAGGGGCTGGAAACGGCGCTGAGAAAAATCTTCGAAGAGGTGCACGGTTGCAGGTTTCTGGTGCTGATCGATGCGCACGAAAAGAGCATCGTGATGGACATGTGGAGGAAAGAAATCCACGAGAGGGATAAAATCCGGGAGAGCCTGCTGCACATACTGGACTACACTGTCCTGGAGAGGCAGAAGAGTGCGAGGAACCCCTTCATAAGGAAAGCCCTTCAGGATTTTGTGAGTCTGACCTTCGAA
>JALSOK010000157.1 GCA_026986535.1 Caldifarciminota bacterium
CGCACGCTCCGGTTCGTCAGGGAGAGGAAGATACCCACAGAAAGATTCGAATTCCAGTTCCTGTACGGAATAAAGGGAAATCTACTGCGGAAGTTGAAAGGGGAGGGATTCAATACCGGCATGTATGTCCCCTATGGGACCCACTGGTATCCCTACTTCATGAGGAGACTGGCCGAAAGGCCCGCCAATGTGTGGTTTGTATTCAAAAATCTCTTCGGATAGAGGGGGCTAAATGTCCCCCCTCTCCTTCAGTATCTCATAGACCCTCTTCATACCGGTACCTGCCTTCTCCCGTATGATTACATCCGCAATCTCCGACAGGGGTGTGTCTTCGGGATTGACCTCTATGAGGAAGGCCCCATGCTGTTTTGCCACCACGGGAAGATGGGCGGCAGGATATACAACAGCGGATGTTCCCACCACTATGAAAACATCGGCCCTCTCAGATTCGTAGAAAGCCCTCTCCAGAACATCCGGGTCCAGCATCTCGCCAAACCACACCACATCCGGCCTCAAAAGACCGCCGCAGAAGTGACAGCGGGGAGGAATCTCCCTGAGGGGTGTCTCTTCCAGGTAATACCTCTGGCCGCAGGACAGACACCTGACCCTCCAGATATTGCCGTGAAGTTCGATGATGTTTCTGCTTCCAGCTTCCTGATGAAGGCCATCCACATTCTGCGTAATCAGGACAAAGTGCTCCGCCTCCTGCTCTATCCTGGCGAGGATCCTGTGGGCCTCGCTGGGTCTGGCCCTCTTGATCATCTGGCGCCGCTCGTCGTACCACCGCCACACCAGTCGGGGATCCCTCATGAAGGCTTCGGGGGTGGCAAGTTCCTCCGGCCTGAACTTCTCCCACAGTCCCCCCTTTCCCCTGAATGTGGGTATGCCGCTCTCGGCGGAAATTCCTGCCCCCGTCAGGACAACTATTCTGGACATGGTGAGACATCCCCTTCATTCGGAAATCCTGAAGACCACTTTGGCATGCTCTCCCCTTTTGAGCTCCTCGAAAGCATTCACATAATCATCCAGCGTGGTGATCTTGGTGATTATGGGGTCCAGGTTTACCTGTCCGCTGGCAAGCAGGTTTATGGTTTTGAACCAGGTGGAGTAAATGTGCCTTCCCAGAATCGCATAGATGCGGAGGTTCTTCATGATGAAGTAGTCGTTGAAGTTGAATTTGAACTCCTGGGGAAAAAGGCCCAGCATGGAGAGTCTTCCACCGGCCCTCAGGGTTCTTATTCCGTCCTTAAAACCATGCTCATTCCCCGACATCTCCAGCATCACATCCACTCCCTTTCCACCCGTCACATCCATCACATACTCGTAAAGGTCCGTCTCCAGGGGATTTACCACATGGTCCGCCCCCATTTCCTTTGCAAGGCGGAGGCGCTTCTCCTTCACATCCGTGGCAATCACCATATTGGCGCCGGATGCCTTCGCTATGGAAACAGCCATCAGGCCGATGGGGCCCATTCCCGTTATAAGGACATCCTTCGTGGCCACATCCTCCGCATACACCGTATCCACAGCATTCCCCATGGGCTCCATTACCGGCGCCCAGTGGGGAGGGATTTGGGGGGGCAGTTTGATGGCGTTCTTCCAGCTGATCTTCATATACTCAGCAAATCCACCGTCTATCTGAAATCCCAGAATCTTCATGTTCTGGCAGATGTGGAATTCGCCCAACCTGCACTGATAACACTCACCACACCATATATGGCTCTCGAATGCGACGAAGTCCCCCACCTTCAATCCTCTAACATTCCTGCCCACCTCCACGATTTCCCCGGCCACCTCATGGCCCAGAATGCGGGGAAATTCGGTTATCTCCTCCTGTGCCCAGGGGTCCCAGTTATACGCATGCAGGTCGCTTCCACAGATAGAAGCATACTTCACCTTAACCAGAATCTCCTCATCCCCCGGCTCGGGAACGGGGGCATCTATCAGGTCAAGTCCGGGAGCAGGTTTTGTTTTCGCAAGGGCTCTCATGGTTCCCTCCTTTGGGAAATTTTAGAGGCAGGCAAGGGGCATTTATACTTTCCCCATGAAGGTGAAAGCAGCAGTATTGAAAGAATTTAAAAAGCCCTTTTCCATCGAGGAGGTGGAACTTCCAGACAGGGAGGGCAATGTATGGATAGAGGTGAAGGCAACGGGTATATGCGGAAGGGACAGGGTCATCTGGAAAGGGGGATTTCCCCGATTCCCCCTGCCGGCAATCCTTGGACATGAATTCGTGGGAGTGCTCAACGGCAGGCCGGTGGCAGCATACCCGGTCATAACATGCGGAAAGTGCAGATACTGCCGTATGGGTATGGAGAATCTGTGCGAAAACAATCCCCGGATAATAGGGGAGCTGGAGCCCGGGGGATATGCCTCCCATGTACAGGTTCCGGAGAACCTGGTCTTCGAGCTTCCCGACGACAGATTCGAAATGTACGCGGCGGGGCTCTGCCCGGTGGCAACGGCCCTCCATGCCTTCAACCTGTCCAATCTCAAAGAGGGAGACACTGCGCTGGTGACGGGGGCAGGGGGAGGAGTGGGATACGCAATGGTGCAGGTCCTCAGGTACAGGGGTATAAGGGTCATAGCCGCCACATCCGAAAGAAAGGCCCCCCTCCTGCGGGAGCTGGGGGTAGAAGTCATAACCACCCGCCAGTACAGGAGAGCCATAAGGGAGGTGGATGCGGTATTCGAAAATGTGGGAAGCCTCACGATAAACGAAAGCCTGCTGGTCCTCAGGAGGAGGGGAACCCTGGTGCTCATAGGTAATATCACCGGCGAGCCCATAGTTCTCCAGAGACCGGCCCTTTCCATAATGAGGGAGCATTACATAGTGGGAAGTGCGGCGTACAACCGCCGGGAATACGAAGAAGCAGCCCTGTGGCTGGCGAATGGACGGGTCAGGATGAGATACGAAACCTTCCCACTGGAAGAGATAAACAGGGCCTATTCCCTGCTGGAGGAGGCAGCGGTGGCAGGCAGAGCGGTGCTCATTCCCTGAGGGGCCTCCCCTTCCAGGTGGTCTTCCCCGCCAGTGCGAAGATCCAGGAGCGGAGCATGACATAGCCGAAGAAGAAGATGCCCACAGGCGCCAGAAGGGTATCCCGGAGCGTGGCAAGGAGCAACCTGTCCACCAGGAACTTCCCCACCATAATCAGAGCAACCAAAACGGCATACCTCCCATCGAATAATACAGCGCCGAAGGGCATGAGGTAAAAAATCCAGTAAAGGATTGCGGCAAGGGGGGTCAGATGCAGAAAAGGGCGCCATGCATTCTTGGTCAGCCCCCTGATGGTCTCGCAGAGGCTCCTGTACATTACAACATCCGCATAGAGGGACAGTCTCCGGAAATCCACCTCCATGCCCCTGCGGGAAAGCCAGTATCCGATTTTGACATCTTCGAGAACTTCTCCCCTGAAAACCCAATGGGGCTCGAGCCTCCTGTAATCATCCCGGGTAATGGCCCAGAGCTGTCCATTCACCCCTCCCCTCACGGGGAAGGGAATCTGAAAGTAGAGGTAGGAGAGGACGGTCAGGACGAATGTTCCACCGCCCCTGTAGCGGAGGAAACCGGTTATCACCCTATCCGGTCCCATATTGCATACGATTCTCCTCAGAAGGCTCCTGTCCCGGAACCTGACATCCGCATCCACGAAAACCAGTATATCCCCCTCTGCTCTGAGCGAAAGCCAGTAAAGGGCATAGTTCTTCCCCACCCATCCCTCCGGCTTCCCCTCACCCCTGAAACCCCTTATGCGGGAATCCCTGCGGGAAAATCCTTCTATTACCTCCCATGTCCCATCGGTAGATTCGTCATCGTATATGAGGATCTCCATCCGGGTGTAATCCTGGCTCAGAAGGCTCTCTAAAAGAGGGGGGAGATTGTCCTCCTCATCCCTGGCCGGTATGAGGATGGAAATTAAGGGCTCCCTCCCGAAACTGCACACGGAGAGCCCCCGGGTTCTGAAATAGGAGATCAGAAGTATGAGGAATGCAACCAGGTGATATACGAACAGCACAGGAAATAGCCACCCCATATCAGACTTCGAATCCCGCTTCCCGGAGTGCTCCTATGAACTTCTCTCTGGTCCTGTCCCATGTGAATCGGGAAGCCCATTCCTTTGCATTGCGGGACATTTCCATATACCTTTCTCTGTCGTTCCACAGTTCCACGATTCTGCGGGCCCCCTCGTCCACTCCATCCACAAGATACCCGCTGTAACCATCCCTTATGGAATCCTTCAATCCCTTCACCCGATACCCGATCACCGGAAGACCGAGCATGTTGGCCTCTATCACCACTATTCCCCATCCTTCCCTTATGCTGGGCACGGTGAGGAAATGGCCCCTGCAGAGCCTCGAGTACTTCTCCTCCTCGGATACGAAGCCCAGAAAGTGGAGGTCGGAATGGGAGTACCTGCTTCTGAGATATTCCTCCAGAGGACCCGTTCCCATAACCCACATCTGAACTTCGGGTATGCGTTCCTTCACTTTGAAGAAGATGCGTATGGCATCTTCGGGATTCTTGGTCTTCCTGAGCCTTCCGAGGTAAATCAGGGTCAGCCTGTCATTCTTCCGGCACCTAACATCCACGGGGTCTATTCCATTCTCCACCACCCTTATATTCCCGAAGCCCAGAGCCTCGAGATCCTCCCTCGTGGAAGGGGACACGGTTATGGTAAATTTATGCCTGTAGAAGCGCAAAAGGAACTTCTCCACCCACTTCATGAAGAAAGCCCACCCGCCCATCTCTGCGGTCCAGAATTCCTGATAGAGCTGATGTACGAGCAAAACGGACTTCTTCAGAAAGAAGGTCATGTACCCTATGCCGTTGAACTCCTCTATGATTAAATCGAATCTTCTGCGATTGGCAACGGCGTATGCGAGACCGTGCACATGGGTTGTCAGCTCCCCTCCCCTCCTAATGAACCTTATTCCCATATAATCTTCCACGGTCTTCGCCCCTTCGAACATGGATGAGAACCACACCACTTCGTGGCCCCTCTCCACCAGTCCCCTCGCCACCTCCAGAGTATACTTCTCCGCTCCACCCCCCAGGGGATTCCTCACATCCCGCCTGTTGAGGATGAGAATACGCATCAGTTCCCCTGCTCCAGACTCTGCCTGTACTTGTTGAGCATATCCCTGATGTAGGAGCGAACAATGGGCTCCCAGACCTCCCTCTTATCCTCCGTTCTATCTCCGCGGGTGTCGATGATATTGCCCTGCGAATCGTAAAGGGTTATCTTGAAGATGACCTGATCATCCTTGAAATCCACCTGTCCCCAGATGAAGGCATCCAGTTTGAGGATATCCACCGCCCTCTTTATGTTGTTCAGGTCGGGATTGTCGGGGTTGATCATGGACAGGACAGGCGATATGGGTACGAGATTGAACTGGGAATAGCGGTTGATTTCCTCTCTGGCAATATCCTGTATGGTGCGGGCTATCTCCTGAGTCCTGGAGGAGCGGGTCAGGAGTTTGAAGGGAAAGACGGCCATGTACTGAATCTTCAGCCTTCCCACCAGGGATGCATAAGTCCTGTTCAATTCCCCTATGACCACATCCGTTATGTCCTGCTGGGGTTTGTAGTAGAGGATCACCTCCCTGCTCTGGCTGGAATTTATGACCATGTCTATCCCCTGCTTTCGGGCTATTGAATCTATGACGCTGTATATGCGATTTATGTACGGCTCCAGGGTGGTTCTCGTCTTCTGCTCGATATCCCTAGCAATCCTCAGGGCCTGCTTCTTGTATTCCTGCTCCATTTGAGAAATCCTCTGCTCCATGAGGAGGCGGCCCTCATCCGTGAGGACGGGAAGCTGCTCCTGATAAACCCTCTTCAGGCTGTCGATTTCCCTACGCAGGCTATCCAGCACTCTGGATTTCTCCATGCGGTACTGCCGGAGCTGGTTCAGTGCATCCCTGTAGTCCAGATATTCCTTCTTCACCCTCTCCATATCAACCACGGCCAGGTTGATCTTCTGGGCAGCGGCCGCCCCCACGGCGGCCAGGAGAAAGATGAAAAAACGCCTCATTCACCTCACTTCTTTTCCATGAAAATCTTATAGGCCCTGTATGTCATGTACAGGTCCGCTTTGGAGGAAATCTCGAAGGGGGAATGCATGGCAAGCAG
>JALSOK010000158.1 GCA_026986535.1 Caldifarciminota bacterium
ATCGTTCCTCGTCCGTTGCGAAGATACCCAGTGGGAATTGTTGACATTTAGGAGGCTCCATCCATTAACGCCGAGCGTGTAGTTGCGAAGATACCCGGTGGGAATTGGCGCGGCGTTTGTTGGGGGATTAATTCGCTTTATCCGTGAGTTTTTGACTTTAGAATTTGATAATGCGGGTGCTTCTCGTGTATGATGTCGATGAGAAGCGGCTTCCCGCAGTCCATAAGGTTTGCAGGCGCTATCTGTATTGGGTCCAGAATTCTGTTTTCGAGGGGGAGTTGACGAGGGGCAGGCTGAACAGGTTAATCGAAGAACTGGAAAGGGTTATAGATAAGGAATACGACTCGGTGGTGATATACACATTCAAGGGGTCCGCTTTTCTCGGGAGGCTCCAGTACGGTCCCGCAGGAGATGAGGGCGATTTTATCCTTTGAATCTATGGATAAATGCCGGGTCTGATTCGGCGTGTGGGATTGTCCCCACTTCTGCTTTTTTCCCCTGAAGAGGCCCTGAATGGACCCCGCAGTTTCTCCGCCACGATTCTGAGCAGTTCCCCGGGAATGGTAAACTCTTCGTCTTTGTATCTGGCGGTGAGCTCGTCCACAGTATGGGTGAAGGTCTCACCCTCGATGAATTCCCGGGACCGCAGGAGGTAGATGAGAAAGTGCTGATTGTTGGCCGGACCTATTAAAAGGGTCTCTTCTAAGGCCTGAATCAGGCGTCTGCGGGCGGTCTCCCTGTCGGGTCCGTGGGCAATGATTTTCGCTATCATGGGGTCATAGTAGGGACTGATTTCGTTTCCTTCCATTATCCCGTAATCGATGCGGACTCCCGGCATATTGGGAAACTCAAGAGCATGGATTTTCCCGGTCTGGGGAAGGAAGCCGGCAAGCGGATCCTCGGCGTAAAGGCGGGCTTCTATCGAGTGGCCGGAGGGAGCGGGGATGTCTTCTTCGAGTACTCCGCCCCGGGCCACCTCTATCTGCATGCGGATGAGGTCCAGGCCGAACCTCATTTCCGTTACCGGATGTTCCACCTGTATGCGGGTGTTGACTTCGAGAAAATAGAACTCCCCCTCCGAATACATGAACTCCACGGTTCCCGCCCCGGTATATCCGGCCTCCTCTATGATTCTTCGGGCGTAGTCCATGAGCTTCCTTCTCTCATCATCCTCGAGCACGGGGGAGGGGCTCTCCTCTATGATCTTCTGATGCCTGCGCTGAAGGGAGCATTCTCTTTCCCCGATGGTCAGTATATTTCCGTGGGTGTCAGCCATAATCTGCACCTCGATGTGGCGCACGGGGAAGATGAACTTTTCGACGATTAAGGTATCGTCTCCGAAAGCCGAGAGGGCTTCCCTCTTCGCCATCTCCACCGTATCGGCCAGATTGTCCGGATTTTCCACCTTCTTCATCCCCTTACCGCCGCCGCCTGCCGAAGCCTTGAGCAGTACAGGGGGACCGATCCTCTCCACCCACTGGATGATTTCGCGGGTATCCCGTAGCGGTGGGCTGGAGGGGGCTATCGGAACCCCTGCTCTTCGGGCGATTTCCTTCGCAGTTGCCTTGTCCCCGAGCCTCTCTATCTCCTGTGCAGAGGGACCAATGAAGACCATGCCCGCTTCACTGACCATGCGGGAAAATTGGGGGTTCTCTGCCAGGAATCCATATCCGGGATGAACTGCATCCACATGGTACCTTCTGGCCACCTCCAGTATTCGCTCCATGTTCAGATAAGTCTCCGACGGAGTCTCACCTTTTAGATTTACCGCAATATCGGCAGCCAGGACATGGGGGGAGCGGGCATCCACATCCGAATAAATGGCCACGCTTTCTATTCCCATCTCCCGCAGGGTCCGTATAATTCGAAGGGCAATCTCCCCCCTGTTGGCGATGAGAATTCTCCTGAAGCTCAAGGCAGTTTAACACCTCCTTTCAGTATTTTCTTCTTCGGCTTCTCTTCGGTTTTTGCCTCTTCGGTGCTCACCTTTATCGCCCTGTTTCTGTAAATAATGAAGAGTTCGCCGTTCAATTCATAAAGGGGCACATGCTCGAGCAGTTTGCCCTCTTTCTTCAGCCGGAGCAGTTCCGTTTCCTGCACCTGAAATCCCTTTCTCTTTGCAAGGAGCTCCGTGGCCAGTATGGAGGCCGTTTCCATATTGCTCTTTACAAGTTCTTTTTCCGCTTCGGTCAGCGGAAGATTTTCCACCTGCCCCGCTATTATGAGGGCAAGATGCTCGTCCCTCATACTCTGGAGAATTTTATGGAGATTTTCCATCATAGTTCTAATTTTAAAGTTGGACCGCTTAAGGAAAGGGGATTCTTTCCCTTAAACTTTCGTTATGACTGACCAGTCAGTAAAGAGAAGGGATGGAGGTAAGAGGCAGAAGATCATGGATGTGGCCCGAAAACTCTTCTACGAAAGGGGCTACTACAGGACCACGGTTGATGATATTGCGCGGGAAGCGGGTGTGGCGAAGGGCACGGTTTACCTTTACTTTAAGAGCAAGGTGGAGCTTCTTCTGAACATCATAGAGGCCGAGCACATAAGCCTTCTGGACTTCCTTCAGGAGATTTCGAGGCTCCAGCTGAATCCTATGGAAAAGCTTTCCAGATTCATAGACAGGATGTGGGATATACTTTACAGCGCCCGCCACATGCTCGCCATGGCGGAGCTTTCCCAGAGGAGAATCATCTTCGAAGAAGGCTTCAAGGACATGTACATGAACCGGGTGGTTCCCCTGCGCAGAGCAATAATGATGAACCTGAAATCGATCGTGGACGAGGGCATAGAAATGGGAATGTTCAGGAAAATAAACAGCGACTTCGCCGTGAGGTGGATGCTCTTCAGTATTCCGGGTGCCTTTTATGGGTCTGAGGGAAGGGTCAGGTACGAGGACAGGGAAATCATAAAGGACCTCATCTTTCGGGGACTTGCCGGGAGGTGAGGCATGATGTATCTCCCGCTGATATCTCTCGTGAGGATCGATATGGAGCGGGCGGTGGAGCTGGCCCGCCAGAGGAGTCTTCAGGTGCAGATGCTCGATTCGAAGAGGCTTTCCCTCGAAGGGGATTACATAAAGGCCCGTTCCGGATTCCTCCCCACTCTGAAGTTCCAGGGGGTCTATACATACAATGCCAATCCTGCCGAGCTGAAATTTCCCACGCGGTATCTGGGATTTCCCAATTATCAGACACCGGATCCCAATGACCTTATAGTGGTTCCGGATACCACATCCCTCATCACGATACCCCTCAGGCCCCGCAATGCCTTCAACTTTCAGGCCACCCTTCAGCAGCCCGTATTCACATGGTTCAGGAATATGAATGCCTACCGCCTTGCCCGTCATCAGATTGAGATCCACGAAGTGGAGAGGGAGAAAACCCTTTTCTCCGTCGAGTATCAGGTCAGGTCCTTCTACCTGGAGATACTGGCTGTTAAGGAGCTCATGGCCCTCAAGAGGCGGACTCTGGAGGACATGGAAGAAATTTTCCGCTCCACATCCGAGCGGTACGAAAGGGGTCTGGTCTCCCGTCTGGAATACCTTCAGGCGAAGGTGGAGCTGGAGAATGCCCGGTACGATTATGAAAATGCCCTGAAACTCTACAGGGACATGAAGGATAACCTGAAGGTCCTTCTGAACCTGCCGCCGGAGGAGGAAATAGAGATCACCGACAGCCTGGGCGGTGTGGTGGTGGATTCGTCCGTTTTGACCCTTGCGGACTCCCTCCTTATGGAGCGCTACGATATCCGGCTTTTGAAGGAGCAGAAGAAGAGCCTTCGATACCTCCTGGATATACAGAAATCCGCAACCAGACCCAATATAATCGCCCAGGCGAACTATACTTTCTCCCGACCCTCCCCCAATCTGCAGGGGGATTGGGGCTCCACATGGACGATATCCCTCGTCGGTGTATGGAATGCCTTCGATGGCTTTCGAAACAGGGGAGAGGTCAAGAAGATAGAGGCCCGGATGGAGCAGATAGACCTTTCCATGGAGTTCGCCCGCAGGCAGGCCCGCGTGGAGCTGGACAGGGCCCGCCGCTCCCTGGATATTGCCCGAAAGAACCTCCGGAAGATGGAAACCAACCTGGATGTTGCCAGGGAGATGTTCGATTCTGCGAAAGAGCAGTACGAAAAGGGCCTCATTCCCCTTTTGAAGTTCAGGGACATACAGAGGGCCTACATCTCTGCAAAAATAGGGTACGATATGGCCCTCAGGGATTATAAGAAGGCCCTCCTGGAGGTCTGGAGGGTGGTAAAAATAGGAGGAGATAGCAATGGACATTAGGAAGTTAACTGTCCTGCTGGTTGCCCTGAGCATGTTTCAGGGATGCAGGAAGAGTAAAACAGTGGAGGCTCAGGAGGAGAGGGTCATCCCGGTGGGTGTGGCTCTGCCCAGGACGGGGTCCATAGAGGAGGCCATAACCCTCACGGGGGTGATCCTTGCTGATCCCATGACCCCTGTCCTCCCCGATGTGCCCGGCAAATTCATCCGATATACCGTTTCGGAGGGACAGAGGGTCAGGAAGGGGCAGGTGGTTGCATACCTGGACAGGAGGATGCCCGGCATGGACTACAGGCAGTATCCCGTGGAGGCTCCCGCATCCGGACGGATACACCTTCTGAATATCCCTTCCGGCCAGATGGTCTCCCCCCAGAGCCCCGTGGCTCAGATTTACGGAAGACCATACATTCAGTTGAAGGTTCCAGGCATATACTTCGAGAGTATAAAGGTTGGAGATGTGATTCGGGTTGACGGCAGAACTGCCCGCATATACTACAAGTCCTCCCTCCTCGACCCCATGACCTCCACATTCGAGGTCAGAGCCCATATAGAAGATGTGGTGGGCAGGATGGTGGATGCCCGGTTGGTGGTCCGCCGTGCTGAAAATGCCCTCCTGGTTCCCACATCTGCTGTACTCGGTGTGGAGACGAAGAGCGTTTTCGTTTTGAAGGACGGAGTTGCGAAGCGCCGGGTGGTAAAAGTCGGAATATCCAGAGAGGACTGGACGCAGATTCTGGAGGGACTGGGTCCGAATGATACCGTCATAACCCTGGGCAACAGGAATCTGGTGGATGGGATGAAAGTGAGGGTGGTGAAATGATAAAGACTGCGGTCAAAAGGCCCATCCTCACCACGGTGGTGTTTCTGGTGGGCATCGTTTTTGGCCTGTATTCATACAGCCGGCTTCAGGTGGATATGTTTCCGGATGTTTCCCTGCCATCCATATCCGTTATCACCATGTATCCGGGAGCATCCAGCTACGATGTGGAGGAAAATGTGACCAAACCCCTTGAGGATCAGCTGTCCCAGGTTCCCAATTTAAAGAACATTCGCTCCTTTTCCCAGGAGAACCTCTCCAGTATTATTCTGGAGTTTCAGGAGGGAACCAATCTGGATGAGGCCGCCAACGATGTCAGGGACATGATAGACAATGCCATGTTCTTCCTGCCGGAGGATGTTCAGAGGCCCCATCTGGTCAAATTCAACCTCTCCCAGTTCCCCATCCTCATAGTCTCTATAGCCTCCAGGGATACCCTCGTGGACATAAGGCATCTGGTGGAGAGCAGGATACTGGACGAACTGGAAATCGTGCCCGGTGTCGGTGGTGTGGAACTCTTTGGAGGGGGCCGCCCCCGGGAGATAAAGGTGCTCCTGGATAAGAAAGCCCTCGAGAAGTATGGCCTCACCTTCACCGATGTGGTCAGGGCCATAGAGTCCTCCAACATGGACATACCTTCGGGGAACATAGAATTCGGCGATATAGATTATGTCATACGCATCAAGGGGAAGCTGAACAATCCGGAGCAGGTGGCCGATATACCCATACCCACCCGCAGGGGGGTGGTCCTTCGCCTGGGAGACATCGCGGATGTTAAGTTTGGATACGAGGAGAGGAAGAATTACGGAGTGGTCAACGGAAAGGAAGGGGTGGTCATAGGGGTCTTTAAGAAATCCGGTTCCAATATAGTGAGCGTGGCCGATGCGGTGAAGGAGAAGCTGAGGGAGCTCTCGGAAAAGTATGCCATAGATGTGTATTACCCTATAGACTTCTCCCGACAGGTGAAGCTCTCTATAAACCACCTGTCCA
>JALSOK010000159.1 GCA_026986535.1 Caldifarciminota bacterium
TACAGGACAGCGATGGGAACCTGGTATTAGCGGGTTATTTACCAGTACATGACGACATAGCCTTCATGAAACTGGACCCATACACAGGGGAGCCTTTGGTATGGAGCCGGAGGTAGGGGGAGGCCTTGACACTTTCTTTCCCTTTCCTCTAACATTTCAGGCAGTATGGGTATGAAGGACTGGAAGAAAATTCTTCAGAAGATAACGGACTACAAGTGGCGCATTCCGAAATCCTATATGGAAGGGATGAGGGTTGATGGTATAGTTTTTGCCACATACTCCCTCCTGGAGCAGATTACTGCTGACGAATCCCTTCAGCAGGTGGCCAATGTGGCCACTCTTCCCGGAATCGTGGGAGCTTCTATCGCCATGCCGGACATCCACTGGGGGTATGGTTTTCCCATCGGAGGGGTGGCCGCTTTTGATCCCGAGGAAGGGGGTGTGATAAGTCCCGGAGGTGTGGGATACGACATAAACTGCGGCGTTAGGATCATAAAGACCAATCTCACAGAAAGAGATGTGGAAAAGTACAAGGAGAAGCTGGCCGACAAATTGTTCAGATATGTGCCCAGTGGTGTGGGGAGCGAGGGGCATTTTCATTTTACGAAGAGCGAGTTCAGAAAGATAGTGGAGCAGGGGGTTACATATTTGCGCAGGCTGGGATTCGCGTGGGATGAGGATCAGGAATACATCGAAGAGGGTGGTCATATGCGGGGAGGAGACTTTTCGAAGGTCTCTTCCCGTGCCGTGGAGCGGGGACTTCCCCAGCTGGGGACACTGGGAAGCGGAAATCACTTCCTCGAGGTGCAGGTAGTGGATGAGATATTCGATAAGAAAGTTGCGGAGCGGTTCGGCCTGTTCGAGGGGCAGGTGGTGGTCATGATTCACTGCGGCTCAAGGGGATATGGCCATCAGATTGCATCCGATTACATAAAGCGCTTCGACAGGAATTTGAAGAAGTACGGCATAAAACTGGTGGACAGGCAGCTTTCCTGTGCTCCCTTCAACTCCCCGGATGGTCAGGACTACTTTGCCGCTATGGTTACGGCCGCCAACTATGCCTGGTCCAACCGGCAGTTGATAACCTATCAGGTGAGGAAGGCCTTCGAGGAAATCTTCGGCAGGAAGGCGGAGGACCTGGGCATGCATATCCTGTACGATGTGGCCCACAACATAGCCAAGATAGAGGAGTACGAAGTGGATGGAAGGAAGCGGAAGCTGGTGGTTCACAGGAAGGGGGCAACCCGTGCCCTTCCGAAGGGGCATCCCCTTGTGCCGCGCAGGTACAGGGATGTGGGCCAGCCCGTCCTCATACCCGGCGATATGGGAACCGCTTCGTATGTGCTGGTGGGTATGCCCGGTTCTTTAAGGGAATCATTTGGATCCTCCTGTCATGGGGCCGGAAGGGTTCTCTCCAGACGGAAAGCGAAGCGCATGTTCAATAAGAGCACCCTCCTGAAACAGCTGGCCAGAAAGGGGATAGTGGTCAGGGCAGAAAGCGTTGCCACCATACTGGAGGAGGCCCCCGATGCCTATAAGGATGTATCGCAGGTTGTGGATGTTGTGGAAATGGCGGGCATCAGCAAGAAGGTGAGCAGGAACAGGCCGATCATAGTCGTGAAGGGATGAATGGGGAAATTTCGCCCTGAATAAACCGTTGATTATGACTCACATGTCCCGCGAACCCTTTAAACTTGGTATATGAATATCAATAGGCTCAAAGAAGCAGTTCATAGATTCGAGGAGGATCTTGGTGGTGGGCTTATTGCCTGCGATGTATTCGACAGGGAAGGTCTCTCCATCTATGGAATCAATTCCAATCCGCAGGCGTGCGCCCTCTTCGGAAGGATAACGGATATGATCGATGAATCCCTCGAAGGCTCTGGATTTCCAGATATGGAATACTATACCATATTCGCAAAGGACAATAAGATGGTGCTCGTGGCGGCTCTGGATGAAAAATACAGGTTTGGATGCCTTATAGACAGGAACAGGACCACTCCCGGGCTGGTTTTCAGCGTTGCACTTCCGAAACTGCTGGAGGACCTCCGGCAGGCCATATCATCCTGAGCGGGGAAATCCCGCTCAACCTTTCAGAATCTGACCATCCACCATCACCATCAGGGGCTCCAGGCTTTCCTCATCGATCACTACCAGGTCGGCCCTATGGCCCGGCTGTATCTTTCCCTTTATGTCCTCTTCGAAGGAGAAGAAGGCCCCTGCAGTGGACATCCTGTAAAGGGCCTCTTCCATGGACAGCCTCTGCGGTTCGATGGGATGTTCTACGGCCCCCTTTATCATCATTTTCACATCCATGGGCATATTATCGCTTCCGAATGCGTAGTGGATGCCTGCTTCCTCCATCCTTCTGTAGGGATTGCACCTGCTCGAGATCCGGGATGGCAGTTTCCGGGTGTACATCTGTCCCTCGTGGCACAGGAGATATACGAAGTTGGGCTGTACCGAAACGGGCACTCCGAGGCGGGCAGTCCTGTCTATATCCTCCGGCAGGGGAAATTCGTAGTGCTCTATCCGGTGGCGAAGCGGATTTTCGGAGAATAGGCTTTCGAATACATTGAGGAACTGGTTTATGGCCCGCTCCCCTATGGCATGGGCTGCAATCTGGAGATTTCTGTCCGTGGCCATCTTCAGAAGACCTTTCAGTTCATCATCCGTCTTCGTGAGCAGTCCTCTGTCGGGGAAGAAGGCGGCGGTTCCCGCTCCCACGGAACCGTCGAGAAAGATCTTAATTCCGGAGAACCTGAGCTTCTCGTTCCCGAAGAAGTATTCGAATCCAGCAAGGGATACGGCTTCCAGGTCCTCCTCGTAGAGGATTATGTTTACTCTCAGCCTCAGCTTCCCTTCCCTGTGGAGCTTCTGATACACACGAAAATGCATCGGGCGGGTTATGTCGGTTATGGAGGTTATCCCCTGCGACAGGGCTTCCTCCTGAGCTTTTAATATGCCTTCTTCTATCTCTCCCTTCGATGGGGGAAAGTACACGGAGAGTTTGAGGGGAAGCTCTTCCACGGCGATTCCGGTTTCAACATCCAGCCCCTCCACCTGCCCCACAATCTCGATGGCTTTTGAATTGAGAACAGCCCTGTGTCCGCACACCCTCCGGACTATGATCGGTTTATCCCTGCTTACGGCGTCCAATTCCCTTCTGGTAAGCGTTTTCTCGCCCTTCCACCTGTTTTCGTCGTATCCCAGGAAGATGTAAACATCCTTTTCTTCCTTCCTTATGTAGTCCCTGATGAAATCCAGCAGTTCTGCCCTCGAGGTAAAGCGGTACACATTGGGTCTGGACAGGTTGGCTCCGTACTGGGCCAGATGGGTGTGGGTGTCGTTGAATCCGGGAACGAGTATGGAACCCGTGGGGAAGGATTTTACGGGTATGTGGGTCAATTCGCTCTCGAATCTTTCGATGATGTCCACGATTTTCCCCTCTTCCTCATCCACCACGACCACATAATCCTCTTCGAGCTTCTCTCCTATGAGAATCTTCTGGGCATCGAGAATCAGGGCCATGAGTGAATTTTAAAGAGCGGGGCGCCGTTCCGCCCCGAAATCGTTACCTGTCCACATCGCCGAATACCGGATCCAGGCTTCCCAGCGTTGCGATCAAATCGGGAATGGTGAGCCCCCTGACCAGATGGGGCAGAACAGAGAGGTTGGAGAAGGATGGGGAGCGCAGTTTTACCCTGTAGGGTTTTGTGGTTCCATCCGATACCACGAATGCCCCCATCTCACCTCTCGGGGACTCGACCCGGGCATATACCTCTTTATCCTTGGGCAGTTTGAATGCCACGGGGGCCTTTACCGGAGGCCTGGATGCGATGGGGCCAGTGGGGATTCCGTCCAGCACCTGACGGATGATCTTCGTGGATTCGAGGAGCTCCCTTCCCCTCACCATCCATCTGGAATAGTTGTCTCCACCCTCTTCCACCACCACATCGAACTCCACTTTATCGTATGCGTCATAGGGCTCTGCTTTCCTCACATCGTATGCTATTCCGGAGCCCCTTATGACCGGCCCCGAGACCCCGTAGAGTTTTGCCATTTCGGGGGAAAGGTATCCGACCCCTTTAGTCCTTGCCCTGAATACGGGGCTGGCTTCCATCATGGGAAGCAGGTTATCGAATACCCATCTGTCCACCTCATCGGCCAGCTTTCTGGTCTTCTTTACCCATTCGGCACCGGGGATGTCGTACCTGACTCCGCCCACCTGTACGAGGTTCACATGGAACCGCGTTCCGGTGAATTCCTCCATGAGGGCAAGGACCTTTTCCCTTATTTCGAAAGTCTGCATGAACATACTGGTTCCACCCCCCAGTGCACCACCCAGATCCAGAGAGTAGGTCCCGATGGCCACCATGTGGGAGCCGATACGGGAAAGTTCCGCAAACAGGGTTCTTATCCACTTTGCCCTTTCTGCCACTTCCACCTCGCCCGCCTTCTCCAGGGCCAGGACGAATGCCAGGGCATTGCTCATCGGGGAGAGATAATCGTTTCTCTCCAGTATCGGGGGAATCTGAACATAGTTGAGGGATTCGGTCAGTTTTTCAACTCCCCTGTGCAGGAATCCTATGTCCGGCTGACAGTCCACAATCTTCTCACCGGAGATTTTAAGAATTAACCTCAGTACGCCGTGGGTTGAAGGATGCTGGGGACCCATGTTCAGTATAAGGACATCCCCTTCCTGATGTTCCACTTCGAATCCAGCGCCTATACCTGCCATGATATGAAATTTTACAGGCCGGGAAATCTTTACCTGTAAAATTCCTCCCGTATGTCCGGGATTATACGCTCCCGTGTGAAGACATCTTCGGAGGAGTTCAGGCGCAACTACGAGCACAATAAAAAACTTGTGGAGGAGTTCAGGGAGATTCTGAACCGGGTCAGGACTCACAGGAGCCAGAGGGCGGTGGAGCTTCAGAGGAAGCGGGGTAAACTCCTTGCCAGGGAGAGGGTGATGCGCCTTCTGGATCCGGATTCCCCCTTCTTCGAACTTTCTCCGCTTGCCGCCTACGGTATGTACGACGACGAAGTTCCGCAGGCGGGTATTATCACCGGTGTGGGGGTGGTGGAGGGGAGGGAGGTGGTCATAGTGGCCAACGATGCTACTGTCAAAGGGGGGACCTATTTCCCGGAGACCATAAAGAAGCACCTCAGGGCCCAGGAGGTGGCGGAGCAGAACAATTTGCCCATAATCTATCTCGTGGATTCGGGGGGCGTTTTCCTTCCCCGTCAGGCGGAGGTTTTCCCAGATAAACTGGACTTCGGGCGCATATTCTTCAATCAGGCCCGGATGTCCGCAAAGGGAATCCCGCAGATTGCATGCGTTATGGGGATGTGCACCGCGGGCGGGGCGTATGTTCCCGCTATGAGCGATGAGAATGTGATTGTGAAGAATCAGGGAACCATATACCTTGCGGGTCCGCCTCTGGTGAAGGCGGCAACCGGTGAGGAGGTTTCGGCTCAGGAGCTGGGGGGTGGGGTGATGCATTCGAGCATTTCGGGGGTGACGGACCATCTGGCGGAGAATGATGAGGAGGCTCTGGAGATCGTTCGCTCCATCGTTCGCAATCTGAATCGTCCGAAGTTTCTGGACTTCATAGAGATAATCGAAGAGGAGGAGCCCCTCTATGATCCCGAAGAGATTTATGGAATCGTTCCGGAGGATATTTACAGGCCCTTCGACATGAGGGAAGTGATAGCCAGAATAGTGGATGGTAGCCGGTTTCATGAGTTCAAGAGAAATTATGGCCCCACCCTTATAACCGGTTTTGCCCATATAAAGGGCATTCCCGTTGGTATCCTTGCGAACAATGGGGTTCTTTTTTCCGAGGCTGCCCTCAAGGGGGCCCATTTCGTCATGCTGGCCAGTCAGAGGAGGATACCCCTTCTTTTCCTCCAGAACATAACGGGTTTTATGGTGGGAAAGAAGTACGAGCAGGAGGGAATTACGAAGCATGGGGCCAAGTTCGTTCAGGCTGTTGCCGCGACCCGTGTTCCCAAACTGAC
>JALSOK010000160.1 GCA_026986535.1 Caldifarciminota bacterium
CAGCTCTTCGTATATGTACTGGTTGTGGGTTGCGGGGAATCCGAAGGGATCCGTCTGTCCGTCGTAGAAGTTGACCTTCACATAGTTGTCCACATCAGGGCCATAAATATTATCGAATACAGCCTTCGCATACTGATTCATGCCGTAAATTACCGTTTCCAGATCCGAGCCGGTTCCCGTTCCGCTGGACATGTACCACTTTATACCGCTGGATACTATATCTGTGGCGTTGTCCAGAAGAAGCTTCTGTACATCGTGATTGTTGATCCACTCGTCGATAACGCCCGATACCAGCCCGCCTTGGAGATCCTTATACACGGGAAGCCTTATGCCTGCACAGATTCCAGCCGCCGAATCCACCACAGCAACTATATACTCATTTTCAGCAACGGCGAAATTATTGCACAGGTCCAGCTTGGGAGTGAACGCCGCCGAGAGGGCTGTCATGTACATGGTGAAGCGCTTGGGATAATAACCGAAGGTGTGTATAACACGATAATATGTTCTGAAGGTAGTGTCTCCGGAGAAAGCCTGGTTTATCATAGTATCAACAACAGTGTCTCCGGGCTTAGAGAAGATGTAGAACAGGGTATCTATCCCATAAGGCAATCTTCCACCCAGCCCTATAGATGTATCCTGTAGAAACACAGTGGCAACAGTACTGTCATTGACTATAACATTAGTGTAAATCTGGAATACAAGCGTATCAAGGGCAAGCTCCTGATTGAAAAATGCAAACAGACCGGCCTGTGCTTCGGCATTGTCCCTGAAGATAACAAATGCATGAGGACCGCTGAGGGCAGCGACCTTCTGAAACTTATTCGGGTACCGGGCGGCAAGCATGAATGCTCCATAACCACCCATGGAATATCCAGCCAGGTACCTCTCACCACTGAGTTTATATCTCGGTAGAATCTGATTCTCGACATAAGGAATCAACTCCGCTATTATGTAATCCTCATGAAGACCGAAAACAGGATTACCCCCATACTGGGAATTGGAGTAGAAGCTCCCATAAAACATGTTCCTGCCATTGACGAAAACCAGGATCATGGGCTGTATGGAATCCGTGGCAATAAGATAACTCATGAGAGTCCCCAGGTCATAAACATCCTTGAAGTATGTATAATCTCCACCGTATCCATGCAGGAAATATGCAACAGGATAAGTGGTCGTCGAATCAGACAGGTTAAATCCCGGAGGATAGTATATTATGATTTTGGAATCGAAATAGGGATCATAGGAAGAAACCGTGTTATCCGGAACAGCTTCTGGAGCAGAATACGAACCAAGATCAAAGCTTATAGTTGTATCCTTCTTGCTGCATCCATACCCCGCCATCAGGGCCACGAGGGCCGCAAAACCAAGGAACTTCCTCATTTTCACACCTCCTTACTTAAAACTTATAGTTGGCCGTTACCCCAAACGCCAGTATGTTAAAGCTGTAGGTACCGGGTATGTTGTTCCCCGTGGGCTGAGACACGGTCCTCTGAGGCATGATGAAGTATTCGAAGTTGAATCCGTAGGTTATATTTCCGGCCAGAAGGTCAAAACCTGCGGTCAGGATGTACTTATCACCCGGATCCGGAAGAAGGGGTGAAAAGGTCTCGTCGGGAACGGGACTCTGATCATAAACGAATCCGAAGCGCAGAGGCACTCCCCTGTACAGGTATTTGAGACCAACGCCTATGTTGTATGTGGCCTTCCAGTTCTCCACCATATTTATATCCTCGAGGGGCTGCCCGGTGATGGGGTTGGTTCCATCCACACTGACACTGATGGAATCGAATACATTCCATCCCTGATAGGAAAACCTGGCCGAAAGGGTAGCCTTATCGGTAAGTTCATAGGAGAAGCCCAGGTCCGCCATGAAGGGCAGGGGCAGGACAGTGGATGCGCTGGCAGTGGTGCTCGCAATTCCTCCCAGGAAGAAGTCGTTTCCGGTAGCCCTGTAATAGAAAGGACTGTAAGGCTTGTACACAGAAAGCTCCAGAGTTCCATCCAGTGCGGGCGCGGAATTATAGCGAACAGCCAGTCCGCTCTTGAACTTTCCAAAGTCCAGCTGGATTCCAAAGTTGGCGGCAAACCCGATTCCCGAGCCCTTCATCTTGGCATCTATGGGAATGAGGGAAAAGGGATAACCGAGATCAGGTACATTGTCCCCATCGAGGTCCAGAACAGCCAGCTCCACCCTCCTGAGGTATATCTGATTATAACTGAGTCCCAGAGCCAGACCCCACTTCATATTCTTGAGGAACATGCACTGCCTTGCGTAGGAGAACATGATATTGGTTATTCCTATGGAACTCTCGTGATCCACTCTGGGATAATCATCGAGCCTGCCCACCCTGTATCCGATGGGCATGGAATAGAGATCCCATTTGGATCCGAGGCCAAAAGGTGAATAGACGGCAAATCCAAAGGTTCCATTCTTCGTGGGAACGACGACACCAAAGGATGGTATGAAAAATGTCAGGGGTTCGGAGTAAACGGGGTAGGATTTCATGCTGTAAGGACCATCGAATCCGATTATGCCTGTCGTGGTCGTGGCTTTACCCTGAGTTCCAACGAGGGCGAAGTAGAAACCTGCACCTCTGGATGCACTGGCCAGACCGGCCGGATTCCAGTATATCGAAGTCCAGTCGGCCGCATTTACCACAGCAGTCTGACCCGAAGCCAGACCGCCGCTTCCTATTCCTGAGAGAGCAAAACCCCCTGCAAAACTTACACCGGGAACGAGCAAGATAATGAGCTTCCTCATAGAACTAATTTTAAAGGACCGAACAGGGCAACTGTAAAATTTGCCCGTAAGAGGAGGCTTAAAATGGCGGATGCTAAAGCGGTATTCATGTTTCCCGGCCAGGGAAGTCAATACCCGGGCATGGGCAAAAACCTGTACGATAAATATGAAATTGCCCGGGAGGTCTTCCGCAGGGTGGAGCAATTCATGGGAAAAGATTTCCTGGAACTGATGTTCTACGGCTCCGAGGAAGACCTGAAAGATACCAGAAATGCACAGCCGGCCATATACTCCGTTTCCGCGGCGGCCCTCGAAACCCTCCGGCACGACAGAAATATGAGGTGTGATATGGTAATGGGCCACAGTCTGGGGGAATTCTCCGCCCTCTACGCCGCAGGGGTCATAGAATTCATGCAGGGACTGAGACTGGTCCGCATAAGGGGAGAATTGATGGCGGAAATGGCAGGTGCCAGAAGCGGTGGAATGGCAGCCATAATAGGGCTGGATGAGGAAGAGATAAACAGGTCGGTGGAGAAGTACCCGGATGTCATAGTGGCCAACTACAATGCTCCGGGGCAGATAGTCATAAGCGGAGGAAGCGAGAACCTGGCGAAGGTTCTGGAAGAACTGAGGCCGAAAGCCAGGCGTATCGTTCCCCTTAAGGTATCGGGAGCCTTCCACTCCCCCCTCATGGAAAACGCCGCCCGGGAATTCCGGAAGCACCTAATAAAGAGCGAAATGCACCCTCCAAAGGTTCCCATCGCCATGAACACACTGGGAAGGCTGACCACCGACCTGAACGAAATATACGATGCTCTGGTTAAACAGCTGATGGGTTCCGTCAGATTCATAGAGATGACGCTCGACACCTACAGGGCAGGGGGAAGGAAGTATATAGAGGTGGGGCCGGGGAAAGTGCTCCAGGGTCTGGTAAAAAGGATTCTGAAGGACACAGAAGTGGAAATTTCGGGAACCGAAGATATACTCTGAGTTCAATCCAGCATCAAATCCTCGATATGGGCGTGGATCTTCCCGCCCACAACTGTAATCACCTCGATTCTGAAGGGTACATCCAGTTTGTTTTCAGCCATGTACAGGAGAATCGCCTTCTTCAGATGCTCTATTTTTCGGGGAGTGATGCTCTCCAGAGGGTTGCCTGAGGACGAGCTCCTCACTTCCACGAAGACCAGCTCCCCATTGTGCTCCGCCACTATGTCAATTTCCCCTACCCTCATGTGGACATTCCTGTCCACTATGCTATACCCCAGGGACCTCAGGTAGGAAACCGCAATCTCCTCTGCAACAGTCCCTTTCCTCCGCCTGTTCATAGAAATCCAGCAGGGGCGGGTTCACCGCCCTACCTTTCATAATCTATTCTGAACTTCTTTACAAGAACCCGCCTGCTGTCGGGAACGGTCACATCCTCTATGCCATACATGTAAACATCCACATGGTCCTCGAAGAAATCCAGAAGCACATATCCCCGGTAATCATTGTTCATATACTTAATCCATGGATTTTCCTTCAAATCGTCCAGGGCCTTGTGCCCGCCGGGGGAGGTCACCGCGGAAGTCACCACTTCCGTTGCCACCTTCTTCCCATCCACCATAACATCACCAAAGTAAAAGGTATGGGTATCCCCTGTTCCCACCACGATATTCTTCACTCCCCTGGAGAGCCAGTAGCGCAGAATCTTCTGCTTTTCCCAGTAGAATCCATCCCACTGGTCCACGAATATGGGCTTCCCATCCTTGAAGAAATCCATCATCATGGTATTGTTGGCGATGAGCTTCCAGCGGGCGCTGGAGCCGGCCACCCCTTCCATCAGCCACTTCCTCTGCTTCTTTCCAAGGTATGTTCTGTGCTCCGTAAGGGCTATGCGGGCACACTCATCCGAGGGGTGAAATGCCGGCCTGCATGCATCCTCATCCCTGTACTGCCTACCGTCTATCATGAATATGTGGAGGAAATTCCCGATTTTAAAATCCCTGTAAATCCTGAACTTCTCCTCCGGATTCTCCTCTATGGGCACATATTCGAAAAAGGCCTGATATGCCCCCCTGATCCTGTCCCGGTTGTAATAGAACATGGTCTTTCCGGAATAATCGTTTATAACCTCGTGGTCATCCCATATTACGACGATGGGAATATTGCGCAGAGCCTCCTGAAAGTACCTGTCAGTCCTTCCGAGCTTGTACTTCATCCGATATGTTTCCAGATTGTACGCGTATCCGGTGGGGTCGGGACGGGCGGTGCGGACCCTGTAGGTGGGAAATTCGTATATGAAGTCTCCGGTGTGTATCATCAGGTCCACGCTGTCCTGAAGGATGTACTTATACACTGTGTAATAGCCGGCAGAAAAGTGCTGGCACGCCAGAAGCACCACCCTGAATCTGTTGGTATCGGATGGAAGCGTCTTGAACTTTCCCACGGGACTGCGCAGAGTATCCACCTGCCCGTAGTACTCGTTCACATACCAGAACCGATAGTAGTATGTGGTATTGGGCTTCAGTCCCTCCACCTTCACCTTGACCGTGTGATCCCTCCACTTACCCGTCCTGAAAACCCCTTCAGAAACCACATTTCGAAAATCTACATCGGATGCAACTTCGTAATGGACATCAGCGGGACGGCCGAAGGAGACTTCCACCCTGGTCCATATTATGGCAGAATGCTGGGTGGGGTCCCCCGAAGCCACACCGTAGGGAAAAGCTCCAGATTGTGCAATCAATAATAGCAATGTCATACGGGTAATGTTAATGCCTCCCTACACTGCCGGTCAAGTGTAAGACTTTGATAAAGTAAATCTTCAACCTATCTTATCTTAAGGGTGGCCAGGGCCATAATGCTGAATATGGTGGAAAGTATCCAGAACCTCACCACTATTCTGGACTCGGGCCACCCCTTCTTTTCGAAGTGGTGATGAAGGGGTGCCATGAGGAAAATCCTCCTTCCCTCCCCATATTTCCTCTTCGTATATTTGAAATACCCCACCTGAAGGATAACGGACAGAGCCTCCAGAACGAAAACCCCTCCCGCAATAGCAAGGAGGATTTCCTGCTTCGTCAGGATGGCCGTTATGCCGAATATCCCCCCTATCATCTGACTTCCCGTGTCTCCCATGAATATCTCTGCGGGATGGGCATTGTACCACAGGAAACCCAGCAGGGAGCCGATCAGGGCCGAAAGAACGACGGAAATCTCCCCCACAGGAGTGAAGTGGAATATATTGAGGTAATCGGCGAGCACAGAATGGCCGGTTATATAAGAAACGATGGTGAACGCCACGAGGGGCGGAATAGAAGATCCGGCGGCCAGACCATCCAGACCATCGGTCAGGTTCACTGCATTGGTGGAACCCAGAAACACGAGGAGAATAAAAGGAACATAAAGCCATCCCAGCGGAATCCATAAGTTCTTGAAAAAGAGAAACTGGGTCTTGAGGGCCACCTGCTCCGGAAAGAACCTGAGCATGAAGAAGAATATGACGAATGCCAGAATCGTTTGAAGAAAAAGCTTCATGCGGCCCGATATTCCATCCACCCTGGAGCGGGATGTCATCTTTATGTAGTCATCGTAAAATCCCATCGCCCCCATATAAACCGCCACGAACAGAACGAGAAGGACAAACGGATTGAGGACCTTTGCCACGAGGACAGTGGCAACTATAAGGGAAAGGAGTATCACTATCCCCCCGGCTGTCGGTGTTCCCCACTTCTTCTTATGGGATTCCGGGACATCTTCCTTTATCTTCTCCCTGAAATTCCTGAATTTCCTGATATACCATGGAACGAGCCACAGGGTCAGGAGGAATCCAATGACACCCGCAAGGAATCCCCTGAAAGTGATATAGTTGAACAGATTGAACAGAATGAACTTATCCGCCAGAGGCGAAAGCAGATAGTAGAGCATCGCCTACGGAGCCACCTTTTCCACAAAAGCCCTGAAAATCCTCCTGAGGGTCTCTAACGATTCAACATCCACCCATTCGTCCGGACTATGAATGCCACCCCCGATTGCATTGGTAATAATAACGGGAATGCCCTTTTCAGCAAAGAAGCGCCCATCCGTGGCACCATGCTCCTTGTCGAACTGCACCTCCCTGCCCAGAACACCGGTCGCCACATCCCTGTAGTCCCTCAGATATGGATTCTCCTCCGGAACATATATGGCCTCACCATAGCTCATAACCTCGTACTGGAGGCCGGGGAATTTGGTGAGGGAGGCCTCCACCTGCTTTTTCATGCTCTCCACCGTCCAGGGCTCCACGAATCGGATGTCTATATGGGCCTCGCAGTAATCGGGAACTATGTTGACCTTCGTACCCCCCTGAATCTTCCCGATATTGATGGTGTTGTGCCAGTGGTCGGGTATGCCGCAGGGCTCCGTGGGGAAGATGAGGCTCAAATCGTTGTAGAAATCTATTATCAAATCTATGGCATTGACCCCATCCCATACGCGGGAGCCATGGGCCGCCTTCCCCTCAGCCCAGACCCGGAAATGCAGAGCCCCCTTCTCCCGATTGATAATACGAAAGTTATCACCCCCATCGGGAATTATGGCAAACTTCGATGAATACCCCTCCTCCTTTAGCAGATACTCCACACCATCCCGGCTCCCCACCTCTTCATCCGTGGTCAACATGAGGCCGAGATCGTAATCCTTCCCTTCCGCGGCCAGCTCCCTGAAGAGCTCTATGAGCACAGCGCTGGGTCCCTTCATATCGAAGGCCCCCCTTCCACGGATTATGTTGCCCTCCTCCTTCGGCTCGAACATCTCATCGGGGGCATCCACCACATCGAGATGTCCCGCAAAGAATATCTCCGGATTTTTCGTATCTCTGAATGTGGCCACCAGAGAGTGCTTTCCATTCCTCTCATATCTGCGCAGCCTGAGGCCCACTGGTGAAAGGTAATCCTCCACGAAATCGATTATGGCCTTCAGCTGCTGTGGATTCTGGGCAACGGTTTTAAAACGCATCAACTCTTTGAGCAAATTCCTGACTGCCATGAATAAAGTTTATAGTTGTCTCCCCGATGTATAAAGCTCCTCGAACCGCTCCACAACCCTCTCCCAGGAAAATTCCATCCCCCTCCGGAGGGCCCTTTCCGAAAGGCCACTCAGAAGCTTCCCGTCAGCAAGGAGTCTCATAATTGCATCCGAAAGGGCCCCTTCATCGCCCGCAGGTATCAGCAGGGCGCATTCTGGACATGCCACCTCGTTGTACCCCTCTATATCCGACACCACCGCTGTCTTTCCAGAGGCAAAAGCCTCCAGGATAACGATTCCAAAAGCCTCCCCTCCCTTTGCGGGAAATACGCAGAAATCCGCACTCCTGTATATCATGGGAAGGCGCTCATCCCCCATGGGAATATCATCGAACACAAGTATATTGCCCAGCCTCCTGCGATACCCCTCCACCATATCCCTGAGGGGGCCATCACCCACCATAACCAGCCTCACATTGCGCATCGATGCAGAAACCCTCTCCCATGCCCCCATGAGAACATCCACCCCCTTGCGCTCATCGAACCTTCCCACATAAAGGACATTCCTCCTTCCGTCCATCAGGGGTCCATAGGGGGGGACGGAGGGATTGAAGTAGGATGTGTCTATTGCATTCGGGATCACTTTCACGGAAACACCGAACAGGTCCTCCATCTCCCGCGCGGTGGAGCGGGAGGGGGCAGTGAGGACATCGTGCTGCCTCATGAGGTATGAAAGCAGGGGAGAGAGCACCCTCAGGGGGCCCGGGCTTCCCATCCTCTTGCTGTGAAAACTGCCCACCCGGACAACACTTCTGTCCACCTTCTTCATCATAAGGGCCGAGAGCATGGAGAGGGGCGGACCGAGGGGACCCTGATTGTGGAAGGCATCTATGGGTTTTTCGGCATGTATCTTCGAAAGGACATTTTTCAGTTTGAAAGGGGAGGCCTTTATGAAATAGGTATAGCTCCCGTTGGCATAGACCCTTCCCACATCCCCTATCTTTATAACGCGGAAAGGATAACCGTCACCTTCGAAATTTCCCGTTATCAGGATGACTTCATGACCCCTGCGCTGAAGGTTCAGGGCCAGCTCGTATGTATGCTTTGCAACCCCCGTGCGCAGAGGCAAAAAACTTTCAGAGAAGATGACTATTCGCATTAAATCTCTTTCTTATGACGAATATCTCCATCCTCTTGTTGTACGGATCAACGCTCTTTATCTGAACATTCACCGGCGTTCCCACGGGCAGACCCTTGTAATAAACCCTCTCCGAAATCAGAAAATCCGGAAAGAAGATAATGGAATACTTTTCTCCCGTCTGGGCCACCACCCCCCTTACCACCTTCCCGAGCAATTTTCTGCGTATGTATTCGTAGGTCCAGAAGTCCAGCCTGTCCTTCTGAAGGGCCCTTCTCCTCCTCTCGTTCTGCACGATATCCTGTATCAACTCCTCCAGTTCTTCCCGCGAGTACTCGGGTTCTCTTCCATCAAGCAGGCTGTGCAACTGCCTCTGATTCACCAGGTCCACATACCTTCTGAGGGGAGAGGTGAACTGGCCGTAGACCTCCAGCCCCAGGATGTTATGGGGATAGGGATCCGGGGAAAGGAATGTGGGTTTAAAGCTGGTCATTATGCGATACCTGTAAAGGGGATCCGCCTCATCCAGTTCCACGGGTTCATCCTGCACCTGCGTTCTGTAGATTGCGGGGAATCTCGCATTGGCCAGGGTCTTTGCGGCCAGATAGTTATAGAGAATCATCAATTCCGTTATTACTGTATAGGATTTCGTGGTCATGTGGACGAGCCTATAGGAAATCTCCCCATCTTTTATCTCTATTTTCTTTGCCGGAAGTACATAATGAACTCCGCCATTCTCCATCCTCCTCACCTGAAGCCTCCGGGCAATCTTGAGGAGTTTGCGGAATGGGTCTATGTTGAGTATCCTTTCGAACTTCTGATAATTGAAGCGGTCGCTCAGCCTGATCCAGCTCCGCACGAATCTGTAAGACTTCACATTAAGGTCATCATCGAATTCTATGATGAGGGTCAATGCCCTCTGCTTTTCCTCCTTCAGGGAAAGCCTGCCTATGATGTCCCGGGGGAACATATAGAACTTTCCTTCGGGGACATAGATGCTCGTCGCAAGCCTGCGCACATTTTCATCCAGGGAACTGCCCTTATGCACCATGGATGCCACATCCGCCACATGTATCATTACCCTGTTATCCGCTATGCTTATCGCATCGTCCACCTCTATGGTATCATCGTCATCCACGGCGAATGTATAGTATCTGGTAAGATCCACCCTTTCGGATTCGTACGGATCCTCATCCAGAGAGTAGTCCCCTTCTATCTCCCCCTGCCTGTAAAAGAAAGGCAATTCGAGCGGATCCCAGAACCCCTTCTTCCCCAGAAGCACATAGAACCTCTCATCGGGAACATCGAGGGCCCCCTTTATCTCCCGTACTATGTCTATGTAGCGGGAATTCTCCCCCTTCCTCAGATAGTCGGTGAGCCACTCCACCATCTCCGGGTCCCGCTTCCCACTTTCGAAGTTCTTGTACCGGCGGGGTATATCGTTTATCCGCACCAGATCCCCTTTGATGGAGAAATAGGGGTTGGGAAGAGCTATAAGTTCGAAGATGTCGGAACCAAACTTATTCTCGAACTCCTCGAAGGTCATGTACTCGATCTTCCCCTGTATGTCCTTCCATATGTCCCTCAGACGCTCCATATCCTTCGCTTCTATTTCCATGGACTTCCCCCCTAATGGATTTTCTGCGTAGATGAAATTTTAATGGGGGGCGAAGCCCCCCAGAAAGAAGCTATTACCTGACGAATATCTTGCCAGTGTAGGTTCCAGCCTTCACCACATAGACACCGGAAGCCAGTTCTCTCAGGTTGACGATTCCATTGGCCACCTTCTTGGTGGTGACGAGCCTTCCATCCACCCTGTAGATGTTTACATCACCGGTGTAAGGAGTATTGAAGACGATGGTCTTGGTAACAGGATTGTAGTTGAAGCCGGAAATTGCAGAAGCAGACTTCTCATCAAAGGCAGTGGTCAGGTCATAGGAGAAGACATACCAATTAGAAACTGCAAAGGCACCCTCGTTAATAATAGCACTTCCGCATTCATTGGAATCACCGTAGTACATTATGTATGCTGTACTTCCGTTTGTCTCCTTGGCCACATCCACCCACAGCTCACACTCGTCGGGAGTGTTGGTCAGATTTACCGAAGTCCATGTACCAGAATACTTGGAAGCCAGGTAAATTTCAGGCTTATAAATTCCGGTAAGAGGATCCTGCGTACCTTCCTGATTTAGATAAACAACAAACACATCATTAAATCCACCCCGCCTCATGAGCTTGGGCTGATAAAACTTGGGCTTTATAACACTGGACTGATCCCAATATGTAAGCTCATTATCACCCGTGTGATCTATGGAAGTAACAGCTTCAATCTGCCCTGTAGCAGAGTTGTAATAAGAAATCTGCGGAAACTCTACAAAGACAGGAACATAGGTGGTATCAGGAGGTGTAACAGTAGTATCCACCACAGTATCTACCACATATGTACCATCGAAGCAGAGATCCTCCCATACGAGATGAACAGTACCATCTCCGGTAACAGCCACATCACCCCTGAAGAAAGGAGTACATACAGGATCAGTTTCAGTACCCGGGAAGGAGTCCACTGGCATTTCTCCATCAAAAATGGGAGTGAGATCCACCTCATCCTTCACCACCTGAGGAGCAGACCAGGTCTGTCCCCCATCAGTGGACACTATATATTTAATTGCAGGACTTCCCCACCATATATAGGGGTTATTGCTCTCAGGCGTAGTGGATTCGAAGTACGCGACAACAGCCACATTAGCCTGTGGATTATAATCATACATCCATCTCTCAATCCATTTAGCATCAGATACAACCAGAACCGTATCCCATGCTGTACCATCGGAAGAAGTGAGAATATAGGTATTATTTACGGGATTACCATTATCATTACATATCGCGACCCAATTGGTACCGGCGAAGAAGAGGTCAGGGGATCTACAGAGATTGTTGGGGGGGACTGTAGGCATATCATACTGAGTAAAAGCTCCAGAAAGATAAGTATCCTCTACAGAATACTTCCCAACAAGACCAAAACTGTTAAGATGTGTGGTAATTACCGCTCTCCCATCGCCCAGCAGACTTATCCCACCAAAACCATTGTACCCATTATTAGCATAATCCATCGCATCAACACCCACATTATCCAACCAGCTGTTCAGGGCGGGATCATAGAAATTGTAGAACATGCTCCTGGTATCCTGAACACCTGTAACCCTTCTCATATAGGTTATGTGTATGCTATTACCAGCAGGATATGACACGATGAACTTGAAATTACCATTCCTCGGATAATCATATTCCGATGTTCCTACCTGATCCCCCAAAAAGTATACCTGGTCGCCAGGCTCCACCACCTCATTAGAAGCAGGAACCTCATCCCTGAGCACATCCTTCGCAGGCTTATCTATCGCCCACACAAAACCCACGCCCAGGAGTAGCACTGGAAACAGCTTCCTCATCATACTCTACCTCCTTTTTGTATCGCTTTTAATTTTAAACAATGCAGACACTCCTGTCAATAACTCATAATATTTGGCTTTTATCTCATCTATATGCTCATCCACATAATTTACATCATCAAGATTGGACAAAGACCATCCACTATATGGAAAAGCCGGATCGAAATATCTATTTATGGTCAGTGTGAGTAAATAGTAGTTGCCCATATTAAAGTAGTTCCTCAGGAGCACATACTTTAAGTCCTCCAAGCCCATTCTTACAGGTATTCTCTGTGGCATAGCATCAGAAGCGACATCCTTCAGAAAAGCTGCATTCGCTATCTTCATAGTCTGTACATACTCCTCCGCATACATATTAGCAGCCGCACTGGTAATCATAACACTTAAACCAAGCGAATCGATTTGAGATGAGATCGTATAATCATAGGCATATTCGAGAGTGTCCCATGGATGTAACAACGCACATCTAAGAGTATCTGCTTCCGGATAATCCCAATCAGCCCCAAGGAAATTTCCAACTATATACTCTCCATCAGCAGCAAACACTGTAAGAGACGCCTTATTTCCATAGACCCTAACCCTGCCCCAATTTATCATATTACCATCGGCAATCTTTAAGGCATATCTTCCATAAAGCCTGTATCCCAGAACATATGTGGTTTCAGGAGGAGTTACAGTAGAATCTATGATTACATCAACTGTATCGGTATCTACGGAAGTGACGATAGTGGAGCATATGGTATCTATGATACTCTGATTCAACTCCAGAAGACCTGTCTTAACCCTCGTCCAAGATGGATCTACCAAAAATAGTGCAATACTTGAATAAGAAGTAGCCTGATTATAATCGCCCAGACTTATGTTAGACAACATATATCCAAAGTAGGCTTCTATGCTATTGGAATTGGCATCCATAACTTTCTTAAAAGCGGCTTTTGCGCCAATAAAATCGAAAGTTCTGTAAGCTTGCCATCCCTCATTGAGATAATCTTCAAGAGCAACAGGGGGTTCTGCAGGGGTTTTGGAAGCCCCACAGGCCCCCAAGTACATTGAAGATAGAACAATCAGGACAAAACCCGCCGTTCTTCTCATATTATAAACCTCCTTTTTAATAAACAATCATCTTTTTTCTCAGCAGCTTACCATTATAATCCACAACGATCATGTATATGCCCTTCCTCATAGTATAAGAGGATGTATAAATACCTGGATTAACTGCTCTTTTCTCTCCATATATGAGCTTCCCGGAAATATCGTAGATACGATAATCCAATTCACCCCTTTCAGGAAGCGTGAATACCAGCTTACCATCAAGTACCATCATTTGAATATCAGCAATATCTGCATTACCTACATCGACCCTGTAATAACCAGACTGTGAAACCTGAGCATATACATAACCACCGCTATATGTACTATTCAACCGCATCCAGTTTCCGTTGCCATCGGGACTGTAGTACACAGAATAAGTGTTAAAAGGCACTCTGAATGCAACTTTCACGCCATTTCCAGAAGGAGCCACGAACAGACCGTTCTTATCAAAATTGTAGGCCACATACTTTCCGTCACCCACAAACCTTATGTTATCAGAAATATTTAGAACACCGTTAAGATACGCTACAGAAATAGTATCGGAAACCGTGGTTCCAACATTACCTACAAGATCCTTGGGAGTAGTTACAAAAATATAATCACCCTCCACAATTCTGGGAAGTTTGAGAGAATACTGATACACATACTGCTTGGATGAACCCAGAACAAGAGAATCTATCAGAGGAACTTCCACATCATAGACACCCATAGGAGACTTGAGTTGCACAAAGAGATAGTCCTTATCCACATCCTCAACCAGCTGGTCAGCAGAGAGTAAGATCAAATCAAAGCGGGTAAGGTCAAACTTGCTGGTTATAACCCTGAAAGAATAGTCAACAGGAGGAACTGTATCGAGGCTAATGGCAAAGGGCACGGGCAGGGTAGTCAAATTCACAATATAAAGGTATTGGGTATATCTATTGAGACCCTCAGGCCGAAAGTACCTATCAACATTTTGGATTTCTTCAACAGTACTATTTACCTCATCGACAAAATAAACCTTTAAATCTCCATTGTATATAGCGCTATCCCGGTAATTAAGTGTCACGGGAACATTAGATTGATATACCAGTTTGGCATAGACAACCGCAGCTTTTCTTCCACCGACGAAGTACCTGGAGTTATTGAAAGTGGGGGTTACTCCGAAATATTGCTTAACATAAATGGGCATTCCAGCAAGAACTGGATCATCGTATCCATAACCACCGATACCATTCTCGTTAAACATATTGTTTAGATGAAATGTCAAAAGCACATCGGACACCGTATATCCTCTGCTCTCGAGTGCAAGCCTTATATCATTCTGGAAATAATTGGGTGAACGGATAATTTGTAGCAGAGAATCTTCACCGATTATTTGCTCATAGGTCCTGTAGAGCAAATAGCTGGCTTCTGCATCAAGATCTGTTATGACGTATTTACCTATTAGATAAGGGTTGAATATGGATAGAGGATCTACAGGAGAAGAAATAGAGAAATCCAGGTTATAACCCTTGTAATACTCGGGATAAAGACTATCCACCTTACTTGCAAGATAGAAAGCAGACTTCTTCAGGTCAACATCAGACTCTCCAGGATCCAGACTCCAGAGCACATAAGTGGATGCCAAATCGAAAAGAACCTTTCTCAGAACATTCGGATCTATATAATCCGTCTCTCCCTTCAATTCCAAATCCTTTGTATTCAAAACAAAATACTCATGTCTGGGAAAATCGGTGGTAAGAGAAAAGTAAGGATCAAAATAACCCTTTATCGTAAACAAGAAGGTGGAAGATAGGTAAAATCCTGTAATAACCACAAAGATCCTGCTGTCATTATCAGAATCATAAAGCACATTACGATCAAGATTTAAGTACTCCAGTACATGGTCAATCACAGTGCCACTACCATCACCGTACGGATCCGAAAATAGATTAACGACAGCCGAAATAGTGGAATCCAAGACATCCTGATCAAAGATAACGAGGAGAGAATCAGGTACGACAATGGAGTTTACGGTCTTATTATACGGATATTTAACACTGTCGATAACCACTATATAAAGATTTTCATCCTTGTATTTGATAACCCCTTTCTGATACTGGTTGGTCCCTATCTTCAAAGGATAGTCCCTTACGGGAACCAGGTAGTACTGATTTAATGGCACAAGTATGCTGTCTCCTACATTATATTCTGCATTCAAGGTCCCCACATACGCCAAACCTATCATCAAAAAACTTACGATCCACCTCTTCATATCACACCTCCTGCGTTAAAAATTATACAGAACAGAAACCTGGTTTACTGGAGGCATTATACCCTTCATATAGTATCCATAATCCAGAGAGAACTTTCCGTATCGTATACCCAGCCCTGCATTCAGACCATTGGCGCCATTGACAGCTTCCTCTTCGTTCGTGTAGAACTTATAACCCACACGCAGGAAAACCATATTCAAAATGGAATACTCCAGACCCACCACATAGTACTCGAGATTATCGACGGGATGCACTATCTCCACAGAACCCCTGAGCCTGCTGTAGGAGTTGGAATAGAGGGAACCCGAAATTCCGAGATTGAAGACAGTGGGCAGCTTATAGGATGTATACTCCACAATATTTTCCACTACCCCATTATTATACTCGTACCTCGTATAAGTTCCAGAGGGCTTCAGGTCAAATCCGAAGTGGCGAAACGAAGAAGCAATTACCAGGTCCCTGAAACCAACATGGTAATATGTGCCTGCATCTATGGCAAGCGAATAGGCAGTGGAATAGCCGCCGAATCCCTCATATATCAACTTCATATCCACACCAAAAGCGAACTTGTCGGTAAGAAAAGCAGAGTAACCGAATCCCAGCTGGGAAGCCATGTACGCTATGGTACCTTTATAGACAATCTGAGCATCAGCAGTGAGCTCATACGCCTCTATTCCACCGACATAAACCCCTGAAATGAATACGGAAAAGTTTCCTCTTCTCGTAGGGGTCACATAGGAAATTCCAGACACATAGCTCCCCCACCAGTTCCCTGCGACAAAATATAAGGATCTCTGAGCAACGAGGGCAGCACCCGCAGGATTGTAAAATACCACCGAAGGATCATCTCCAACGGCCGTGAAGGCACCACCCATAGACTCACCCCTAACACTATAGGGCAGGGACAGGAACTTTGCCCCTGCCTGTCCCGCCTTGGATATCTGTCCATAAGCCTGCCCTGCCACGAACAGGGTCAATAAAGCCAGAAGTTTCCTCATGATTTACCTCCTTACCTGAGCACCATAAACTTCAAAAGTTTGTAATCACCATTGGAATCGCTGATTTTCACCATATAAATGCCGGGGGCTATGATATTTCCATTCTTCGTAAGGAGGTTCCATCTTAGACTACCAGAAACCGGGTCATTGTGGTAGAGAGTAATTATGTGATCCCCACTGAGGGTAAATATGTCCACGCGCGCACTGGGTGGAAGATTCTGAAATTCCACTTCCTGAGCAATTTTGGTGGCAGACCATACAGTGGAACCATTGAAGGGATTGGGAACAATACGAACTTTCTCCTTCCAGGTAGTGGTGGAAGCTTCAGACGGAACATAAAGGGGCACAGGATTTCCATCCACATCCTTTCTGTAATTATCCAGAGAACTCAGCAGAGAACCTTCACCTTCCACATAATCGAAAGCACCAACTGCGTAGTAATAGGGATAACCACTGGTCACTGTAGTATCGGAATAAGACCATACAAGGGTATCAAGCACCAGAACCCCTGCATTCACGAACGAATCCACAAGTGCATCTGCGGAAAGACCGAACATGGTGGAAAGGGCAATCTGCTTTTCTTCATCAGTAAGCCCGGGTTTGAAGATAATGGCCTTAACACCTCCCGGATTGAATCCATCGGGTCCAATTGTTGGACTCTGGAAAGCAGGAACGAAAAGGGACCTGAATACCACATATCCAGCGAAGTCTATATTCCCGGTAACCAGATCCGGTGTATTCTCCGGAAGATTATCCCAGACAAGATCCACCCTTCCGGGAACAGCACTGTAGTTCAGGGTTGGGGACGGGGGAGGCATGGGAACCCTCCAGTGATCATCATTGGGATCCAGAACCTTTGGAGGGGTGGGATGGCCGGGATCACCGGTCTTTGAACCACTATAGTATGCTCTGTATGCATACTGAACCAGCTGCCTGGCGCCGAGATAATACTTGTTGTTATCCCACACATTGGGACCACCGTTAAGCCCCTTGCCCACGCCGGTGACGAAAACCAGCCTTATGGTATCACCCTGCTGAATATCTCTGTAAGGACCAACGGTGAGGAGAAATCTATAATCGAAGTATGAACCACCTAAAACATTAGGTCTTGGTGCAAATCGATAGAAAAATGTCTTAGGAGCCCTTCCAGACATATATTCGAACATATACTGATCTCCAGCATTGGGATCAGTCTCTATCGTCCACCACTGATGCGAATGGGGCCTGGGAATACGACCTCCATCCGGGAGGATACTGTCATTCTCCGTGGGATCTGCATATACGAGTGCGGCGAAGATATAACCACACTGCTGATAAGCATCGGGGTTTTCCGGGCTGGTGTACAGGTAAGACATGTTATTCGGAATTATGTACATATACTTCCTTCCATCGGGAAGGGTGGGAAGATTGGTGGTATCGAAACCGGCTTTTGCAGATATTATTCTCTCTTCAGGCTCGTCTCCCCAGACGAAATATCCATCCAGCACTCCATCAGGTCCCGGATATGCAGTATCTGCCTTTATGGTATACTCATCTATCCGACCCATCTTATCCTCTATCTGAGCATATCTCGGATCTTCCTGATATGCGGAATTATATAAACCGTCATACGCGGTCATATCGGTATACCAGAACTGACCACCCTCCACACCACAAACATCAGCATCGAACCAGACGGAAACATATACCTCGTCGAGTATGGGAGCAGGGGGATTCTCGAATATAATGTAGTACTCATGACCAAAGAACATGTTGTATGGATAGTTGGGCCATGAGAGTGTTCTCTCAAAAACTCTTACCCCTATAGGAATACCTCCGTTGACACCCTGCTTTTCACAGACCTCAGTCAACGCATCCTTTCCAGACTTTTGTGGTCCCACAAGTATGAACCCGGTTGGACTACTGGCAGCAGCCCCGCAAGATTCAAATTCATTATCGTAAAACGCGGCTGAAACTAATATATTTCCTCCATATTTGGCACCTACCCAGAGTCCACCTTTATAAAGATGATCATTATTCTGATTTCCAGGCCAGTTATAAGAAACAGGATCAGATTGGTTATTTCCAAATTCCAGATTGTTCCACTTGGTATCCCATGTATATCCTATATCAAGTCTCGCGCCCCTAGTCACACCCTGGGGATAATAATACCCCCCTTCCTTCATACCAAACAGGGGGCCCGCAATGAGCAGGCCCACGATGAAAGCCCCAAATCTCCTGATCATAACTACTGCCTCCAGTTAAACTCAATACCTATCTCGGTTCTTCTCCTGGGATTGTAGATGGTTATATCCCCCTGAGTACCCTCGGCGGGAATTCCATTACACAGAGCCGGCTGTTCGACGCACTGGAAATAAGCATCCACATTGCTATACCTGTAAATTTCGTTATCGTTGAACAGATTATAAACATTCATAAAGAGCTTCAGATTCACACCAGCAACCTTGAAGAGCTTGTAAAGATTGAGATCCGCGTTCTGGAGTCCCGGATACCTGAGAGAGTTCGTCCTCTCCAGCACATCCCTGGGATTTCTCAGAGGGGGAGAATAGGGATACCCCGTTCCATAAGTATAAACCAGGCTCACACCCCATCCAGTCCTGAGAGTATTTTCAGCCCTGTAAGGTACTGTCCAGGCGATATTCATTATAACCGAATGCCTCTGGTCCCAGTTCAGATAATACTCCTTCGTATACTCAGGAGGAATGCCATAGTATGTCAGAAGGTAGGTGGCGAAGGTCCCGGAATTGCTACCCCTTGCAACCTGGAAAGTATAATTTATATCGAAGGACAGGTTGGGCAGAAATTCACCGCCAGGCTGTTTGGCAAACTGAACTTCAAAGCCCCTCACGGAAGCATAGTCGGAGTTAACAGGAAGACTATACCATTTACCCGTACGATAAACATTACCAAACTGGTCCACATCGTATATATAGTAGACTTTGGACTGTATCAGGTCATATATGTCCTTATAGAATCCCACCACATCCACAAACATGTATGGATTAAAGGCATGTCTGACCCCCAGCTCGTAAGAGATGGTTTTCTCCGGTTTCAGACCCGGATTTGGAGCAACCGGATACGCTCCGGGGAAAAGCCACCAGTTATTGGAATAAAGGGCAAACAACCTGGGTATCTGGAAATAGTGCCCGTAAGTGAAATGCAACACATCCCTCTCGCTTATGGGATGCGAAACACCGATTCGTGGACTCAGGTAATAAACGGGATTAACCCTGACGGGATCCTTAATATTCAGAGTATCCCTCCTTATGCCAAGCCCATTATCCCATGTCCATGCCCCATCAAGAGAATCCACACTCATGAATCCCACATATCCATCTTCGTAATGTTTGACAGGCATATTAAGGTCGGCAGGCATGTATGCATTGGGATCGAAGTAATCAAGCCTTACACCCACATTGGCAACCATCCCTTCGAATTCCATTTTATCCCTTATATAGGTTGCAAATTTTCTCGGATTGGCATCCACAGGGTCAGGATAAGTATTGGAACCGCTGGGGAAGTCCTGATCATCCTGCATAAGCCTGATATTCTCGAACTGAAAACCCATCTTAACCTCATGATTCTTGAGATTCATGAAATCCTGCGCCACATAGTCCAGCTTCGCCTGAAACCTGTTTCTCCTGTCCCAGTGCCATATACCCCTATCGTAAGTCATGGGATCCGGATACATAAGACTGTTGAACTTAAACAGGGTGTCTCTGAAAACCACCCCCTCGGGGAACTGACCGGAAACCAATGTCAGAGTATCACCTTCCGGAGTTATACCGGTCACCAGAGTTATAGGTCTATCGAAATTGGGATAACAGCTCAGAACATTGGATTCCCACCAGAAACTTCTCAGCTCCACATATTCCCCATGATCCTCCTGAATATAGTTGGGATCCACAGCGATTCTATCCAGAAGGGGTCCACAGTTATACTGGTAACTATTGCCATTATTGAGCGTAAGTATGTAGTTAAGCGCATCCTTGTCGATCTCCACATATCCATCCCAGTCCCTGTCGGCAAAGTCATCGACTCCATCGAGGTCTATATCCTCGAATATGTTCATCAGAAGTGATGTATTGTACTGGGAAAGCCTCAGTTCCACATAGGTCTTGGGAGAAATAAGATAGTTGACACCGCCAACGAGCCCAAACCTGTTGCTCTTATAATAAGTGTTATGGGTTACAGCGAGCCTGTATCCGGGAGTCCATGTAGTAGTGAAAGCCCTCGTGCCAACGGTGTTGAGGAAGAACTTTATAGAACTGGTAGGTAGATAAGTGAGCTTAAACTGCCAGTTAAAGGTCCTGTTTCCTGCATTCACTTCTGCACTTCCATCGTTGGGGTCACTTCTATGAAAATTCCCGTAACTTTTGAAGAAATCTATAGAACCACTGAATCTAAGCTTCTTTTTTATAATTGGTCCGGAAGCAGCAAGCTCGATCCTGCCGAGATTGTTCTTTCTGTTATAGAACTGCTCAGCAGTAGGATAACCATTGTAAAAACCATACAATTCCTTCATATCAGACAGGAGGGGATCTCCGCTATTAAAATTCATGGCAGTATAGGACTCGTACTTGGCCTTCTCGAAGGCATAGATGTCGTTATATAAATTGCCCAGATATCTTGGCTCAAGCCACTTCGCATACACATCAGCCTTATCATAATTGAGAAATTCCACCATGCCCGCACCAATCGGCATATCCCCCATGTAGATATTATTCAGGAGAGAAAAATTCCTGGTTCTTACCCTGCCCTGAAACTCGAATCGATCAGTCCCCTCCTTGGTAACAACCTCTATCACACCGGATGCTGCATCACCATATTCAGCACCAAAACCACCCTTGTTGACAGATATTTCAGCAACAGCATTAAGAGGAAGTTCAGGAGTTCTGGCCCCGGAATAGGGGTCCCTCATGTCAGCGCCATCGACCACATACGCCACTTCTCCTATACGACCACCACGAATCTGAAGCACCCCACCAACCTGCTTTACTCCGGCCTGAAGCTGGATTGCCTGCTGCACATCGACCACGGGAAGACTCTCGAGTTTATCGGTCCTGATCTTATCCACACTGGCGGTCAGGTCCTTTTTGATAACGGGCTCCTTCGCGACTACCACCTCTTCCTTGAGTTTCACAGCCGCTTCGGCGGGCTTCATCTTTATGATGACTTCCTTGGTGCGGTCAGCCTCCACAACCAGGTTCTTCAGTACATAGGGAACATAACCCACATATTCCGCTT